>JAOARL010000015.1 GCA_025210555.1 Clostridia bacterium
ACCTAAGGAGGAGGAATTATCTGTTATGAATGGAGAATCATCATCTATTGATTGGGACGATATTTTAAACAGATTTTCTTTACATAAAGGATCTATCAAAGACTTTTGTAAAGAAAATAACATTAGCATCCATCAACTATATTACAGAAGAAAAAATATCAAAAAGAAAGATCATCAAGTATTTCATCCTGTTAACCTTAAAGAAAAATCTTCTGAAAAGATATCTAATACATCCAAATCGTATCCAACAAATAATATTAGAATTGAGATAGGAAAAGCTAAGATATATATTCAAAATAATGACAAAGCTTCTCTATCATCTATTATGGAAGCTATTATAAAAATATGCTAAACATACATAAAATAGATACAGTTTACTTAGCTTGTGGGGCTACAGATCTTAGAAAAAGTATTGATGGACTAAGCATAATTGTTCAAACCCAGTTTCAGTTAGATCTTTTTGAAAAGGCATTATTTGTTTTTTGTAATAGACAGATGAATAAGCTTAAAATACTACATTTCGATGATGGATTTTGGTTATACTACCATCGCTTAGAACGAAGTAAATTTAAATGGCCTATGTCAAAAGAAGAAGCTCTTAAGGTGACTGTGGAAGAATTAAGATGGCTGCTTAAAGGATACGAAGTGCGAACTATTTCAAAGTTTAAACCAATTAAAGAAAAAAATTACTTTTAAAAGATACCACAAAATCAAATTGAAGCTTAAAATTTCAATGGTTTTGTGGTATAATTACTTGAATTTTAATAGAAAACGAGGGTAATGGCATGAGCGATTTATACTACAAAGATCAGTTAGATGAAAAAACTAAAAATCTGATTTTAAAAATGGAAGAAGCACTTAAAACAAGGGATAATGAAATAAAATCCAAGGATAAAGAAATAGCTAATCTAAAAAATGAATTAGCCTATCTTAAAAATCAAGTTTTAAATAAGAATAGGAAAATATTCGGTTCTTCTAGTGAGCAATCAAGCTCCATGCAAATATCTATCTTTGATGAAGCTGAAAAATTCAGCAATTTAAAGATAGAAGAACCAACAATTGAAGAAATTACTTACAAAAGAAATAAGCCCTCTAAAACTATAGGTAAAAAAGATAATTTAGCCAACTTAGAAAAAGTAGTCATAGAGCATAAATTAGCTGAAAATGAACAAACTTGCGAAAAATGCTCAGATGATTTAGTAGTTATAGGAAAGAAATCAAAAGAGATTCTGAAAATAATTCCAGCAAAGTTATATGTAGAAGAGCATATAACCTATAGCTATGCCTGTAGATCCTGTGAAAAAAGAGATGATCAGGCAAATATTATAACAACAAAAGCTCCTAGTACCCTACTATATAAAAGTATGGCATCAAATGATCTTCTTAGTCATGTGATTAACTTAAAATATCAGTATGCGATGCCTTTATACAGGCAAGAATCATATTTTAAGATGATGGGAGCAAAGCTTTCAAGACAAACCTTATCAAATTGGATCATAAATTCAACAAATGAACTAATGCCTATTTATGAACTTATGAAAGAAGAGCTTGTAAAAAGAGACTATATTCAAGCTGATGAAACTACCCTTCGGGTAATAGATGATAAGGGAAAGGATTCTAAGAAAAAGAAATATATGTGGCTTTACAAGTCTCCTATAGAAAAAGCCCCAATAGTTCTTTATGACTATCAAAAAACCCGATCTGGTTCTTGCCCTAAGAACTTTTTAAAAGCTTTTGCTGGAGTCATTCAAACAGATGGTTATACAGGCTATAATCAAGTTGAAGATGTAAAAAGGATGTATTGTCTAGCACACATAAGAAGAAAATTTCATGAAATAATAGTTAACCTGAACGAAGAAGCCCTGAAAGAATCTAGAGCATTAATAGGGTTTAATTATTGTGCCAAGCTTTATGCAATCGAAAAAAAGCTTAGAGAAGAACATAGTGAAAAAGAAGATTACTATGATATACGTTACAAAGCAAGACTTGAAAAATCAAAGCCAATAATAGAAGAATTTATGGCTTATGTAGATAGAGAACTAAAAGATGCCGTACCTAAAAGTCCATTAGGAAAAGCTTTAGATTACACAAAGAAGCTTTTACCAAATTATCGTATATTTTTAGAAGATGGAACACTTGAAATAGATAATAATGGAGCTGAAAGATCTATAAAGCCATTTGTTATAGGTCGTAAAAACTGGCTCTTTTCAGCATCGACAAAAGGAGCAAATTCTAGTGCCATGCTTTATAGTATCATAGAAACAGCAAAGCTTAACCACTTAGCTGTAGAAAAATATCTATTATATTTGATGGATGAATTATCAAAGCTAGAAAACAAAGATATATCATCTTTATCAAGACTTCTCCCTTGGTCCAGTGAGATTCCTCAAAAACTAAAAATTGAACCTAAAAAGAATAAATCCAGTAAGAGTTAATTCTCCTACTGGATTAAATTTTATCAGGTATTAAATTTAATTTCTATACGTCTATTCTTTGACGGATAC
>JAOARL010000016.1 GCA_025210555.1 Clostridia bacterium
ACTATAGTAGATGAAGGAAGTAATAAGGCAAGACTTACAAAGCTAGTAACATATCAAACAAATACTAGTAAGCCAGTAATAGTAGAAAAACCTACTGATACAGGATCAGAAGTGAGTGATATATTATATGATGAAGATGGAAGAATCTTAACAAGAGAAAGATTAGTTAAGATAGAGTATTCATCATCAGGAGATGAGTTTGCAGTATCAAAAGACTCAGTAGTATGGTCACCATGGGAGAAGGTAAAAGATTCTACAATACTTAAGTATGTAGAATTAGATGAGAAGGTAGGAATAGTAAAAACAGTTTACGTAAGAGTAAGAGATGAAGCGAAAGCTGAAGGAGATATAAAAGTAATATATTACTTACTAGATAGAGAAGGTCCAGATGTAAATATAACAACAAGTAATAATATAAGAATAGCAAAAGATGGAAAGGTAACATTAAAACTTGAAGCAAAGGATAATGTAAGTAAAGACCTTTCATATAAGATAACAGTTAAGTCTGAAAGTAGTGAGAAAGTTATAGAAGGAAAAACAAATGGAGCAACTAGTATCTTAGAGCCAATAAGTGGACTCAAGGCTGGAAGTTATAGCGTAGAAGTTATAGTGAAAGATCAGCTTGGAAATGAAGGGAAAGCTAGTATGAATCTTTGGAGTAAGTAGAGTTTAAGCATTTGATATAATATATCAAGTGCTTTTTTCTTGAAAAGATTTAGTAAAGAATATATACTAAAGTAAGTAAATAATATAGAAGAGGTTAAAGATGAAAAAAGAAAGATTAGATATATTACTTGTAGAGCAAGGATTTGCTGATTCAAGAGAAAAAGCGAAAGCTATAATAATGACAGGTAAGGTTTTAGTTAATGATGAGCCTGAAGATAAACCAGGTAAAAAAGTAGACATAACAGCTGAAATAAGATATAAAGGTAAGCAGCTTAAATATGTTAGCAGAGGTGGATATAAACTTGAAAAAGCTATAGCTGAATTTGAACTTAATCTTGAAGGAAAAGTTTGTTTTGATATAGGTGCTTCAACAGGGGGGTTTACTGATTGCATGCTTCAAAATGGAGCTGTAAAAGTATATTCAATTGATGTAGGAACAAACCAACTTGCATGGAAACTTAGAAGTGATGAAAGAGTAGTATCAATGGAAAAGACAAATGTAAGATATTTAGATGATACTATGATATCTGAAAAAGCAGATTTTGCATCTTTTGATGTATCATTTATATCACTTACAAAAGTTATAATGCCAGTTAGCAACTTATTAAAAGATGAAGGTCAAATGGTATGTCTTATAAAGCCACAGTTTGAAGCAGGAAGAGAAAAGGTTGGTAAAAAAGGTGTAGTAAGAGAAGAAAAAACACATGTAGAAGTAATAGAAAATATTATAGAGTTTTTAAGTGAGAATGGATTATATTTAAATAGGATAGATTATTCACCAATAAAAGGACCTGAAGGGAATATAGAGTACGTATCATTAGTAAGTAAGGTTGATACAGGGCTTGAATTAGATGTTAAATTATTTGTAAAAAACACATTTAAAGAATTAAAAGAAAAGGTAGATGAAGTGTAGATGAAAGTTTTAAAGGAGCATATAAAAAGTGGAAAATATGATAATATTTATCTCTTTTATGGTGCAGAAAACTTTTTAAAGGATTATTATCTAACGCAAATGAAAGAGAATATTGTTTCTCAAAATGAAATGATGAACATGGATATATTTGATGATGAAAATATGAATATAGATAGTATCGCTGATTCTATTGAAACACTTCCTTTTATGAGTGAGTATAGACTTATAATAGTTAAAATGAGTAATCTTTTTTCAAAAGGAAAGAAAGATGATGTTGAGAAGTTGCTTGAGTCACTTGAAAATGTTCCAGAAACAAATATAATCATATTTGTTGAAGAAACTGTTGATAAAAGGAATAAACTTTATAAGTTTGTAGATAAAAAGGGAAGTGTAGTAGAATTTGCACTTCAAAAAGAAGCTGAACTTGTAAGATGGATAGAAAATGCACTTAAGAAAGAAGGGCTAGGTATTGATTCAAGAGATGCTAGCCTTATAATTAGAAATGTTGGAAGTGATATGAACCAGATTAAGCTTAATTTAGACAAGCTTGTATGTTATGTAAAAGAAGGAACTATAAATGAAATCGATATTGAAGAAGTTTGTGATAAAACATCAGAAATTAAAATATTTGATTTGGTTAAGTATATAGGACTTAAAGATACGAAAAGAGCTATTGAAACATATGAATCACTTCTTTACCAAAAAGAACATCCTATAATGATACTTACGATGATAGCAAGGCAATTTAAAATGCTAATGCAGGTTAAGTACTTAAAGGGAAAAGGTTATGATAATAGAGCTATAGCTACTAAAATAGGTTCAAGAGATTTTGTTGTAAGAGACCTCAGCACGCAGACTAATAATTTTACATTAAATGATTTAAAAGATGCATATAAGGATTCATTAGAAATAGATTATGCAATTAAGACAGGTAAAATAAAGCCAGAAGCAGGAGTAGAAGGTCTTATAGTTAAATATTCACATAAAAAAAGTTAGTACTAATTAGTACTAACTTTTTTATGTGTAAATAATCCTAAGATTGAAAGGATTAAGAAGAATATAGACATATAGAAAGTGAAGTTATACCCTAAAGTGTCTATTATATAACCAACAGCAATAGTAGCAGTTAAAACTACTGGGAAAGTAACAAGGTTTATTATTCCAGTATATAATGATTTGTTTTCTCCGCCTAAATCTATATAAGCTTTCTCTGTTCCAACTTGGAAGCAACTTTCTGTAATTCCCTTTAAAATAAATGCTATGTAGAAGATTTCTATATTTTTGAATGATATAAGCAGTATAAGGTTTAATATGTGTAATAATCTTCCGAAGAAATATGAAAATTTCCATGTATGAAGATCATCTATATAACCCCAAAATACGCTAGCTATAATTTTTGATATTACATATAGTATATTTATAAAAAATATACTTTTAAGATTAACTCCAATTGTATCATTTGCATAGATTACTAAGAATGTAAATATTACAGTTCCAAGCATTGAGAAAATCTTAGTAGTTATAAATTTTATAAGTTCTGTATCTTCTTTTAAAGTAGTCATGCACATTTTAAAATACTCTTTAAAAGTAAGGTGAATACAGTGTGTATTTTCATGTGTATATTTAATGCTAGCTAAAAATAGCGAACATATTAGTGAGAAAACCCCCATTATTATAAAAAGTAATCCATAGAACTTTGGAACACCAAAGAATATTGGGAGTGTTGCAATTATTCCAGAACCGATAAGCTGACCAATATTTGCAATTGATGCATTATAACCATAAACATGGCCAAGTATTTCTTTTGGTATCATATTACCATTTATTTCTACTCTATAAACGTTAGTTATTCCAGAGCTTATAGAATATATAGAATAAAGAATATAAAATGCAACTATTGTAAAGGTATCATTTGATGAAAGTAAAACAGTTATACCAATTAAAAAATATATAAGCGTTTTAGTAAAAAGAACAGATATATATATTGGAAAAGGGTTTTTACTTTCTTTTATTTTTTTTGCCATAAAGAATTGTGGAAATCTCATAAGTGAAAGAGCTAAAGCGTTAAGCAGAGCTATGAAAACCTTAGACATTCCCATACTACTAACAAAATAGTTTATAGTAGTTCCAAGAGGAACAATTGCAGCTCCAATTGAATAAAAAAATGATGATAAATAAAATTTATTAATGTTATTTTTATCTGTTTTATTAATTGTCAAAATATTACCTCCAAATGTAGTATATAATTTACTTAATATGATATAATAAAATAGAATGTAAATATATAGTATGGAGTGAAAAATATGAGAAAAATTATAGCGAGTTTTTTAATAATATGTTTAATATTTAATACTTTCAATTTAAAATCAGAAGCAATTGCTTCTGATACTTTAGAAATTGGAGAATATGTAAATTTAGGTAATTATAATAGTCAAGTAATTAAATGGAGAGTAATACATAAAGAAGATATAAACGGAGATGGTAAAAGTGAATATATGCTTCTTAGTGATAAGACACTTTCTATTAAAAATTTAGATGGAGCAGAAAGTGGAACTTTTTCACAGCTTTCAAATGTAGCAGCTATATCAGATGATAGAGAAAAATTTGGAAGTAACAACTGGGAGTTTTCAAATATAAGAGAATGGCTTAATAGTGAAAAAGAAGTAAACTGGACAGGAGCAATTCCAAGCTCAGAATCTTTTTGGGATAGTAAAAATGGTTATGAAAACGAGTTAGGTTTCTTAAATGGATTTACAGAAGCTGAAAAGAGATTAATACAGCCAGTAATGCATAAAACATTAATTACAAAGTTTGATGGAGAAGAACTTGAAAAAGACGGTGGGACAGCAGATCATACAATTAATCTTGGAACAATAGACTTAGCAATTTCAAATTATGATGATTCTATATATAAAAATATAAAAGATAAGGTATTTTTATTAAGTTTAAAAGAAGCTCATGACTATATATATTCAGAGTCAAAACTTGGAGCAGAGTATTTAGCAGCTTACCCAACAACAGAAGCTGTAAATAATAGTGAATATAAAGATGCTCTAATAAATGAATCAGTTAAATGGAATACTTGGACAAGAACTCCAAGAACAGATACTTCAAACTCTTTTAGATATATTGATATAAATGGTAATGTAAAAGATAGTTCAACAAGTGGGCTTAATGGTGTAAGACCAGCAATATATATAAGCAGTAATATAAACAAATTAAGTGGAGATGGAACAGAAGGAAGTCCATTTAATTTAAATAATAATGATACACTTATAAATAAAACTGAAGAAGTAAAAGTAGGAGAGTACTTTGAAATTGGTAGATATAATGATGAAAATATAAAATGGAAAGTTATTAATAAAGATGAAGTTGGGCTTATGCTTATATCTGATAAAGTAATATCTTTCAATATGTTTGATGCAAAAGGTGATGGAGCAGGAAATAGAACTTTATATGGTTCTAATAATTATAAAGAATCAAATTTATTTAACTGGCTTAATAGCTCATGGGATAGAGCTAACTATAAAGGTAAGAATGCACCAACAGCAGATAGAAGTAAGACAGGTAAAAATGGTTATGACAAGAAAAGTGGATTTTTAAGATTTTTCACAGAGGAAGAAAAAAACATACTAAAAGAAGTTAAAGTTAAATCAGTATTAGCAGCAGAAGAGTTAGGAAACTTTTTAGGTGGTAAGGAGGCATTTAATTATAATGGTACAGTAAGTGATATAACATTAAGTACTAATTATAATAGTGCAAAGTATGAAATTTTAAAAAGTAAAGTGAATTTACCGTCACTATATGAGGCTCAAAAATATTTACCAGAAGTTAATTCAGAATTAGGTAAAGCAACAAAAAGAGCAAGAGCGAATAGCAACACAAATTTAACTGAAGCATCTGCATATTGGCTTAGAACTCCAGTTACAAATGATGCTGGTGGAGTAGTTAATATAAGTTCAGCTGGTAAAATTGATGATGCTAAAGCATTTGATGATGAAGTAGGAGTAAGACCTATAATTTATTTAGATTATGGAGTGAAAATATTAGGAGAAGGAACAGAACTTGACCCTTATTATGTTCAAACTAATAAAATAGGAGCCTACTATAAATTAGGTAACTATAATACTCAAGATATATTATGGAGAAACATAAATGTAGATGGAGATAGTTTGATGTTAGTTTCAGATAAGATAATATCTATAAAGCCATTTGATGCAAATGGTGAGCTATCTGAAAATAATGAAAGAAAAATATCAGGTTCTAATAACTGGGAAAATAGTAATATAAGAAGATGGTTAAATAGTAAAGATGATCCAGTTAATTATATATATGGGAATTCACCAACTGACTCTAATGTATATAATGGACTTAATAATTATGAAGCAGAAAAAGGTTTCTTAGCTAGTTTTTCAGATAGGGAAGCAAACATAATATTTAATAAAGAATACAAATCTATTCTGCCAAGTGTTGAAAAATCTCAAAAAGATGGCGGAAATCAAATATATATAAAAGATCCTAGAATAGGAAATTTAAATAAGAATTATAGTGATGCATATTTTAAATATCTTACAGATAAAGTTAGACTTTTATCAACTAAAGAGGTTTATAACTATATATACAAAAACAGATCAATACTAGGATATGATTATTATATGGCCAAGCCAACAGCTGATGCTATAACAAAATCAGAGTTTACAACAGGAATACTTGAAAGTTCATATTGGCATTATTGGTTAAGAACGCCAAATGCATTTAATAGTAATGAAGTAAGGGTTATGGGAGTAAACAAATATAATAATAATGAAACAGATGCATATAGAGGAACAAGAGGTGTAAGACCAGTAATAAATATAGATAAGAGCATTAACTTTAAAGGTGATGGATCTATATTAAACCCATTTACACTAGTTGCAAATAAGGTAAGTGAAGTTAAAATTGGAGAGCATATAATGCTTAATAATGAAAAATTATATATTCTAGAAAGTTTAAATGATGGTAAAGCTCAGTTAAAACTATTAGAGGATAATTCTATTACTGAAATTAGTCCAAATTTATTAGTTGAAGGGCTTGGAACAAGTGATAATCCTTATAGAGTTACGCAGTATGCTATTCCAACATTTGAAATTGAATCACCAGAAAATGATACAACTGTTATTGGAAATTTAGCAGTGACATTAAGTGTAGATTACAATCTTTCAGGTAAACAATTATATGTAAAAGCTTCAGTTAATGGTGGAAGTGATGTAACGGTTAATAAGAGTAGTGTAATAAGTACTGGTTATAAAGTTAAATTATCTTCAGCAGAATTAAATGAAATTAGTATTCCAAATATTGGGGCTAACAAAGTGAAAATCTGGATAGAAGATGAAGATGGTAACCAAAGTAGTAAAAGAGAAATAACAGTTAACAAGATTAATGAAAACTTAGCAATTTCAAATGTTAAGGTAGAAGTCAAAGAAGGTGTAATAAAAATAATACCTGTATTAAGTAATCATTCATATGTAGCAGATAAAGGTTATAAATATGAATATAGAATTAATTCAGGTGAATTAACTACAGTAGATTGGTCAAGAGATAATGAACTTAGAATATTAGATAATAAATATAATGCCATATATGATATTTATTATAAGGTTTATATCAAAGACAATTTTGATAGAGTAGTTTCAAGAGAAAGTTCGGGTACACTTAGCTATACTATGAAAGCAGCTAATCCAGAGAAAATAGATGTAAATGTATTTGATGGAAGTGTTATTGTAAATATTTCAAATAATACACTAAATGATTCGCTGCCACAACATAAGGTAATTGTTTTAGATGAAGATGATTCAGAAGTCTTTACATCAGCATTTGACACAAGTGTAAAAGTTTATATAAACTCACTTGAGAATGCTAAATTATATAAAATAAAAACAATTACAAAAACAACAGTGGGTAGTCAAGCTGAAAATGATGAAATATTGTGGCTTGAAAATTTCATTATGACAAGTGAGAATAATCCACCTACTATATCAGAATATAAAATAAATTATGGTGATAAAGTTACATCAGATAGAAATGTTGCAGTAGGACTTATAGCAACAGATAATGTAACAGAAACTAAAAATTTAAAAGTAATGTTTTATATAAAAACATATGAAACAGCAGGATCAGGATATAGACAAATTGGTAGAACTGATTTCTGGGGATATGATGCAGATGAAGGAACTTGGAAGAAAAATCATATAGGAGATTATCAAAGATACTATGCAGGTTTAGATCTTGGAAGTGAATATGGTAAGAAAATAATATATGTAAAAGTTTTAGATGAATCTCAAAATTTCTCAGAAGAAGATTCGGAAATTGTTTATAAAAGTAAAGAAAAGTACATACCTATAATTGATACAGGTGATGGTAACAACCAAGTAGATAATGGTTATAGTAAGGATAATAGTGGTAAATATAAAGAGTCAGAAGGATATTATTTATCATATGAAAACTCAGTTAAATTTGATGTTAACATTAAGAATTCAGTAGCTGTAAGTTATTCATATGACGGAATAGAATGGTCGCCATGGGAAGCCGTAGAAGAGGGAGACTTAAAAGCTAGTATAACTTTACTAGGAACAGATGGACTAAAAACAATATTTGTTAAGACTAAAAATGATGAAGGTCTAGAAAGTGACATAACAATGATGTATTACATGGTTGATAAAACTGCACCTAAAGTAGACATAAAAACTTTAAGCAGTACATATATAGCAGATTCAGGGAAGATAGATTTAATATTAATGATGGAAGATACCGTATCAAAAGATTTATATTATGAACTATTTATAGAAGATGCTAAAGGTGCAATTGTAAATACATCTATAGGAAGTAAATATACAAGCACAAGTAAGGGTAATACAAAAATAGAAAAAAATGTATCAGGATTACCAAAAGGAAACTTAACTGTTAATTTGATAGTTAAGGATGAGCTAGGTAATAAATCTATGAAAAGATTAAGTATTTGGAGTAAGTAGAGGTGAATTATGGAAAATAGAGAAATTATTGAAAAACTAAAAATTATAATAGAAACAAAAGAGTATGCTGAATTAAAAGAAGTTTCTAATGAGCTTGATATTGAATTTCAAAATAAGGAACTTAAAGATTGTATAGTAAAAGATCCTAATATATTTCTAAATATCCATAGAATGTCAGCCACGGTATTAGATGAAAAGAGAGTTGCAAATATAGAATATATATTAGCTACTCAGGAATCTATTAGGAAAATAAGAGAAAATAATAAAGAGTTTTTCGAAGGACTAATAGAGAAGCTTGGTGGGGAAATTACTCAAGAAACAGAAGATGATAACACAGAAGAAGAAAGCAAAGAAACAGCTGAATAAATAGTAAGATACAATTATTTTTATTAATTGTATCTTTTTTTCTGAAAATTATTTGAATTTTAAAATGGTTGTGATATAATTTTGTCATTGAGGCTCTGGAGGTAGAAAGATGTTTTGGAAAAGTTTTATAAACGTATTTAAAAATTACTTTAATAAGAAATCAAGTAACTTACCATATAAGAAAATTGTAGAAGAAAAGACGCAAGTTAATAATAAAGAAATCCTTAGAAAATATGAAGTTACAATGGTAGGGACTGAGGAAATAGATAGAAGATTAATTGAACAAATTGATACTGTCAAAAAAGAGAAAAAAGGCGTTTTAACAAAAATATTAGTTATAAAGAAGAATGACGAAAGATTAAATAAGTTAGTTACTACATTTTATAAAAAGAGTAAGATAAAAAGTGAAAACGGAAAAGTTAATCAAGAGGACTATACTCTTAAATTTTTGAATGGAAAAAAAATCACAGAGAAGTATTCAAAAATATACAAAGACATGAAAAAGCATTTTACTAGTAAGAAAACAAGAGTAATGGAAAAAGCAGATACAGTTGAATCTGAAGTAGAATATAAGAATGGTAAATTAGTTAATAAAAAAGAAGTTAAAAATGGGATTATAGATACAGCAGTAGGTAAATATGAGTACAAAATATATAAGGTTAAAAATGAAGAATTAAAACTTTCAGACTGTAATTCTTTTACTGAGTTTATGGCTAAAGAATATCCAGATGTAAACTATAATGAATTAAGTGAAGCAGAAAAAGATGAATTTAAAAAGAAAGTTATTAAGTTTACAGTTAAGCTTGATAAGTGTACAGATGAGCATGGTAAGAAGTATTTACTTACAACAGGTAAAAATGAAGATGAAGTAAAAGAAAATGTAAGAGCTTACTATGATGAAGTTAATAGAATCTTAGAGGAAAAGAAAATAGATGTAGATAATAAGTCAGTAGTACTTTGGAATAATAAAGGCGTTCAAGATGGAGAAGAAACTGGAGATGACGGTTATTATATAGGACTGCTAGAAGATTTAATTAAAGAAAGAATTTTTGAAAATATTGAGTTTGCTGAGAGCAAAGAAAGCTCAGAGAAAGATAAATTTATTGCTGAACTTTTAGATATTTCAGGATTAGAAAATTTAGTATCAGAAAATTACTTACAAATATAAAATAAAAAGCATTTTGCTTTTTATTTTTTTGCATTCCTATGGTATAATTTTAATGATACAGGCGAAAGGGGTTTTGCTATGAAATTAGATGATGTATTTAGCAAATTAAAAGATGTACTAGATAATTATTTTACAATATCTATAAATGATGTAGAGGTAAAGGCAGATATATTTACAAAGCATCATGAAGAAGTTATAAAAGAAGGAAATAAGGAAGTAATAAGAAAGTATGAACTTACTATGGAAGAAGGTACAGAAATACTTAGAAAACTTATTTCAGAAATAGAGCAAAGATCTTATGAAGATGAAGGTTCTAAGGTAGTAGATACTAAAATTAAGGAAATAGATGGAAAAGGTAAATTTAAAACTAAGATTATAAAGAAAAAAGTTCACACAGTTGAAGATAATGTAATATCACATAAGACTAAAGTGATAAAACTTCACGATAAAGGTCTTACAGAAGAAATACATACAGAATATCACCATGATACTAAAACAAATAAGAAGAAGAAAATGGTAAATAAAAAGAGTAGTAATAGTGATGGTGATCACAAAGAGATTGTACTTGAATACGAAGATGGTTCTATTAAACATAAAATATCTAAAGAAGCTGGAAGTTTAACTAGTGCTATAGGTAAGTATGAACCAACTATGTATATAAATGAGGGTAAAGATAAGCTTTCTTTTAGATTTAACAAAATTGTAGATGGAAAAGGTAAGGGAGTTATACTTTCTACTGGAAAGAGTAAAGACCATGTATTTAAAAATGTTAATGAAAATATTGAAAAGCTTAAAGAAATGCTAAAGAAAGATGGCGTAGAGATACATGAAGATTCAAATATTGCACATGTAGATGATGATGCTGAGATAGTATTAGGGACATTAAGATACTTACTTCATCATATGATATTTGATCTTGAAACACTAGAAGAAGAGTTTAGTGAAAATAACAAAGAACAAGAAGTTGAGGAAGATGAATTCAACTTAGTTCTATTTGAGGAGGAACTTTAATGTTAAAGAAGGATTTTCAAACTAAGGTAAACGAATTTTTTGAAAGACTAAAAATTAACACTATGAAAGCTATAGGACTAATTTTTGTATTTGTAACAGTTTTGAACAGTATTTATATCTTGGATACAGGTAAAGTTGGAGTAATATTTAGATTTGATAAGTTTTTAAGAGAAGAAAGAAAAAGTGGTATCAATTTTAAAGTACCGTATATTGATAAGGTAGTTAAAGTAAATGTTGAAAAGAGTTACAAGATTGAATATGGTTATGAAACTATAAAAGAAGGTACAGAGTATTCATCACCAGTATATAGAGATCATTTTGATGAGGCTACAATGATAGTTGGAGCTAAAGATAACAATAGTTCAATTGTTCTTATAAACTTAATGGTTAGATATAAAGTTGATAAGCCGGTTGATTATTTAATAAAGGTTGATGATCTTGAAGGTACTATGAAGATAGCACTTGAAGACGTTCTTAGAAATACAATGCAGACACATTCACTTAGTGAAGCGTTAACAGATAAGGCTTTAATTGACTCAGAAGTATTGCCTGAACTTCAAAAGAAAATGAATGCATATACTGCAGGAGTTAAAATTACAGAAGTGAAAACACAAAATACAGATTTGCCAGAGCAAGTTAACTCAGCATATCAAATGGTTGAGGAAGCTAATCAATATAAAAATAGTAAGCTCGAGGAAGCTCAAAAATATCAAAACATGATAGTTCCAAAGGCAGAAGCAGAAGCTATTAAAAATATTGAATCAGCTAAAGCTTATAAGGCAGAGATTGAAGCAGAAGCAAAAGCTTCAGTAGCTCAATATGAAGCGCTATATGGAGAGTATATTAAGAATAAGAATGTTACTAAAGAAAAAATGTATATAGAAGCAATGAAGTCTTTTGTAGAAAATAATGAAATAGTAATAGATGGTACAAAAACATCAAATATTCATAAGTTTTATGATATAGATAAAAATTTATTTAAAAAAGAAACAAGTAGATAGGAGCGATAAGTATGGATAAGATTGCAAAGATTTATGCAGGAATAATTATAGTAGTGCTAGTACTTATGAGCTCTATATATACTGTTCCTGAATCAAAAGTAGCTGTAGTTAAAACGGCAGGTAAAATTAGTAAGATAATAGTTAATAGTGAAGATTTAGATGAGGTTAAAAGTGTATGGGCAACAAAAGAATTTGATATTGAACCAAAGTTTGTATCAACAAAAGGTCTTAATTTCAAATGGCCTATAATTGATTCTGTTATTCAGTATAGTACTAAATACAAAACATATGAATCAACTACTGAGAAAGTGAACACACTTGATAAGAGAAAAATAGATATTCAAATGTTTGCTCAGTATAGAATTATAAATCCGGCTCTTTATAATATGAAGCTTGGAAGTGAAGGTGCATCAAATAGAATTATTGATGATAGAGTTTACCCAGTTGTAATTCAATCAGCAAACAGACTTAAGTTTAATGATTTCTTTGATAAAGAAAAAATTAATGAAGAAATACTTTCAAAGAAAGAAAGTCTTAATAAAGAACTTGAATCAGAATATGGTATACATGTTCTTGATATAGGGATTCATAGAAAGAATTTCCCTATGGATAACATTTCAAGTATAGAAACAAAGATGGTAAAAGAGATTCAAAAAGAAAGTGAAAAACTTAAAGCTGAAGGAGATTCTTCTTATAACAAAAGTGTAGCTGAAGTTGACAGGCAAGCTAAAGAAACAGTAGCTAAGTCGGTTGTAGAAGCAGCGCTTATAAAAGCAGAAGCTGACAAAACAGCAATGACTATATATAGAGCAGCTCTTAGTAAAGATTTAGAGTTCTATAGATTTATAAAAAGAATGGATGCATATAAGGAGTTAAAAGATACAACAATATTTATTGATAGAAATAACGATTTCTTAAAATATGTTAATGGTTATTAAGGTTTACATATGAGAGAAATTGATATATAATTGCAAGAGATTATTTATAAGGATGTGAAAAAATGGCACAAATGAAAGATAAAAAAGTTTACCTTACGAAAGAAGGACTTAAAGATTTAGAAAATGAATTAGATAACCTGATATTAGTTGAAAGAAAAGAAGTTGCAGAAGCTATTAAAGAGGCAAGAGCACTTGGAGATTTATCTGAGAATGCTGAATATGATGCAGCTAGAGAAAGACAAGCAGAAGTAGAAGGAAGAATTCAAGAAGTAGAAGAAATGCTTAAGAATGTTGAACTTATCGAAGAAGGTGTATGTTCTGATAAGGTAACATTAGGATGTAAAGTAGTAATATATGATGAAGAGTTAAAAGAAGATCAAGAATATAAGATTGTTGGTTCTACAGAAGCTAATCCTATGGAAGGTAAAATCTCTAATGAGTCTCCAGTAGGAGAAGCATTAATCGGAAGAAAAGAAGGAGATAATGTTGAAGTAGAAGTTCCAGCTGGTATTATCAAATATAAAATTAAAGAGATTTCAAACTAATAGTAAAATTAAAATAATGTTAACTATAAGAGTATAGCATTATTTTTTTTGCAGTAAAAAGAATTCAGAAAATATTGACAATTAATCCTAATTATAATATACTAATATTAGTTTTTGAAAAAAATGGAGGTGTAATTATGAAAGGTTATGATTTTTTTAAAAAAATAATTATGTCAAAAGAGGACCATAAAAAATATACTGATATTAAAATGTGTAATGAAGCGTTAACTAAAGAGGCTGGTGCGAATATTGATTTAGAAACTTTTAGTCAACAAATGTATGGAAGTGAAAGGCTGCACAATCTTTTACTAGACGCTCTAAAGTCAGGTAATATGACGCAAGATATGTTAAAGGTGTTATTGGATATAGACAGTGATAAATTTGCTATTGAACCAATATATTTAGCAAGTAAACCAGAATTATTAAGCACAGAATTAAGATCAGAGCTCCTTGAGAGAGAAAAAGGAAAAGGAAACATATTGAATGATAAATTTTTAATGGCTCTTGCAGTTGGATTAGAAGAGGAAAATGAAAATGATATGGAATTATTATCAACATTAGTTAATGAAATAGAAGTTATTAGTAAGAAAAAGCTTAAAGACTGTTTGGATGCTAATAACAATAGAATTTACTATCAATCTTCTAGCTTTAATAGCATGAGCAGAGTATTGAAAAATATCATAATGGATAACAACAGTGAAAGAGCATATAACTATTATAGAATGATGAATGTATGTAATGAAAATAAAGAAGCAATTAACATGATTTCAAATAAATTAGAAATAGATAATAAATCAAGAAAAAGAGAAGCGGTAATAGATAAGTTAGCTGAAATTTCACCTAAAATTGAAATTCATGCAGAAAAAGTTTTCCCGGGAGTTGATGTGGCACCTGCCGAAGATAAATGTATGGTTGGAGAGTATAATTATACTTCTTATTCATTGAAAGTGGATAATAAATTAACAGATGCCCAGAAGATTTTAGTTGGTCAATCTATTTTGGAATCTCATGGTAAGACTAAAGAGTTACTCAGAATAAAATTTAATGATTCAGATCCTGATTTAAGTGGTGAAATTGAAGAGTTTAGAGAAGTATCAGGGATTAATGAATATTTTGAGAATATGAAGAACCTTAATGTTTGTAGTAATGACATTGAAATGGCTGAAAAAAAATAAAATTAATAACAAAAGCATAATAGTTTTTTTGAACTAAAGTGATTATAGCTTAATTATGAAAGAGCCCTAAAAAGGGTTCTTTTTAAACGTTTTGTAATAAAAAATTAAAGAAATATATATATCTTTGTTTTAATCTTATGTTATACTAAATTATCAATATAAAATAAGGTGGAAAAGTATGAATAATAAGATGTATAAAGAATTAAAAGTAATGGTTTTGATAGTAATAGCAGTAGCTTTTGTTGGGATATTATTTTCATTAGTCCAATTTAGCGGAGCTAAGAAAGATATAGAAGTTAAAAATGAAATGAAAGTTATAGCTGGTCAAAGTTATGAAGGTTATATGATAGATGAGGAAGATCATTATAATGTATATAGAATGATGCCAGTTGTTAGAGGTATATATGTTAGTGGAAACATGGCAGGATATAGAATAAATCCATATATAGATTTAGCTAACAAAACAGAAATAAATTCATTTGTAATAGATGTTAAAGATGATAATGGAAGACTTTCATTTAAGACAGATGATGAAACTCTTAAATCTTATGGAGTTAATGAAAGATTATCTATAAGAAATATCCACAGTGTTATGGATAAGTTAAGAGAAAATGGTGTATATCCTATAGCAAGAGTTGTTGCATTTAAAGATGACACTATAAAGGATAGTAAATCTGAGTGGATGCTTAAGTATAAAAGTGGAGAGTTCTTTAAGACAAGAGAGCCAGGTGGTTCTAAAACTACATGGATGAACCCTTATAATAGAGAAACTTGGGATTATATAGTAAAAATGGCTAAAGAAGCAGGTAAAGTTGGGTTTAAAGAAATACAATTTGATTATGTAAGATTCCATGAACAAACTAGAGGTAAAGATATAGCTTATGGATTTGATTCAGCAGAAAAGAGTAAGACAGAAATAATAGCTGAATTCATTGAGTATGCAAAAGAAGAATTACATAAAGAAAGATTGTTTGTTGCAGCTGACGTATTTGGAGCTATAATGACAAGTAAGGTAGATGCAGCTACAATAGGACAAGATTATGATATGGTAACAGATCATGTTGATGCAATATGCCCAATGGTATATCCATCACATTATGCAAAAGGATCATTTGGAATAAAGAAACATCCAGATCTTGAACCTTATAGAACAATAGCAGGTGCAATGGATGCATCAAAATCTATAATAGGTGGAAAACCAGGTAAAGCAGTTGTAAGACCTTGGATACAAGGGTTTACTGCTAAATATATTGGAGTAGGTAACTATAGAGTTTACGGAAAAGAAGAAATAAGAGCACAGATTAGGGCTATATATGACGCTGGATATTCAGAGTGGCTTATATGGAATCCGAGCAATAGATATAATGCAGATCACTATTTAAAAAACTGAAAGGGGACTAACTAATGGGAATGGTACAAGATTTATTTTTGAAATTTAATATGTCACAAATAATAATTCCACAACTTAATCTATTTGATATTATAGATATAACGATAGTAGCACTTCTTATATATAAAGTAGTTACGTGGATTAAAGGTACTAGAGCATGGACTTTATTTAAAGGAATTGCTGTAATATTTCTAATGGCTAGTCTTGCTTATCTACTACAGCTTACTACCATTACATGGATATTTTCAAAAACAATATCAGTAGGGATAATAGCAGCTATAATTTTATTCCAACCAGAACTTAGGAGAGCTTTAGAGCAACTAGGTAGAGGTGGAATAATGCAAGCTATAACAAGATTTGAAGAAGCTAATGGTATTAAGAAAGAAGCACTTAATACCAAATCTATAGATGCTATAGTAAATACGGCTATGAAGTTATCAGCTGGAAAAGTAGGAGCACTTATAGTTATAGAGCAAGAAGTTAGACTTGGAGAATATGAGAATACAGGAATATTCTTAGATTCTAAAATAAGCGAGCAATTATTAATAAATATATTTGAACATAATACACCACTTCATGATGGAGCGGTTATAGTTAAAGAAAATAGAATATCATCTGCAACATGTTATTTACCACTTACGGATGACCTTGAAATAAGCAAATCTTTTGGTACAAGACATAGAGCAGCAATTGGTGTTACAGAAATATCAGATGCAATTGTTGTTGTTGTTTCTGAAGAAACAGGATCAATATCATTTGCAAGATCAGGTAAAATTAATTACAACATAAGTCCAGAACTTCTTAAGAGTGTACTTATGAATATGATAAATCAAAAGAAAAAGCCTAAGAATAAAATAAGTATATGGAAAGGAAAAGAGATAAATGACTAATTTAGGATTAAAAATTTTCGCTATACTTTCTGCAATTATACTTTGGGTTATTGTAATTAATGTAGAAAATCCTGATCAAACACTAGTTATTAAAGATATAAACATAGATAAACTTAATGAAAAGACACTTAGTGATAGCAATGTTGCAGTCTTAAGTTTTAGTAATGAAACAGTAGATATAACTTTTAGAGGAAAAAGATTAGCTCTTGAATCTTTAAAAGATGAAAACATAAAAGCAGTTGTAAATGTGTCTGAGTATACAAATGTAGGAAAAGGTAAATTTAATAAGATGCCTATTAAAATACTTAATGTTCCAAATGAGATTGATATACAGATAGAATCTAAATCACCAGAGTTTGTTAGAGTTGAGTTAGATGAAACAGTAAAAGAGTATATAGATATTAAGTATAACTTTATAGGAGAACTTGATAATGATTATATAATGGCGCCGAGTGAGCTAAAGAAAAATAGAGTTTTAGTTACTATGCCAAAGACTAAAAAAGAAGCTCTTGAAGAAATAGTTGTTGAGATAGATGTAACAGGAGCAGAGAAAGATAGAGAAAGAAATATAAGTATAGATAAAGACAAATATGGTATTTTAGAAATGTTTATAGAAGAAAGCAAGATAGAGCTTCCTATATATAAATATGAAGAGTATGATATAGAAAAGTATATTAATACTGAGGAATACGAAGTTACAGCTAAACCATCAAAGGTTACGATTGCTGGAACTAAAGAAAATATAGATAAGTTTAAAGATGATTTAAAAGAAATTAAAGAAGAAGATATTGAAGAAGTAATTAAATATACGCTTAAAGATTTATATGAGAAAAATAAATTGGAAGAGATAAAAATAATTAAGAAAAAAGTTACTGAATAGTAACTTTTTTAATATTTAAATAGGTGATATAGTTGAGTGATTTAAAAATGACAAAAAAAGACTTGTTAGAGTCAAGTGCCAAAAAAATGTTGAAGGCTAAGACTGAGGAAGAAAAACATAGTATTTTGGTTAAGATAGAACCAAATATTTTACATTATCTATTTTGGTACATTGATAAAGATCAAGTTGATGTACTTGCAGAATATGTATCGAAGTACAGTTACATAAATTCTATAGAGTCTAAGTGTGAGATAATAGATGTACTTGCAGAAAGAGGAATGGCTGAAAAAATATATGACTTTTATGAAATTGTTGAGAAGACAAACGAAAAAACACCAAATGAAATTTTTGAAAAATATTATACAGCAGATTTTAAAGATTTAATGACGATGGAATATCTAATGGTGGATAAATGTCCTCCAGAAATATTAATGAAGTTAAGTGTTAGGCTAGTTACTATTGGTCATAGTAGAATTCAAAGTAGAATATATGAAAGAATTGAAGAAGCAGAAAAAATACCAAAGCTAGCTAGGGTTATTGAAAAGATTACAAGGCATGAGGCTGACAAAAGTGCTTATGAAGAATATATGAATAAAGCAGAAGGTGGAACTGCTAAAAGGTATGAAGAAATATATGAAGAAGCAGAAAAAATAAACATGGGAGGCTTTATAGATCTTTATAATAAGAAAATGTTGGCTAATGCAGGTAGTATAAAAACAATTTCCGTGACAACTTTACCTAATGAGGTTGAGGAGCGTAATGATAAATTTATTGAGTTGATTAATCGTGAAGCTATAAAAGTTTATAAGGGAAATGCAAAAAGAGAGTATGATAGGCTAGAAAGTGATAGTAGTTTAGTTAAAAGTAAATATAGAAGTAAGATAGATGTTTTGTTAAATAAGGATGAACCTATTTCATTTGATTCGAAAATAAGAATTTTAAAAGAAGTTAAAAAAAATCGGGTAATAACAGTTGCTGATGCATACGTTAAACTTTCACGAGAAATGCAAGCGCACACTGAAAAGGAATGGGCTGAGATTGAAAAGTTAGTTATAAGTACTGTAAGAAGAAAAGACTTTCCTAAAATATTACCTATGTTAGTTAGTGTAAGTAATTCGGAAATAAGAAATATAATTTATGATAGAGTTATAAATTTATCAAAATCTATGCGAGAAGAACATGGGGAGTTTGTAACAGGTTTAGATGTTTTAGCAGCATGTAAATATGCAGAAAAAGTTACAGGTAATGAATATTTTCAGGAAGCTAAAGCAAAGATGGTTTCTTATGAAAAATATGAAGTAGATGAAATAGAAAAAAGGTATATTAAAGTAGAAATTAAAAATATCAATATATTTAAGGATAACTATGAAAATAATCTATTAAGATTTGCAAAAGATGGAGAAAGTATTGAAGATATTAAAGATAAATTTAAAAAAATAGAATTAGATATTGAATTAGATAGTGAAGAAGTGATAATGGAAACTTCTAAAAAAGATGTAATTGTTGAATTTAATGATAAGAGTAAAAATGATGAATTAACTAAGGAGGGATAAAGATATGGCAACTAAAAGACAAAAGGAAGTTTTTGAAAAGAGAATGCAAGATGTTATAAATGCAAAGACAAAAGATGAATTTGAAAATGCGTTAGCACACATAAGGGTAAATAAAGTGCAAGATCTTTTTAAAGATGTAAGTAAAGAACAAATGGGAAGCTTGATAGAGCATGTTAAAAAGTATAGATGTATAAAAACATTAGAAAAGAAAGTTGAAATTATAAATTTGCTTGAAGAAAGAGGAATGTCAGATGAAATCTACTCATTCTATGAAGCTGTGCAGGTTGGGCTAGATGAAGTTAATAATTCAACTATTAATAGCTGTTACAATGAACAGATTGAAGATATACTAAGATTAGAGATGCTTTTTGCAGAAAAGTGTCCAGACAGTTTGCTACTTAAATTAAATGTAAGACTTAGTATGATGGGAAATGAAGGGCTTCAAAGAAGAATATATCAAAGACTTGATGATCCTAAAAAGATACCGAGGTTAGTTAAAGTTGTAGAGAAAATAACTGGATTTAAATGTGGAGATGTAGCTTTATCTGAGTATTTAGCTAGAGATGAGAAATTTAATACTGAAGAGTATATAGATATATATGATAAATCGGAGAAGATTCCTACAGAAGCTTTTGAAGAAAATTATGAAAAGAAAAAAGCTGTCTTAATGCAAAGGAGTGGATTTTCGCCTTATTTAGAAGGTGATAAATCAAATGCTGCATTTGTGGAAAAGGTAAAGACATTATCTATTAGTCAAAGTGAGTATGATGATTTTAATAGAGATGAGCTTAGTGCATTTAAAGGACTTAATAGTGTTGTTACTTTTGATGAGGCTGATAAAGAAAATGACCAGCCAGATATTAAATTTGGTGAAGTTAATAAAAAAGAGACAGAATTAGATAAATAAAAAGGAGATGGATTTATTATGCAAATGATTTCAGTTGAGGATTATATTGAAGATAAGATTGAATTATCTTTAGAAGAATTGATAGCTAAGCATAAAGAATTAAAAGAAAACATAGAGGGAATTGAAGCGGATATAGATAATAATAAACCAGAACTTTTTGATATGAGTGTGGTATTAAAGTGTAAACATGAATATCTTGTTGCTCTAGAAGAATTAATAGAAAAAAAGAATGTATAAAATATTAAAAAAGTTACTTATTAGTAACTTTTTTTTGTTAATTATATTATAATATAGTAGATGAAAGGAGGAACAATATAAAGAAATAAAAACAAGCGCCAGACCTTATAGAGGTGACGAGGAGGAAGAGTATCGAAAATTCGGCGGATGCTTCCCGGTGCGTATAGCGCCGTTAGAGTCTTTTAAAACTTTTTAGAAATAAAAAGCACAAGAAAAGATAAAAAAACTAACGTACAAGGAGAATTGAATATGTGTGGAATAGTAGGATTTGTAGGAAATGTGAAAGCTAAGGAAGTAATAGTACATGGACTAAAGAAATTAGAGTATAGAGGATATGACTCAGCAGGTATAGCTCTTAATATTGATAATGATATAAAGGTATACAAAGCAAAAGGTAAGATGGAAAACCTTGAAGGTGTTCTAGAAGGAAAAGAGTTAGATTCAAATATTGGAATTGGACATACAAGATGGGCAACTCATGGAGAACCATCTGATGTTAATGCTCATCCTCATTCATCAGAAAGTGGAGATATAGTAATAGTACATAATGGTATTATAGAAAACTATTTGGATATTAAAAAGGGACTTAAGGCTAAAAAGATAGTGTCAGAAACTGATACTGAAATAGTTGCTCATAAGCTTAATGAAAATTATAATGGAGATCTTTTAGATACACTTAAAAGAACTATTGATGAAGTGAGAGGTACTTATGCACTTGTTGTTATGCATAAGGAAGTTAAAGATGAGATAGTTCTTGCTAAAAAAGGTAGTCCTATTATTATAGGTACATCAGAAGAAGGTAACATAATAGCTTCTGATATACCAGCAGTACTTAAGTATACTAATAAGATTTATATATTAGAAGATGGAGAGTATGCTAGAGTAACTAAAGATGAAGTTCAAATATTTGATAAGAAGTTAAAGCTTATCAAAAGAGATTATATAGAAGTAGATATGGATGAGAAGACTGCTGAAAAAGATGGGTTTGATCATTTCATGATTAAAGAAATACATGAACAAGCTAAAGTAATAGAGAAGATAGTAAATACTAAAAAGCTTGAGAAAGTTAAAACTAACATTAAGAGATATAATAAAATATATTTTGTTGCTTGTGGTACGGCTCATTATGCAGGGCTTATAGGTAAGAGTATATTAGATAGAAATACTAACGCAGCTGTATTTGCAGAAGTAGCGTCAGAATTTAGATATAATGAACCTAAAATAGATAGAAAGACTCTTTTAGTAGTAACATCTCAATCAGGAGAAACTGCTGATACTTTAGCGGCTGTAAGAATGGCTAAAGAAAAAGGAGCTAGAGTTTTATCTTTTATAAATGTAGTAGGTTCAACTATAGCTAGAGAATCAGATGAAGTAATATATACTATGGCAGGGCCAGAGATAGCAGTTGCTTCTACAAAAGCGTATACTTCTCAGGTAATGACTATGATACTAACATTTAGCAAAATGTTTGGTAAAGCTGTAGATGTAGTTAATGAATCAAAAGAACTTATGATGAAGTTTGATAATGTACTTGATATCGAAGGATATGTTAAGCAATTATCAAATAAGTATAAAGATGTAGATAGAGCATTCTTCTTGGGAAGAGGTATGGATTATAACCTAGCTAAAGAGGCAGCTCTTAAGCTGAAAGAAGTTACATACCTATCAAGTGAAGCTTATCCAGCAGGAGAGCTTAAGCATGGACCAATAGCTCTTATAGATGATAATACGCTTGTAGTAGGTATAATGACAGATGAAAGGTTATATGAGAAAACTATAAGTAACTTAAAAGAAGTAAAAGCAAGAGGAGCAAAAGTGCTTGCTATAATAAATGATAGAAATGATTTAGTACTTGATGTTGCAGATGATGTAATATATATTCCTAAATCACAAGGTGAATTTAATGCAGTACTTGCTAATGTGCCTAGTCAATTGTTTGCATATCATATGGCAGTTGCTAAGGAACTTGATGTTGATATGCCTAGAAACTTAGCTAAGTCTGTAACTGTTGAGTAATAAATTTATAAATCATTTTAATACTATTATATAGAAGAAAGTGGATTGGATAAAAAACAGTCCACTTTTTTTGTTGAAAGTTATTGACTTTGAAAATAATCATGGTATACTTGTAAAAGTCGATAAGACATAGAGCAAAAAAACGAACAAAAAAACAATTAAAAAATCTCAAAAAAAGTATTGACTTATTTGAGAGATGATGATATTCTTATATATGTCGCAAGGCAAACGCAGAGCGACATGACAAACGAATATGGAGAGGTGTCCGAGTGGCTTAAGGAGCTGGTCTTGAAAACCAGTGATCCCGCAAGGGACCGTGGGTTCAAATCCCACCTTCTCCGCTTTGTAGATTAACCGATCTACATGAACAATGACAACTAAACAATACTACAACAAGCCAAGTTAATTCTTATTAACAATAATGAAGATAAAAAATTAAGTCAAAATTTTGACTGAGATAAACAGGAAACTAAACATGAGAGTTTGATCCTGGCTCAGGATGAATG
>JAOARL010000017.1 GCA_025210555.1 Clostridia bacterium
AAAATCTCAAAGAGTAGATAAATTACCATTAAATTATTGGGATTTTAATGCTAATATGATTATTGAATTATGTAAGCACCTTGGTATTAGCGATGTTAACCTGTTAGGTACAAGCGGTGGGGCTATTGTTGCTTTAAATGCTGTATTGAAACAACCTAATTTATTTAACAGAATAATTGCAGATAGTTTTATGGGAGAAAATTTATCTTATGAGTTTGCAAAAAGAATTGTAGATGATAGAAAAATAGCAAAAAACAAGTTAAGTTCTAAATTATTTTGGTTTATAATGCATGGCTTTGATTGGAAAAATGTCATTGACCAAAATACAAACTTAATTATAGATTTTTCAAGAAACATAGGTGATTTTTTTAAATATGAACTTAGTAACATAGAAAATAATGTTTTAATTACAGGAAGCTCAAAAGATGATTTAATACCTAATATTCAAAGTACATTAAAAGCTATTAATTTAAAAATGAAAAATTCTAAATTAGTTATTTTTGAGAATGGAAATCATCCGGCTATGTTTAGTAACAAAGAAAAGTTTAGAAATTTAGTTTTGGAATTTTTGTCCTAAATCTTAATAAAATACCGTATTATTCAGAATTGAATTTTACGGTATTTTTATAACGAAATGTTCTTGAAATATGCCATAATAAAACAGTGATATAAGCATTATTTTTATAATATTATAGTGAATTAATATAAAATAGTGCATAAAAAATCTATACCTAGCACCCCCCACATGTTGAATGTTGTGTATCACTAAAAAGAAAGTAAGCTGATAGATAGTTAGCTTATACATGTGTAAGATTAAATGAATAATAACTAATGAAAAGCAGAAAGCGACTGACTCTTTCTGCTTTTTAGATTTTTATGTTTTGTTAATATACAAAACACTATAATAACCAGATAGTAAATTATTATAAGTTTGCACCTAGAGATTTGAATCTATTAAGTAGTTCTTCATCATTAATTCATATTGAGGATTTGAAAGTTCGTTAGCGCCTTTTTTAACCTACAGTTAACTTTTCATATAACATTCAACTATACATCCATTGGTATATAGATAACATTACGCTATACTAAATATATAAGGCCTTATAATAAAATTATGGAGTGATAAAGTATGGATAAATTATCGATAGGTGAAGTTATTTTTAAATTAAGAAAAGAAAAAAATATAACCCAAAATCAATTAGGAAAGTTTATTGGTGTATCAACGGCAGCAGTATCAAAATGGGAAAGTGGAATTTCTTATCCAGATATAACTTTATTACCTATTCTTGCAATCTTTTTTAATGTTACTATAGATGAACTTTTGAATTTTAAAATTGAACTTTCAGATGAAGAAGTTATGAAAATATTTCGCGAATGTGAAAGTATATTCAGCAGTGGTAATTTAGATAAAGCAATGGATAAAAGTAAAGAATATATATTGAAATACCCATCAAGCTATTATCTAAAGTTTAGAATAGGTTTTTTATTCACTATATATTCATGGAAAGGAGATAGTGATAAAAAATGTATGGATATGATAGGTCAAGCAATTGACTTATTTGAAGAGGTAGCTAAAAATTGTGTAAAAGTAGAAGTGGCGGAGCAAGCATTATTTCAACTAGGTGCTTTATATCCATCAATTGGAGAAGAAGATAAAGCTATAGAAGCTTTAAATAAAATTTCAAAAAGTGAATTTGAACCAAATAGTATACTAGCAAATATATATCTTCAAAAAGGTGATGTAAAAAAAGCTAGAGAATTGTTTCAAAATAAGCTGTATAAAAGTATATTTGATATAAGTTTATCATGTATGGGATTAGCTAATTCATATGTTAAAAGTGAGAAAGATGTGCATATGGTAGAGAAATATTACAACCTATCAATTAATATTAAAGAAGCATTATCTGCTGATCAAAATACCGCATTAAGTTTATCAACAGAGTACTTACATTTAGCTATAAAATATTTACAATTTAAAGAGAAGAATAAGGCATTAGATGCCCTAAAGAAAATGTTAAAAGATATGGAGAATAATGATATTAATAAACCAAGAAAAGTTAACTCGGTTTGGTGCTTTAATGAGATTTCATCAGGAGAACGTACAGTAACAATGAATTTATATGAAAACATATATAAGATTTTTGAACAACAAGAATTTGATTTAATTAGAGATAATGAGGTTTTTGTAGGTATAATAAATGATTTGAAAGAGTTAGAGAAAAAATCATTAAAGTAATAAATTTTTCTATTAAATATATTTTTAGCATTGACATTAAGTATTAATGTGGTATTATATACCTATGTAATATATACATAGATTACATAGGTATATGGAGGCGAATATTATGTCGGAAAAAATTAATGAGTATTTAGAAGAAGTAACAAAATATATTTATGATGAAGATAAAGCCAATAAAGTCAAAGAGGAGTTTTTAGATCATATTTATAATTTGCAAGAAGAGTACATGGAAAGAGGCTTATCAAACGAGGAATCAGTGGACAAGGCGTTACTGAACATGGGGAGTGCTAAAGAAGTAGGAAGAAAGTTAAATAGTAGCTACATTAGTAAAAAGAGCAAAATAAGATTATGTATAATTGCAATTAATTTAATAATTTGTTTTATATCTATAGGTTTTAATTTTCATAATACTGATAATTTCTTTATCAAATTAGGTTTATTAATTGAGGTTATTTCTATTACAATTTATAGTGGTATATTTTTTTATGGTATGTATAATAAAATATTTAATAAGCTTAATATTAATGTTATATATCAAATTCGAAGTGTAAATAAGCCAAGCACTTTTCAAGCTATAGGCAAAAAGTTTATTCTTTTTTATATAATTTTAATATGTGGTATGACGGTTATTAATATAATTGAAGGAGAGTTTTCTTCTAATTTCACATTAGAATTCTTTCTAATGCAATTATTAATTATAAAAGAATCTTTTGATACAGGAGCAACTATATGTGAGGAAGGTTTAATCATCGGATATAGATTTATTAAATGGAAAGAAATTAATAGTAATATGTGGATGTATTCATACAGAGATGATAAAAGTATGTCCGAATTAAAACTTGACTTAAATAATAAGAACGGTAAGCCTACTCTTCGTCAAACAATCGTAAAGGTCAGGAACCAGCAAAAAGATGATGTAAGTAAAATAATTAGTCAATATTTGAATTAGGGGGAAGAGTATGGATAATAAAGCATTGTTAAAAGGTAATACACAAACTCTCATTTTATCACTCTTAAATCAAAAAAATATGTACGGATATGAAATAATAAAAAAATTAGAAATAAGTTCAAATGGTTTATTTAACTTAAAAGAAGGAACACTATATCCAATATTACACAGCCTAGAAAAAAGTAAATATATAGAATCTTATTGGGAAGAAACAGAAACTAAAAGAAAAAGAAAGTATTATAAAATAACTCAGAATGGTAAAAAGGAACTGGGAAATAGAAAAAGTCAGTGGGACTTATTCCAAAAAACAATGAACGATTTATTATTTAATTAGTGGTATGTAAGAGGATAAAAAAGTTGTCGCTAGATATGTTGTAGTGTCACCTTTTCTAGTATAAATATAAGTGTGAAGCATGCCACATATTTAACTACTACCACCTCCAATATAACCCGTTTATGGAGGTGTCTTAAAAATGCTACAACACAAGCAACAAATATCAGGGATACTGACTATTCATTGTAATGGAAACATGTCAAGTATCACTAAGTGTTGAGTTGAAAATTGAATATAATAATAGTAAAAGCCTTTGAAATTTATGTTTGAATTCAAGGGCTTTTAGTGTATATTATCCTTAGTACAATTATGTCCATTTTCCTATATATTCTATTCACATTCACCTTCGCATTATTAGGTCAATTTAATCTGCTCTTTTACATAATCACATAAAAATAACTATACTTTTTTAGTAAATATGCATTAATTTGTCAAATAAACATTCCATTTACACTTTTTTATATGTATACTTATTATTTGTTAGCAGTAGCGTATAATAATTCAGACTTAGAGCATGTAATTTAGTATGTGCATTCGACTTTTTTGTGCCTTAGCAAAACACTTAGAAAAGGGTATAGTCAGATCTAGTCAACACTGTAGCTCTGGTTATTCTATTATGCTACTGTGCATAGTCGAATATGTCAAAATCTATTTACATACAAAAAAATTCAAATTTGAAAAGTACAAATTAATGTTAGGAGAGGAAAAAGTATGATAAACAAAAACAAATTTAAAAAACAAATTATTTTCTTTAATATGTTTTTTATAATCAATTTAATTCTATCGTTCGTTCCAATCAACAGTTTTGCTGAACCAGCATCAGGAACAAATTATAATTTTAATGAACCGGCAGGTGTAGAAGTAGATTCAGAAGGAAATATATATGTAGCTGATAAAGATAATGATCGAATCATTAAAATGGATTCAAATGGTATGGTTATGAAAATATTCGAAGGTGAACTTAACTCACCAAGAGCCGTAGCCGTAGATAGATATGGAAATATGTATGTAGCTGATACAGCTAATTATAGAGTCGTTAAACTAGATTCCAATGGAAACATTATATTTGCTATAACTGAAAAGGTATTGCCTAAGGAAATATCCTCTAAAGAAGTATCCACCAGAAAAAAACCACAAAAACCAACACATTTTTTTAGATATCCTCAAGGCATTGCTTTGGATAGCTCAGGAAATATATATGTTTCTGATACAAATAATTCTCGTATACTAAAGTTTAACGATAAGGGAGAATTTTTAGCCGAATTTACAGATGATCTGTTTATGGCTAAAGGATTATTCGTAGATAAATCAGGAAATATATATATAGCTGATACAACCAATTCATCGGTTAAAAAATTAGATTCAGAAGGAAATCATATATTTACAATAGGAAGAAATGGAAGTGCTCCAGGAACATTTCGTTCGCCATCTGATATAGTAGTAGCAAATTCAGGCAATATATATGTAGCTGATACAAGTAATAATCGTATACAAAAATTTGATGATAAAGGAAATTTCCTGACTTCCTATGATACCTTTGCACCACATGGTATAGCCTTAGATAGTTCAGAAAATGTTTATGTAGTTAATTCATTTAAAGATTATTATGGGAAATATAGTCTTAAAAAAATCAATTCACAAGGCGCAAAATTATTAAATATAGATAGCTTAAGGTTTCCAACACTTTCAGTCGAACAAAGTGCACCTGTTAATAATTCAAAAGATATACTTATAAATCAAAATATCAGTATTACTTTTAATGATAAAATTTTTATGGTTAATAAGTCTCAGATAAAGTTAATAGAAAAAAATAGTAATATAGAAAAAACTTTCTATTACAATATATCTAATAATGTATTAACTATAGATTCCCATGAAGATTTTAATTACGATACTGAATATAATTTGATAATTCATCCCGAATCATTAAAAGGTTCTGCCGGCGCTCATCTTGAGAATAATTTCACATTGAGTTTCACAACAAAGAAAAACATTGATAATACAAGTCCTCAAGTAATAAAAACAGAGCCATTGAATAATTCTACAAACGTAGATATCGATAATGATCTAAAAATTACATTTAGTGAAGATATCAAAATAAGTGATATAAATTCAATATTTTTGAAAAAAGATAATAATACTATAGAGTATGAATATGATATATCTGCTAACGTGTTAACAATAACACCAAAGGAATCTCTAGATTATAATAATGTGTATACTCTTGATATTAAAAAGAATTCCATTAAGGATTTATCCGACAATATTTTGGATAATGATTACAAACTTGTTTTTACAACAAAAGATCAAAACCAAAAAAATAACGATGCATTTTTAAATAATATTAAATTAAGTAGTGGTATTTTATCACCGTCTTTTGCAAAAGACATAATGAATTATAATGTTACTGTAGATTTTAATACTACTAACATTATTGTTACGCCTATTTTAAGCGATTCAAAGGCTCAAATGAAAATTAATGGGGTGAATGCAACAAATAATACTCCATCTGATTCAATTGAGCTAAATGTAGGGAGTAACAAAATAGAAATACTTGTTACTTCAGAAGATGCAATTGTTACAAAGAAATATATCATTACAGCAATAAGAAAGGATAAAGAGATAGATAAAATAAGTCCTCAAGTAATAAAAACAGAGCCGTTGAATAATTCTACAAACGTAGATATAAATAATGATCTAAAAATTACATTTAGTGAAGATATCAAAATAAATGATATAAATTCAATATTTTTGAAAAAAGATAATAACACTATAGAGTATAAATATAAGATAGCTTCTAATGTATTAACAATAACACCAAAGAACTCTCTGGATTATAGTAGTGTGTATACACTTGATATTAAAAAGAATTCCATAAAAGATTTATCTGACAATATTTTGGATAATGATTACAAACTTGTTTTTACAACAAAAGACCAAAACCAAAAAAATAACGATGCATTTTTAAATAATATTAAAATAAGTAGTGGTAATTTATCTCCGTCTTTTACAAAGGCAATAATGAATTATAATGTTAATGTAGAATATAATACTTCTAACATTGTTGTTACGCCTATTTTAAGTGATACAAAGGCTCAAATGAAAATTAATGGAGTTTCTGCAACAAGTAATACTCCATCTGATCCTATTCAGCTAAAAGTAGGAAGTAACAAAATAGAAATACTTGTTACTTCAGAAGATACAATTGTTACAAATAAATATATAATTACAATAACAAGAAACAATTACATCAATAACAATAACAATAATAACAATACTAATAATAACAATACTACTATTCATCATAGTCATAAATCACAACCATCTGTAGTAGTGTTAGATGGGATGATAAAAGAATCTTTAAAGGAAAAAGATGAAATGATAGTTTCAGTAAGTGATCGTTATTATCCCAAAGTAAAATTTAGAATAAACGCGCTAAAAAAATTGATACACAAAGATAATTTATTAACTATAGAGAATAAAGATGTTAAAATAAGTTTTCACCCTAAAGATTTGAATATAAATGAAATGAAAAATGAATATATACTATTCGATACAAACATATTAGAAAAAAATAAACAAAAAGAAATTATTGATAAATTAACTTTTATTAATAAAAAAGATGAATTTGAACCAAAAGGTAATATATTTAACTTAGATATAGAGAATAATCAAGGGAATAAATCAATAGAGATTAATACATTTTATCATCCTATAAAAGTGAGTGTTGAATTATCACATTTTGAAAACGCGGATAATCTAACAAGTATAAGATATGAAGTAAGCGATGATGGAAAAATTCATCCAATAAAAATGGGTGGATTTTACAATGAAAAATCAAAGGAATTCACATTTTATACAGATAAATCTGGTCTATACAGTATAGAAAAAGTTGATAAAATACAGACTATAGAATTAACTATTAATCAATTAGGTTCAAAGGTAAATAATGTATATAAAACAAATGATACAACTCCAATTGTAATTAATAATAGAACTATGGTTCCAGTAAGATTTATTGCAGAAAGTTTAGGTGCAACTGTTAAGTGGTATCCAGATACAAAAACAATTGTAATAGAAGATGATGAAAAACAACTAAGCATGACTATCGGTAAGAAAATTGAAGACTTTGATACAGAGCCAATAGTATTGAATAATCGTACACTAGTACCTATACGCTATGTATCACAAAAACTAGGAGCTAATGTATTGTGGTTTCCTTCAAAAGAAAGCATTTATATTGTTAAATAGTATAATAGGAAAGGCATAGAGTATTTTTATTGAATTCAGTGGTTACTAAAGAGAACTAAGGGAAGATCTCAAAAAAATACTACTATAATTAAAAGTATTCTCAATATCTAAAATAGAAGGCAGTTTCTTAATTGGAGCTGTCTTTTTTTTGTATAACAAAAGTACAGATTGCATTTATGATAAATATAAGATAAAATTCAATAAGAAACTGAACATAATATAACCAAAATATACTAAAAAGGATGAGAAAAATGAGTATAAAAGATAACCTTAAAAAATACTATTCCAGCTATGAAAAAGAAAAGCAGGATCAGATAGAAGATTATATAGATAACGGAGGGAATATAGTTAACGTTTTTGACAACATAGATGAGAAATTATATTTTGATATATATAATTACTTTTGGTACCAGCCAAAAGAGTGTGAAAACATAGAAATGTACATTAGGTTTTTTAATGTAAGATCCCTATTATCTAAACCAGAAAAGTTACATAACCTTCAAAATGTTTGGATTAACACATCTTTTGAATATGAGCCTAGAGTTGTATCATATCTTTATGTTCTTGCCAACTTTAGATTTAATATAGCAAAGTTTATAAGAAGGCATGAAGGCATATCCGAAAACGGGCGATGGTATGTCAATAACTATGAAAAATACAAAGAGTATATTGATGAACTCTATGATAATACAAAAGATGATTTGCTAAAAGCACAGATACAGTTTTGCAGATATGTAAATGAAGAAAAAGAAGAAGCACTTGCATATCTTGTTAAGAACTCACCAAGATATGCCAAGCTTATGACGGAGAAAAAAGAAGCATATGCCCTTATAATATATTACCTATATAAAAGTGGAAGAATAGAAGAATGTACCCATGCAGATAAAGCCTTTGTAGTAGCACATGAAAAGTTATATATACTTTCAGATATAGTGAAGGACGAAGCAAGAGAAGATTTCTATATGGATGAATATAACTAT
>JAOARL010000018.1 GCA_025210555.1 Clostridia bacterium
TCATAGAAGGATTCAGAATCGGTGCTAGGATGATGATGGAGGTGCTTTCAGATGAGTAAGTTTAAGCCTATGGAATTGGAGTATGAAGAGGTTGATGGGATATTATATCCTAAGATTCAGATTTCTAATGATCTGAAGGATGATGAAAGACCGCTTGGGAAGTATGGGAGAATGAGACTTAAGTATCTTAAAGAGTATAAGCTTTATATGTATAGGGAATTGCTTGTGAATGGTGAGTTGATGGAACATTGTCATAGAGTAAATTATGAAGCTAATGAAATGGCTATGCTTATTGAGGAACAGTATCTTAAGAAGCATCCTATTCCAAAGGATTGTGGTTTTATGGAGAGGGTTAGACATTATAATACTGCTAGGAGTATAGCGGAAGAATTTGTATTAAATGACGTAGTATATAGATAAATTTAGATATTAAGAGACAAAATTTCTATTGGTTAATAAGAGATTATGTCTCTTTTTATGTTGGAATTCTTTTTTGAATATTAGATGTCTTTTTATAATTAGATTATTAAAGAGGAGTTAGTTGATTATTTTCAAATAGATAAAAGTATATATATTTCAAATTTTTAATTATGGCGAATTAGCCATAATTAAATGTAGTTCAGAAGTTAGAAAGAATAAGTATTATCGTTATTGCTTTTAAAAATAGTATATGATATGGGAGTGGAATTGGATAGAGTAAAAATAAACTATTATGATGAGAGTGTATAGACAAAAAAAGATTTGTGTATTATAATTAATGGTATGGGAATGAAATAATACAAGTGGCTTAATAAAACAAGAAAATATGCCGAATGTGATATGTATTAATAAAATACTAATACGCAAGGAGTAATACAAAATGAGAATAGAAAAGTATGTTGCACCTTTAATACGTGCTAGCTTAGATAATGATTTACGTACTGTGAGAGCATTATCAACAAAGATTATTAGAAATATTAAAGAGGAAAATCCAGAGATTGCATATCAGATTTCTGAAGCTTTAAGCTACAATGGATCAGGGCTATCGAGTACACGTTCGATAGGATATGGTTCGTTACCCCAAGATGCTGATTCGAGGTCAGACTTATTAATTGTTGAAGAACCAATTGAAATTGATAAGCCATTTTTTGATGAGAAATTAAACAGTATAATACAAACAATAGAAGATGAGAGAGAGAACATGAATAAGTTAATTTCGATGGGGTTAAAGCCAACATCATCAATTTTATTATATGGAGAACCAGGAGTAGGGAAAACATTTTTGGCTAGGTATTTTTCTAGCCTATTCAATTTAAAATTTGCATCTTTAGACATGGCATCAGCAGTATCTAGTTATTTTGGTAAAACAGGGCAAAATTTAAAGAAAGTAATAAACTATGCGAAAGAAGAACCCACATTATTACTTTTAGATGAATTTGATGCAATAGCGAAGAAAAGAGATGACTTGACAGATTTGGGTGAATTGAAACGTGTTGTAAATGTCTTGCTAAAAGAGTTAGAAGATTGGCCTTCGCATTCTATTTTAGTGGCTGCAACTAATCATCCTGAATTATTAGATAGGGCAATTTGGAGAAGGTTTGATATGGCTATTGAAATTCCTCTACCAGTAATTGAAACAAGGCTAGATATTATTAACAATGAATTTAAGAATATGGAGATAGGGGAAACAGATGTGTTGGTAGCCAAACTTACTAAAGGAATGTCACCTGCTGATATAGTTAAAATATGCGAAAAAAGTAAAAAACAAGTTATCATGTATAATGCGGAGCCTAAAAAAGCGATAGTTGTAGAAATTGCAAATATGACTGATGGGAAAAATATTGAATTTAATAAACGGTTTTGTAAAATTGCTAAAGAAGAATTCTCTATGACTTATAGAGAAATGGCATCAATTCTAGGAAAGAGTATTTCTGCTATACAGAATTACTTAAAAAAGGGGGATAAATAAGACATGGATAGAAGTAAAAGACCTATTTTAGCAAAAGGCGAGGAGTATATTATGCCTTATAAACAAAAAAATAATATGCCCAAAAAAGATAAAAGACCGACATTTGATGAGGCTCGTATGAAACTAAGTGGAGAAATTAAGCAAGCTTTAGGTGTTATAGAAAATACACCTAAAGAATTTTTATTAGATGAAGTTATTGTTAATGTAAGAATGGATGTAGACTATTCAGCAAAATCATATCATCCCAATGCTCTTATTTCTCACATAGATGCGAATGATGTTGGTAGCAAAAAATGGACTAAAGAAGTTATTAGTAACAACAAGAATAAACCTATAAAAACTAAAATAGGTAAAGAAATATTTCTAAGAGTTAATAGAAATACATTAGTAGATTTAGAAAAGCAATTGAATCATGGTGGAAATTTTTCGAAGGGAGCTATTGATAATATTAGAAGTATAGACACTTTGTTTTTTGACAATCATTTAACGTTGATTGAGAAGTTTGATGCTGAATGGAAAGAAGGTAGAGTTGAGTTGGTACTTCATCCATTTGAAACAAAATCACAGGATGCTATAGATAATTTATTGAAACTGATTAAGAAGCACGGAGGAGATCCATCGAAAGTAAAATACAAAACTTATAAATCAGGTATAACATTTGCAAGTACATTATTAAATAGAGAAACATTAAAATGTGTATTAAGATTTAACCCTATAAGAACAGCTCATCCTATTTATTTAAAGCAAATCCCAAGTATACGTTCTGGAGGGTCTATAAAACTACCTAAACCTCCTAATGATATTCTAAAATCAAGCATCAAAGTTGGCGTATTTGATGGAGGTATAGATATATCAAATCCTTACTTAACTGCTTTTACAACTGAAAATAATCCCATACCAACATCTAAAAATAGAGATTTTTTGGAACATGGAACTGGAGTTGTAGGGGCAGTATTGTATGGAGACTTAGCGAAGTATGAATCTAGTACTGTGCTACCTGTACCTAGAGTAAATGTTGAGAGTTTTAGAGTATTTCCACTAAGTGATAAAAATGATATAGACTTATATGAAGTTATAGATATAATTGAAGATGTAGTACCAAAAAGACCTGATATACAAGTTTATAACTTATCAATTGGACCATATGGAGCGATTGACGATGATAATATCACTAGATTTACATATGCAATTGATGAATTATCTAAGAATGGTGATGCATTATTTGCTGTTGCTGTGGGGAATGATGGAGATTTGGGTGTTGATGAATTATGTAGGATACAAGCCCCATCTGATGCAGTTAACTGCTTGGGAATAGGTGCGTATTCTAAAAATCATGATGGTTCTTTATCTAGAGCTGAATATAGTTCTTATGGGGATGGGAGAGAAGGGTGTAAAATAAAACCTGATTTCTTAGATTTTGGAGGGAGTCATACTAACCCATTTCAACTTATATCAACGAAAGGTGATAGTAGGGGGTTTTCTTGTGGCACAAGTTTTTCTACACCTTTAGTTACTGCTAAAGCAGCAGAAATAATTGGTAGATGTAATTTCGGAAATCCATTACTTGCAAGGGCTTTATTAGTTCATACGGCTCAACACCCTGAATACAAAGCAGATAGATTTATGGGACATGGTATAGCCAATCAAAATGTGGATGATATTCTTACTTGTAGCGGAAATAGCGTTACGACTATTTATCAAAGCAAATTAAGACCAACTCAATCTATAAAGTTACCATTTCCTTTTGTTAAAGATCTTACATATAAAGGTAGTGTTATAGTGGAATGGACAATTGCTTTGTCAACTGAAATTGACGCTAAGAATACGGAGGACTATACTTTATCCTGTATAGAAGATACTTTTGTCCCAAATGTAAACAAATATAAACTATATAAAGATGATGAAGGAAAGAAAAGAACTAAAACGGTAGACTTAAGTAAGGATGGAGATTTAATAAATGAATTACTAGGAGAAGGGTGGACATCAAGTAATAATCCAAATTCATATTCAAGGTTCAGTAACAAATATAAAACTGAAGAAGAGCGTAAACAGAATTTCAAATGGGATACAGTAATAAAAAGAAGAGCTAGTATGAAATATCTTAGTCTAAAAGACCCCTATTTAGTATTACATGCTATGGACAGATATGATTCTAGTATTGATTTTGTAAACTATGCTGTAGCAGTAACTATAAACTATGTAGATTGTACGGAAGACGTTTATGATCTTACACTAAAATCGTATAATAAACTAGAGATTAGTCAAATTAGAGCAGTTAATGAAATAATGGTTAAGTAAGTATTAAATAAGGCATCTGTTAAATCAGATGCTTTTGTTTACTTGTATCATAAAGGTTTATATTTGAACTTTTTTCATTTTGTACAAAACAAGTTGTAGAAGTCCAAGAACGTTACTAGGACTCTGACTTGTAAGACTTGATAACATGAGAAATATTAATTAAGCAAATAGGTTCAATTAAAAGTGGATATTGGAAAATAGTAAAAAAATGAAATGAACCATATTAAAATGGAATAATTTTATTAATAACCAAAACATGATAAAATAAAACTGAGGATATAGCACTAATCCTCAAAAAAATAAAAAAATCTTTAGCCAGAGGGATTACATATAATATGTAACCCTGATAGCATGCTATTTACCCAACTTAAAGAAATGAATGAGACGTGCTATTCCACTGTAAAATTGGCTACAGTAGCTGGTGATACACATTGTGTGTACTCTTTTGCGACAAGTAGAAGGGAAGAGAATGAGCGTAAAAATTAAATACGAAAAGAGAGATATTTCAGTGCCAAAGAAGGTCGCAGAATTTCTTGAAGCAGATAGGCGGAAAGTAGAAGCACAGGGACGTTCTGATCGTAGACATCTTAGTAAAGGAGAGCTTGAACCGATGTTAGACAGGTACGTAACAAACTTCTATAACATCGAAGAAACTGCCTTAAGAAACCTGACCTTGAAAAAACTGCGAAGTGCTATTGCTAATCTTGATACCGAAGAAAAAATACTTATTCGATGTAAGTATTATGAAGAATATACCCATCAGCAAATAGGAGATATATTCCATGTATCAAAAATGGCAATTACAAAAAGGCTGAAAAAACTCCACACCAAGCTAAGGGACTCTATGATAGCATAGGGTCTCTTAGTTTTTTTGCGTATCAAAAATCAGGCATGGTTTACAAACCCTTCTGAACTGTCCTATAAAGTGGAGGGTAAAATAAATATTTTCAAAATAAACCAAGAGAGGAGCTGTAAATAATGATATTTAAAAATGAGGAACACCAACAAAAATTTATGCAATTGATATTTGAGGACGGTATGCATCCACAAGATATAGAACGAAAAACCTTATTCTATATCCTATCAGGTAACAATCACTTATACCAAAAGCGACACCATATTTATAACTTCAGCGATCACATGATTAGCCCTGAATGTCTAACAGCAAGTGATGTAGATTTTAGTACAAGTTCAAAAGCATTAATAAGACTAGGTTTTAACCTCTATAATGGCTATACAGATAATAATATATCACCGTTAGACATCTATTACAGCTTAGACGAAGAAAACTATATTTTAGCTCAAGAAAGCATAAATATAAGATTTGGTATAGCAAATAGCCATCAACATGAGCCAATGACCCAACTACATAATGATGATGAGTGGGATATGGAGATGTAAACCAATCATAGCCAAAGATAGGAGCGATAGTAATGGCATTTAATATATTTAGTTCAAATACCACTGAACAGCTAAAAAAAGCAAAGGAAGAAATAGCTGTACTTCAAGAAAGAGTAAAAGTCAAGGATAGACAAATAGCACAACTTAATCATGAGAACATCAAGCTCTGTTTAACTACAGTAGATAAAGAGGATATTGAAAAATACAAAGAACTATTGCAGAAGAATCAAGAAGAGTATAATGACCTACTGGTGAGATATAACAAGCTATTAAGGGAGTATAGGACTCTAAAAAATACAGTACAAAAGCCAGTTGTACGACCATCAAGAAAAACAGAAAAGAACCTAGAGCTAATTAAAGAGTTCAAAGCTAGGGGAATGTCCTACTCTCAAATAGCCAAAGCGATGGAAGAAGTAACAGGAGAAAACTGGGCTAAGAGTACCATACACATGTTTCTCAATAAATAGGAGTGTACCAATAGCATCAATATATTAACCATATTTCTTTTTCAATATCCCATAAGTTATATCATTCTATCCTAATAAATCGTTCAACCATTAGCTGAACGATACAGCCACAGATAGAGTAGTAACAGTAACTTTAGTTGCTGGCAAGCTTCCTGTTTGTACCACAAACAGATGAATTCTGCTAATAAAATGGCAGATGGGAAGTATCCCATACCCTCTAAAACATAGGAGTGATAACCATAAATAAAACAAGATGGATAAGTGCAAGAGTAACCAAGAGAGAATACAATACTATTATCAGAAAAGCAAAAAAAGAAGGACTAAACCTAAGTGCATATGCTAGAAAAAGAGCATTAGAAGGTGAAATAACCATGATAGATGACCTAAAGCCCTATACTCCA
>JAOARL010000019.1 GCA_025210555.1 Clostridia bacterium
AGCAAAAGAAGGAGAAGCTACAAGAGTGTTAGAAGGAAGTAGTGGAGCATCTACTAGTAAGATAGTAGATATAACAGGCTTAAGCGCAGGATTTTATAATTTAACATTTAAAGCATATGATCAGCTAGGAAATGAAGCTGAGGATAAGATGATAGTATTTAGTAAATAGGATAACAACTTAGAACTAACATAAATGTTAGTTCTTTTTGTTGTAAAAAATAGAATTTTCTGAAAACAATTGCAAATAAGATTAAATTTTAATATAATAAATATTAATATGTTAAATAGAGGAGGTAATTATGAAAAGAATTTTAATAACATCTGATAGTCACGGAAATAAAAAGGCGCTTAAAGATATTTTTAGTAGCTATTTTGATAATGGTGAAATAGATATGCATATAGATTTAGGTGATGATGAGGGAACAACAGATTTTATAAGAACTTATTTAAATAAAGAATTAGAGTTTCATAAAGTTTTAGGTAATATGGATAGAACTAGAGATGAATATGATCAAACTGGATTTGAGGTAAGTATTGAAATAGGAGATGTTCATATATATGGAAGACATAATCCATATGGATCAAATCATAAATATGACTATGAAACTTTTGCTAATGATTATATAGGGAATGCATCTAAAAATGAAAATACTAAGACAGAAATATTCTTACATGGGCATGCACATGCAAATCATATTCAAGAAATTAAAGAAATAAGTACTAGTGATATAGATGACAAAAGGAACTTAGTAGTTATGTCACCAGGAAGCATTTCAGAGCCAAGAGATGGAACTGAAAGATCACATGCTTATATGGAAATAGATGATCATGGAAATGTATTTTTAGAAACAAGAAACGAGCAAAGGGAAGCAATTAAATCTATGGTTATACCTTCTAGTAACCTCAAAAAAGGAGATGAAGGTTACGCAGAATCTACGAATAGTTTATTTGAATTAATAATAAAAAAAGATAATCTTGGAGATATTATAAGGTCAATGTATGAAGATAGATATAAAGAAGATTTGATTGAGTACTGTGTGTTAAATGCAGATAGATATAATTTGGATTTGGAAAGTCTAAATCTTGAAGATGATGAGCTTAACAAAGTTTTTGAAAATTTAGCAAAGAGACTAGGAAAAAAATTAGAAGCTGAGAGTCAAGATATCTCTGAAGAAGTAGAAGATGAATTTATAGAGATTCAAGAGAAATATGAAATAGATGAGGAAAATAATGAGGGAATGAGTGAAGAAGATTTTGTGTATAACGCAAAACTTGCAGAAGACTTTGATAAAGACATAGCTGATTATATTTATAGTTTAGATGAAAGAGAAGAAGAAATTAAGGCTGAGATTAACGAATATGAGAATAGCCAAAATGAAAGAGAACTTTATATAGCTCAAAAAGAAGCAACTGATAGTTATAATTATATTACAGAAGATATGGATGAAAATTTGATATTTAAACAAGAAGAAGAATTAATAGCAGCAGGAGTGATTTCAAAGGTTGAAGTTATAGAAGACTTATTTAGTTATGCAGATGATTTAGAAAATTTAAAAGGAATGAGTGATGAAGAATTTGATTATAATCAAGGAATTGCACTTAAATTTGATAAAGAAGATATTGATTATGAAGAAGAAGTAAATGTTAGGGAAGATGAAGTGAAAGAAGTAGGAGAAATAAGAAGCATATCATTAGGTGACATTATAAGGATAAATGAAAAGGATCAGGATAATTGTTTGCCTAAGTTTACTGATCAAATGGCAGAAGAAATATATATGCAAAGTGGAGCTAACTAGAATATATATGATAATATAGAGTTATTACAAAAATTTATAGAAGATATGGAATATTAGTATAGATATAAAGCATTAGCTTTATATCTATTTTTATGATAAAATTATATAGCAATATATTTAAGGAGGAATAGAAAATTATGATTACACATTTAGAGATTACAGATGTATTTGCAAGAGAAATTTTAGATTCAAGAGGGAACCCAACAGTTGAAGTTGAGGTAATAGTTAATGATGAATTTATGGGAAGAGCAGCTGTTCCATCAGGAGCTTCAACAGGAGCTTTTGAAGCAGTTGAACTTAGAGATAAAGATAAAAAGAGATATTTAGGAAAAGGTGTACTTAAAGCAGTAGATAACGTAAACAGAGTTATTGCACCAGCTTTAGAAGGGTTAAATGCACTTGATCAAGTATCAATTGATAAGATAATGATAGATTTAGATGGAACACCAAACAAAGCAAAATTAGGAGCTAATGCAATTTTAGGAGTATCTTTAGCAACAGCTAAAGCTGCAGCTGAGGCTTTAGGATTACCACTTTACCAATACTTAGGTGGATTTAATACTAAGACAATGCCAGTTCCAATGATGAACATACTTAATGGTGGAGAGCATGCTGATAACACAGTAGATATTCAAGAATTTATGGTTATGCCAGTAGGGGCACCTAGTTTTAAAGAAGCATTAAGAATGTGTGCTGAAATTTACCATAATTTAAAATCAGTTCTTAAAGAAAAGAACTTAGCTACAGCAGTAGGAGATGAGGGTGGATTTGCACCTAACTTAGCTACTTCTGATGATGTACTAGATTTAATTATCGAAGCTATTTCAAAAGCTGGATATAAGCCAGGAGAAGAAGTAAGAATAGCTATTGATGCTGCAGCTTCAGAAATGTATGATGCAGATAAGAAACTTTACTACTTCAAAGGTGAAAGTGAAATGAAAGGTGAAGAAATCTACAGAACTTCTGAAGAAATGGTAGATTACTATGAGGCATTAGCTAATAAATACCCAATTATCTCACTTGAAGATGGGTTAGATGAAGAAGACTGGGATGGATGGAAACTTCTTAACGATAGAATTGGGGATAGAGTTCAAATCGTTGGAGACGATTTATTCGTAACAAACGTTGAAAGATTATCAAAAGGAATTGAACTTGGAGTTGCTAACTCAATCTTAGTTAAGTTAAATCAAATTGGAACACTCACTGAAACATTTGATACTATGAAGATGGCTCAAAGAGCTGGAATGACATGTGTTGTTTCTCATAGATCAGGTGAAACAGCTGATAATACAATAGCAGACGTAGTTCTTGCTGTAAATGCTGGTCAAATTAAGACTGGTGCACCAGCTAGATCTGATAGAGTTGCTAAGTATAATCAATTATTAAGATTAGAAGAAGAACTTGGAAATGTTTCTGAGTACTTAGGAATGGATACATTCTACAACTTAAAATAATTATAGGGAGTAAAGAATTTTAAATTCTTTGCTCTTTTTTCATGTTATTTATTGCAAATATTCAGAAAGTTCGATACAATTAGAATAATCATGGTAAATTGGACTAAGAATATAAAAAAATAGGAGTGATTTTGATGCAAGAAGAAATGTATTTTAAGGCTTTAAATTTTGTTCAGTCAAGAAAGTACAAAGATGCTGTTGAAGTTTTAAAAGGAGGAATACTAACAAAGACACAAGTAGGAACTTTTCTGCATAATATTAGTTATGAAGCTGCAAGAATCTTAAATGATAACTATAATTGTTTTCATGAAGATACAATATCAAGAAAATGGCCAATAAAGTCTTATAAAGGAGAAAGAATTGATTTAGAAGAATTAACAAATCTTATCACTAAAGATGAAATAGATCATTTTTTAACAGTAGGACAAAATAAGATATCAGATCTTGGGGCAGACCTAAGATATTTTCAAGATAATATAGAATGGTTAACGGAATATCTAGAAGATTTATTAGAAGAAAAAAATTATGATGAAAGCTTAATTATGAAATTGTATAGTCCAAAGGATATAGTGAAAGCTATATTAAATGAAGAAAGTGAACTTTTACTAATTAATGATGAATTAGCAGATAAAGTTATAAGTAGATATGAAGTTAAATCAGAGAAGGATGTTTTAGATTTAGTAGAGTTTTTTGAAGTGTATGGAAAAGAAATTAGAGTGCCAAGTCTTAGAAAGTATGTTGAATCTAACAAAGTTTCGGTAAAAACTTTCGGTAAAGTTTTAAATGCTACATCAAATAATGTAAGTAAATATATAAAATTCCCAAAAGCATATAAAAATAAAACTGTATTAGATGATTTAGTTTTTAATAAAAATTACTCTCCAGTATTTTTTAATGATTTATCTGAATTTGCTGGAGAAGAGCATTGGGATCATCATATTAAGAACTTGCCAGCAACGATTACAACAATAAAGATTAATGGAGAATATCATAAAAGTTTTGAAGATGAATGGGTAGTTAAAGTTTTGAAAAATGAAATTGAAGAAGCTAAAGATATGAGTGAGTTTGGTAAGAGACTAGTTGTTCATAGATTCCTTTCAGTTTTATCAGAAGGGTTATGGAGAGATGGAATTAAAGAAGAAATTGCAAGTAGTATAAAAGATAATATAGGAATAGATGTATCAAGTATGGACTATGAAACTATGATGAAATTCAATGTTCATGGAATAAGAGATTCAGTTACGCTTGCAGCGATTAAAGAAAAAGAAAATGAGAGAATTAGGGATGAAGTAAGAGAAAATAAAGGACTTATAAAATATGGATCACTAGCAGCTCTTATCGATGTAGGATATAGAACTATAGAAGAGCTTTCATATGCTACATCAAATATAGATGATTTTTTAAGAGAAAATAATCTATATAGATTCAATAGTGATGGACTTAGAGATGAAATGAATATAGAAAACATTAAAGATATAGTTCGATTTGACGGAAATGTAAATGTATATTATCCACTAGTGGACTTCATAAATAATAAATTAGAGAAAGATAAGGCTGTTGAATTTGCTGATGTATCGGATGATTTAGATAGACATATGGAAAATCAAAAATATAACTAAAAGAATAGAATATAAATAAAATAGGAGGTATTTTGATGAGTTCAGAATCGATTATAAGTATTACTAAGAGTATAATAGCAAAAGAATATGAAGAAGCTAGTGAAAAAATGAATACTTTAGAACTAACAGAAGAAGAGCGAGATACAATATATAGCAGCGTACCATGTAAGAGTCTTTTGTATTTAAATAGCATAAATAAGAAATTTGATATAGAAAAGATTAAAAAAGCATGGCCAGTAGAAGGATTTGCTGAAGGTATTATTGATAAAGAAACATTTATGGAAGTTGTAACAGAAGATATGTTAGTTATTTATAGTTTAAGAGGTGAAAGTATAAGGTGCAATGGTAAATTGTCTATAGATGATTTGAAGAAAATCATACCTAATTTTACGGATAGAAGAGAGAGAGAGTTTAAATTTAGTAACAATAAAAAAAAGGTGGCTAAGAATTTATATACAGAAGAAGAGATTATAGAGGCTTTAATATATAATAATCCAGACTTTATGGCTATGGGTAAAGACGATATAGAAGAACTCATTAGCGGTTATACAGTTACTAAAGATAAATTAGATTTATATTTAAGCCTAAATAAATCAATAGGAACAATTATAAATATAGAGCCATTAGCAAAGTATGTTAGTCAAAATGAACTTGCTGAAGAAGAATTAGTGGGATTTATTTTAAAGGCGCCTAGTTACTTAAGTCAAAATGTAGAGTTTCCAGAGGAATATAGAAATAAAGAAACTTTAGATTTATTAGTTGGTAAACAGGGTATGAATCCAGCTTATTTTGCAAGTACTAGAGAGTTTATTAGTGATGATCATTGGAAACGTTATGCAAACAGAAAAGTAAAAACTTTAGATGATATAAGAAAAGTAAAGTTTGATAATAAAAGAAATGCAAAAGTTACTAACATACCGGATAATGCTATAACATCAAAGCTTTTAGTAAATGCATATAATAATGAATTTTATGATTCAGTAAGAAGATATAGAGATTATGATTTCTTAGGAAAAACTTTATTGGCTCATAAATTTATAGCAACAGTGCCAGAAGAATTATATGATGATTATCTTGTAGGAAAAACAAGAGAAATTATTGAAGAAACTTTAGGCATAGATATGCAGGGTAGAGATTATAAAAGCATTCAAAAGATTAATGCATATAAGCTGTCTGCAATAGCTAATCATGATACGTTACTTAGTGATAAATATGATGATTATAAAAGGGCAATAGATGATCATGAAGGATTAATTTCTATTGGAACACTTGCTTCATGGGTATTTTCAGGATATGAAAACTATAAGCAAGTTGGTTTAGAATATAAAATACTTGTTGGAAAAGATAAGTATAAGGCACTTGAAGAGTTTGATAGTGAAGAATTAAAAGGTGATATACCATGGTCATCAGAAAGATATTATTATCCAGAGTTATATAAAGTAATGCAAGAAGAATTAAAAGGTGAGAAAACTATTGTTTTTGAAAATCCAAGCGAGCTTTTAAACAAGAAAATTGAAGAAGAAGAAAAATAAAATTTAAATAAGGTGGAAGGTGAAGATAGTGAAAAGAACTGTAGAATTTCCATATGATTTAGCGAAAATAGAAGAGGCATTAAAAGATGGAAGATATAATGAAATAATTGACACTTATAATAGGGTTAGTAAAAGAGGTAAAGTTGATATAGGAGAGACAATTTTATTTAATAAAGATTTAGAAAGTAAAAATAAATTTTTAGAAGGAAATAGAGAATTTCTAGTAAATAATTTATTTAGAAGCAATACATCTAAATGCCTTATGGATGATTTAGTTACTGATGAGGAGATAGTTAATACGTATGAAGAAAAAGAACGTTGCAGTTTATTAATGTCTCAAATGACATCTTTAAAGCACTTTAGAGAATTATGTCCAAATTATAGAGAATATAGAGATGATTTATTAAAAGGTGGAGAAGATAGAAATAATCTTTTAATATTTAAGTTTTGTTATGATAGAAAAGAATTATTAGAAAAAGTATCTGAAGATAAAGATTTTGCAGACATGTATATACATTCAGAGCAAATATTTGGATCAATATTTGGTGGTCCTAAATTTGAAGATCCTGAAGAATTAGGATATGCACTTAAAATAGCTTCATCTAATGTTGGTCACTATAACATGACTATAGTAGGATCTAATAGAAAAGGTTTAGAGGAAAATCCAAATTTATTTGTTTTTGCATTTAATAATTTCACTCAATATATTCCAAGTGATATTAAATTTCCAGAGATGTTAAGGAGTTCAAATACAGTAAGTAAGCTTATTAAATTTGGAAATGAACCTTTTGAATATAGTGATTTAAAGGAATTTGTTACTGATACGCATTTAAGAACTTATGTTGCAAATCAGCCAAATACCTTTGAGAGTTTAAATAAGTTAGCAAGTATTCCTGAGTACAGAAGATTTTTAACAGCAGATAGATATATATATACTGCATTTTCTGATATGGAAGAAGTAGAAGATAATGATGTGGAGAAATGGCTCATTCTTAGAAAAATGATATGTAATTTACCAAGAGAACTTTATAGAAAAGATTTTAAAGAATTATTTGCTGAAATACCTGCATTTAAAAGATATATGAAATTAGATTTTGATAAATTAAGTTATGATGATCTTCAAAAAAGAGCATGTAATGATGTAAGAAATATTTCAAGAAATCTTAGTATAGATGATGCTAGTTGGGCAAAGGATTATAGAAGATTTATAGATATGTCACATGCAGCAGCTTTTATTAATGATGGGTATAAAGACTCTAATGAGATACCAAATTATTACGAAAACGATTATTTAAGATTAAGCTCTTTGGACATAAGATTAGAATGTACAGATGCAATAGGTCATATGAAAAGAGTAGAAGGAAAAATGACGAGGGAAAGTATAGTAATGAGAGAAAATATTTATAAAGAGTTAGGAATGGAAGAAAATAAATTGAGAATAGTTTATGAAGACATAGAATTTGATGGAGAATAGGAGTGGTTTTATGAGCGAAGTTAATATTGATATAGCATCAGATATAGCTAAGTATATAGATGCTGGAGAATATGATATGGCAGCTACAATGTATTTGAATTCTAAAGAGGGAATAAGGTGTAGAGTACAAAGATTGGCAAAACTGGATAAGTTAATAGAGATGGATAAGGAATATAACTTTTGGGGAGAAGACCATCTTGTAAAATCTAGACCAATTAATGCTTTTGAATCAAATGTTATAGATAAAGAAAGATTTTTAGAAATAGTTGGGGAAGAAAGCTTTTTAATGTATGCAATTATAAATAGCGACAGCAACATGGCAGATATAAGTGTAGAAGAAGCAAAAGAAATGGTATCAAAAAAAGCTATTATAAGTATTTCGGCTAGAATTCCGGAAGATGATATTAAAAGTATAATGGCACTATATGATAAAAAAGAAATAATAAAAGGAATTACAAATGAAGAAAAAAAGTTTTCATGGTTTGGTGTTTCAGAAATTAATATGCTAGTAGCAGACTTTAAAATAGAAAATGAAGAAGACTTTAATTTAATGTTAGATTTACATGTAAGTAACTTTGGAGAGTTTAACCCATGGAGAATTGAAAACTATGCTAGAGAAAATGAACTTTCACCAGATTCTTTTATTAAAACTCTTAATGTTAATGCAAAGTTTTTGGGACATGATGTTAAATTTCCAGAAGAATATAAGAATAAGGATACATTAGATAAATTAGTAGCTAATAGTAGATTAATACCTTCTTATTTTAATGAACTTGAAGAATTCATAACAGATGATAACTGGGAAACATATGTCGAAGGATTACCAAATACATTACACGAAATAAGAAAATCAAAGGCTGAAGAATATAGGAAATTTAAAAATAGGGATCATATTCCAGGTAAGTATATGGATTTTGATTTTTATAAAAAAGCTATGACTTATGAGATTTCTAGAATTTCTGATAGAAATAAAAGTAGAAAAGAAAAAGCTTTAGAGGAAGAGTTTGTTGTTTATGAAGCTATTGCCTTGATGAATGAAAGTAATTATTTAGATTTTAAAAAAGTGTTTGAAAATGGGATAGATCCATATACAGGAATAAATGTGAAAGATAAAACATATGAAGATATGCAAAGACTTATAGCACATAGAGTATATGGCATAGTAGCTAATACAAAAAGCTTTATTGCAGATGCAGACGTCACTGAAAGTAATATAATTGAATTATATAGTGGAAAAAATGACTTCATAAATACTTCAATTGCTGCTACATATGCTTTAAGTAGATGTAGTAATTCTAATGAAGCAAGATATCAACATATAAATATTATTGAAGCGTTAGAAAAACATAGATATATATATAATTTAGATAGAGTATTTGACCAAGACACTATTAAAAATATATATTTTGATACTGAAATTGGGAATACATATCAAGGATTATATAGTATAATTGAAGAAGGATTTGATTTCCCAGAAATAGAAAAACCAGAAAAAATATTTGATGATCCAGGGGCAAAACTACAAGAAACAATAGAACAGTAGTAGAAGGAGTGTTAAAGGTGTTTAATATATTAGTAGAAATGAAAAAAGAAGATAGAGAATATATAAATTCTCTAATTAAAATGATGGAATTAGATATGTCAGTAGCAAGAAGAAAATTACTAATAAGGGAATTCGTTTGTAATATACCTGAAGAGGTATTTGAAAACGAGAATATATTAAACTTATTACCTAAGTATGGTATTAAAGTGGATGAAATGGGATATAAAGATATAATTAAAGAAGTATGTAAAGAAGTTAATGATATAGTAGAAAATGCTGTTAGAAATAAAGAAGATGAAGTAATAACAGAATTAGCTGAGAATCCAGAATTTATTGATGCAGCTATTACATACCATGCCCTAAGTTCAGATGAATCTACTAAAGAAGATTTAATAAAAAATGAGTCTTTTGAAAAATTAATGTCACTTGGAGTAGATATTCCTATGGCTAAAGATTTATCAAATATAGATATAGATGATATTAAAGAAGAGAGAAAAGGAAATGGTAATTTATTAGATTTAATAGAGATTGAATTACAGCCGGATATTAAATTTAGTGAAACTATAGATGATATTAAGTTCATAATGTAAGAGTAAAGTGAGAAGGCATATTAAATGTCTTCTTTTTTGTGTGCACAAAAAAACACACCATGTTCATACAAAAGACACATGAGGGGAATATTATGTACTTACGAAAGGAGAGCAGAAAAAAAATAATATAAAATACATTTTAAATTAATATAAAAATAAAATTTAAGGGGATGATTAAAATGAAAAATTTAAATGTAATGAGAACAGCTGCTTTAGCAGCATTAATAACAGTAGGTATATCAGGAGGGGCGCATGCAAGCGAAGTTAATAGTGTTGAGATGACAAATTTAAATTTAGCTACTGAATGTGTAGAGATTGATGGCGATGATATTGCAACATGTGGGTTTATTAACTTAACAGAAGCAGAAGAAAAGGAATTAGAAAAGTTATATAAGCTAATTGATAGTGAAAAAGACGAAAAGAAAACAGAAGATTTATATAAGAAAGTAGATAGATTATTAGGAGTAGATGGAGAAAATTATATGATTGAGCCAGTTATTAAACTTCCAAAAGAGCTAGAAGATATGCTTAAAAAAATAGAAAAATTAGAAGAAGAAGGAAAAACTAAAGATGCAGAAAAACTTTGGGCAGAGTTTTCAGTGAAAGAATTTGAATATATGCATAAAGATGACCTAGCAAAGGTAAGTAAAGAAAAGAAAAAAGAAGTAATGGATTTATATAAATCTATTATGAATGAAAAAGATATGAAAAAATTTGAAGAAGCATATAATAAAATTTATAAACTTTTAGGATATAATGAACCGTTAGAATTTGATTATGAAGATGGAGACATGGATTTTATAGAAATAGATAATATTGAAGACTTAGATTACAGTGACTTTGTGGATGAAAGTATGCCAAAAGAAGCAAAAGATCTAATGATAAAAATTGAAAAACTTGAAAAAGAAGGTAAATTTGAAGAAACTGATGAGCTTTGGATTAAATATGAAAATATATTATTTGAAGATGAAATAAAAGATTTATCAGATACAAAGAAAAAGGAAGCAAGAAAGTTAAATGATGAAGTTAATAAGATGAAAGAAAAAGATTCGTTTAATGAAAAAGATATGGAAGCTTTAGATAAAGTATTTGAAAAACTATATAAATTAATAGATGAGAATGTAAGTAAATAATTAATAAATAGCTAGGGATATCCCTAGCTATTTAAACGTTTAAAAGTTTTGAAACTAGATTTCTAAAACTTAAAAAAGAAAACTCTTTTTATTAATATTTACTTATGAGGAGATAAGTATGATAGTTAGGGAAGAATATTTAAACAAATTAAAAAGTTAAAAGATAAAAACCAATAAAATTATAACTGGTATTTGAAATAGAAATAAAATGCTGGCATTGTCATATAAAGAATATGTTAAATCTACAGAAAATATGTAGATTATATTTTTTTGTACACATTAAATACATATTAGTAAAGTATATTATAATCATATATAATATATAAAAGCGAGGTGGTAATAGTGAATACTATTTTAGTAGTAGAAGATGAAAAAAGGTTACGAGATATAATAAAAGACTTTTTTGAAGATGAAGGATATAAAATATTATCTGCAGAAAATGGAAAGATAGGATTAGAACTATTTGAAACTAATAAGGTAGATTTAGTAATACTTGATATAATGATGCCTGAACTTGATGGTTGGTCAGTGTGTAGGAGAATAAGAAAGGAATCAAAAGTCCCTATAATATTTTTAACTGCAAGATCTGAAGAAGATGATAAACTTATGGGATATGAGATAGGTGCAGATGATTATGTAACTAAGCCATTTAGCCCTAAAGTTTTGGTAGCTAAATCTAAGAATCTACTTAAAAGAGTAGAGGGAAATATTGGAAATGATGATGGAATTATAGAAATAGATGAACTTATTATAGATAGAAGTAAAGCACATGCAATTTATAAGGATGAAATAATAGAACTTGCACCTAAAGAGTTTGAGCTGCTTTGGTATTTAATGGTCAATAGTAAGACAGTATTAACTAGGGATAATATACTTGATAATGTTTGGGGATATGATTATTTTGGAGAATTTAGGGTTGTAGATACTCATATAAAGAAATTAAGAAAGAAGCTTGGAGAGGCTTCAAAGTATGTAAAAACAGTTGTTAAATTTGGATATAAGTTTGATTCAGATGATTAAAAATAGAAGTATTGTAACAAAACTATTTTTTATAACAACAACTGTTTTAAGTATATTTATTTTCTTATCATTAGCTTTTCAAATAATATTCTATAATGATTTTTATGTAGTAGAAAAGAAGAAGATATTAAAAAGCAATATAGAAACATTTTTGGATGAGTATGAAGACGCAAGCGAAAATAAAAGAAGAGAATTAGTAAATGAATTCAATATAGATAATAATAGTCCTATAATTGTATTAGATGAACACATGAATCCTAAGTATTATGATTACAATCTCGATAATTTCATAGTTGTAGAATCAGGTGATGAAAAATATAGAGTATTAACTGATGCTATGAACTTTGATTATAAAGAAGGGGATGAAATAGCACTTAAAGGGTATCTACTTGAAGATGATATTATTGAACCTTATGTATTAGGTGAAAGTAATTTTATTGATCCAATAAACATAGAGGAAGCAGATAATGAGCTTGTAGATACTAGAGCAACAGTAATATATTCAAATATAGCTAATTCCATTGTAGATATTGATATGTCAAATAACATAATGTATTCAAATGAGACAGATATATTATTAGACAATATTAAGTTTAATCAAAGTGGAGAAGAACTTTTAGAAGATGTTATAGATTATGATGGTAAAAGTTATTATGTTATAGGTAGAGAGTTTGAAGAAAATGGCAAGAAAATGTATATATATACAATGTCAGGATATCAAGTAGTTGATGAGATGCAAAGCATTATTACTAGTTATTATTATTATATTTTTGCAATGTTACTCGTAGCTATAATAGTACTTTCATATATATATTCAAGAATAATAGCAAGACCTTTAATTAGACTTAAAAACATATCAGAAAAAATGGCAAAACTTGAGTTTGATGAAGTTGCTATAATAGAGAGCAATGATGAAATAGGAGACTTATCAAGAAACCTAAATATGCTTTCAACGAAGCTTGGAATGACTCTTAAAAATCTAGAAGGGGCAAATGAAAAGCTAAAGAGTGATATAGCTATTGAGAAAGAAAGGGAAGAACTTAGAAAAGACTTTGTTTCAACACTTTCTCATGAGCTTAAGACACCTCTAGGTATTATAAGAAGTTATTCAGAGGCTCTAAAGGAAAATATAAAAGAAGAGAAGAAAGATAAGTATGTAGATATAATAAATGAAGAAGTTATAAACATGAATAAGATGATAGAGGAAATGATAGAAACTAACAATATAGAAACAAAGATTGAAGTTAAACCAAAGGCAATAAACTTTAAAGAAATGTTTGATAGTGTTTTTGACAGATTTAATCAAACAATGGTTGATTCTAATCTTAAAGTAGATATAGATATTAAAGAATATAGTGTTTTAGTGAATAGATATTATATAGAGAAGGTACTCAATAACTTTATAAGTAATGCAATAAGATACACTAAGGAAAATGGTAAAATTAAAATAAGTAATAAAAAGATGAATGATAAGATTTATTTCTATATAGAAAATGAATCAGAATCAATAGAAACAGAGAAACTTAATAAGATTTGGGATAAGTTTTATAGAATTGATAAATCAAGAAGTAGAGAACTTGGTGGAAGTGGTTTAGGCCTTTATATAGTAAGCAAAATACTTGAAAGACATAATAGTGATTATGGTGTTTATAATACAGGACTTGGAATTGAATTTTATTTTAGTTTAGATGAGGCGTAAGTCTCATCTTTTTTTGGCAATGTGTAAATGATCAAAAAACTGAAAGTAAAAAGATTGACAAGGTATAAGTGGTCAAAAAGTTGAAAATAAAAAGTTTGACAAGGTATAAGTGGACAAAAAAATCTAAAAGTGTTAAAATTAATTATAAGATTAGATGAGCGGGGGAAAATTATGATTAAAAGAGAACTATATTTATCAAAATTACGAAGTTTTTACGATAGTGAACTTATTAAAGTTTTAGTTGGTATAAGGAGATCGGGTAAGTCTGTTATACTAAAACAAATAATTGATGAATTAAAAGAAAAAGGGATAAAAGAAGAAGAGATAATATATTTGAATTTTGAAAACTTAGATTTTGCATTTATAAAAAATGAAATGGATCTTTTTAAATATGTTAAAGACCTTATTGTAAGCGAAAAAAAATATTATTTGTTCTTTGATGAAATACAAAACGTTGAAAATTTTGAGAAAGCAATAAATTCTTTTAGGTCAAATATGAATGTAAGTATTTTTATTACAGGATCCAATGGCAAGTTGCTTTCTGGAGAATTAGCTACTCATTTATCAGGTAGATATGTGGAGTTTAAGGTTTTGCCATTTACATATTTTGAAATGTGTGAGCTATTAAAAACAAAAGGTGAAGAGATTACAGAAGACACATTTTATAATTATTTGAAGTTTGGAGGTATGCCTCAAAGATTTTCTTTTAATAATGAAGACGAGATTAACATTTATTTAAATGATTTATATAACTCAATTATTCTTAGAGATGTTGTTCAAAGATCAAAGATAAAAGATATAAATTTACTTAATAATATAATTCAGTATTTACTTGAAAATATTGGGCAAATTTTTTCAGGAAGATCAGTAATAGGATATTTAAAACAAGATGGAAGAAAAGTTGCAGCAGAAACATTGTATAATTATCTTGATTATATTAATTCAGCGCTTTTAATGAGCAAAGTGCATAGGTATGATATAAGAGGAAAAAAAGTTTTATCCACTCTTGAAAAATACTATGTAGCAGATTTGGGGATAAGAAATATAAAAAAGTCAGATATAGAATTTAAATTAGGAGGCTCTTTAGAAAATATAGTATATAATGAATTAATTGTTAGAGGTTACAAGGTTAATATTGGTAAAATAGATGATGGAGAAGTTGATTTTATTGCTATAAAAGGAAATGATAAGGTTTATGTACAAGTAGCATATATATTATCAAGTGAATCTGTCATTAGTAGAGAGTTTGGAGCATATGATAATATAAACGATAATTACAAGAAGTATGTGTTGTCAATGGACAAAGTAGATATGAGTAGAAATGGGATAAGGCATATAAATATACTAGATTTTTTATTAAGAAAAAAAGATATATAAATAAAGCAAAAGACAAAGAATTTTCTTTGTCTTTTTATTGTTCATTTGCATTTATAAAATTAATGTTGCTTGAGTTAGTAGGAATATTATTATTAACAAAGAATCTATTAAGTGATGAATCCATTAAATCTTTTCTACTTCCAAAATAATCCATAAGGTGAACTATTTTTTCAAGATAATGCTTTGGCTCTTCTAATATTTTATTTCCATTTCTATCATTAACCCAGGGACCAGTATGTCTCTCAACACATTTAACTATAGTACTTTTAATATTAGAATCTAATAGATTTTTAAGCGAAGAAGAATTTTTTAATATTTCTCCTGCTAAAATAGGGTGATCTTTTCTAGACTTACTTCCAGCTTCAATAGTATCATTAGTACCATATTTACAAATATCATGAATTAAAATAGATGAAATACAAATATCTTCTTCAAGTTTTGTTAGCGCTGGCTTGTTAGCCAGTTCGTTTATTAACAAAGGGTTATCAAATATTTCTTTGCCGGCATTAACACATAACTTAGTATGCATAATTAGTCCATATTTACCATTATTGCAATAGGGATGGTATTTTCCACTAACGCTAGAAGGAACATCAAAAAAGTACTTAGGAGCAATTTTTAATGCTTCTAATGTAAAATTTTTAATACTTTCATTTTCAATTAAATTTAGTTCATCATTAAAGATAGTATAATCCATAAAATCACCTGTATATTTTTTTATTTAATTATATATTTTAATTGTTGATAAGTAAATGTGTAAGAACTATAATATATATGTAAGTAAATAGTTAGGGAGATGAGAAATTGGAAAATGAATTAATATTGTTGGTTTTAGGAGCCATTGGAATAAAAGTGCTAGAGGTAATAGCTAACTATATAAATCAAAATACTGAAATTAAAAAAACTATAATAGAGGAAAGAATAAGGGCATATAAAGAAATTGCAAAGGTATGCTCAGATATGAGGTTTTTTTCTGAATCTGTATTGGGGAATAAAACTTATAGTCATCCTGAGGTGATGATTAGTGAAAAAAGATATTATGAATGGATATGTAAAGTAAAAGAATGTATAAGAGATAATGAAGTGTTTCTTGATAAAGATATTGCAATAGAGATAAATATATTTAATGAATATATTATTGATTTATGGAATGTTATTGGTGGGAGAAGTGATGAAGAAATAATACAAATAGGATCATTAGTAGAATCAGATTTTAGCGAAATTTATTCAGTTATAGATAAACATTTATGTGACTTTTTTAATAGGAAGATACATATTAAAAAAATCACTTATAAAAATACAGAAAAAGTTAATAAAGAAGTTGAAATAAGTCGACAGGAAAAAAGAGAAAAACTAAAATTATATAAGTTCATCGATGAAGGTAAATTTGATAAAAAGCCAACATTAACGAAAAAACTATTAAGTAAAATATTTAAATAATATTAATAACTTAAAGTCTTGTAGACATTGACACATTGAATAATATAGTGTATATTTTAATAAGTCAGAAAAATATTTAGGAGGCAATTAATATGACAAGTACAATGGCAATAGCGTATATTGTTTTAGCGGTTATTACAACTATTCTTGTAATTACTCAACCAGCTAAGGATGCTGGAATGGGAAGTACAATTTCAGGAAGTTCAGATGATTCGTACTTTGGTAAAAATAAGGGGAATACTGTAGAAGAAAAATTAAAGAGAGTTACAGGATTTTTTATAGTAGTATTTATACTTACAACAATCTTTATGACACAATACTTAAACACTGAAAAAGGATCTTACAAGAATCCAGAAGAATCAGCAGTTAAAAACAGTGAAAATGTTGAAGATTTAGAGCCAGGAGAAGTATCAAACGAGCAAAAAGAAATAGTACCTAGTGCAGAAGACATCAAAGAAGAACTTGAAAAAGTTAAAGCTGAAGAGTCAGAAGCAACTGAGGAAAAAGAAGAAGAAAATAATTAGTTAAAACAGGGTATGAGTACCCTGTTTTTTTATGATAGGAGGTAAATATGAATTTAGAAGAAAGAGTACTAGAAATAATTAACCATAAAGATTATAGTCCAATGAAGTTCAAAGAACTAAGTATAGTCTTAGGTGTTAAAGAACAAAAAGATAGAGATAAGCTTAGCCTTTGTATGGATAAGCTTATAACTAGAGGAAAAGTTATTAAAACTAAAAGAGGCAAATATGACAAAGTAAACACAGTTAATACTTTTGAAGGTAAATTTATAGGACATGCAAAAGGTTTCGGATTTGTTGTAGTAGAGGGAAGAGATGAAGATATATTTGTACCAAAAGAATATATAAATACTGCAATGAATGAAGATACGGTTATTGTTAAAATAACAAAAGAGGCATCAGGAGATAAGAGGTGCGAAGGTGAAATAACAAAGGTTCTTGAAAGAGCAATTAACCAGGTTGTTGGAACCTTTCAAGAAAGCGAAAGATTTGGATTTGTTATAGCAGACAGTAAAAAGATATCTCAAGATATATTTATACCTAATAAGTTTAAAAAAGCTGCAATGACAGGGCACAAAGTAGTAGTTGAAATACTTAAGTGGCCAGAAGGAAATAAAAGCCCAGAAGGAAGAATAGTTGAAATACTTGGTCATAAGGATGATCCAGGTGTTGATATAATGTCAATAATAAGAGAGTATGATCTGCCAATAGAATTTCCCAATTATGTATTTGCAGAAATAGAGGATTTGGATGATGAAGTAGCAGAAGGTGAAAAATACGGAAGAATGGATCTTAGAAATACTAAGATGGTAACTATAGATGGAGCAGATGCAAAAGATTTAGATGATGCTGTATCACTTGAAATATTAGATAATGGTATGTATAAGCTGGGAGTACATATAGCAGATGTTACTCATTATGTTAAGGAGAAGACAGAACTTGGAAAAGAAGCTCTTAGAAGAGCAACCAGTGTATATTTAGTAGATAGAGTAATACCTATGCTTCCAAGAAAACTTTCAAATGGTCTATGTTCACTTAATGCCAACACAGATAGGTTAGCTTTAAGTTGTATTATGACTATTAATAGCAAAGGTGAAGTAATAGATCATGAAATAGCAGAAACATTAATACATGTAGATGAAAGAATGACATATGTAGATGTAGACAAAATACTTAAAGGTGATGAAGCCTTAAGTGATAGATATAAAGATTTTGTAGATATGTTTAAAAAGATGAAAGAACTTAGTGATGTAATTAGAGCAAATCGTGGAGTCAGAGGAGCACTTGATTTTGATCTTCCAGAATCAAAAGTAATACTTGATGAAAATGGTAAGCCGATAGAGATTAAAGCATATGATAGAAATGATGCAACAAAGATAATTGAAGACTTTATGCTTATTGCAAATGAAACAGTAGCAGAAGACTTCTTCTGGCAAGGAGTTCCATTTGTATATAGATCTCATGATGTTCCTGATAGTGAAAAGCTTGGTAACTTAAGAGCCTTTATAAAAAGTTTTGGATATACTATTAAAGGTGCAGAAGTTCATCCAAAGGAATTACAAAGAGTTCTAAAAGAAGCAGAAGGAAAAGAAGAAGAGTTAATTATAAGAAGACTTATGCTAAGAGCTATGAAGCAGGCTAAGTATACTGAAACTAATGATGAGCATTATGGACTTGCAGCAGAATACTATTGCCACTTCACATCTCCTATAAGAAGGTATCCAGATCTTCAAATACATAGAATCATAAAAGATGTATTAAATGGAAGAATGAACAAAAAGAGAATGGAAGCATTAGCTGAAATTACTCCGAAAGTTGCAGATGAGTCTTCTAAAAAAGAAAGAAGAGCAGAAGAAGCAGAAAGAGATACAATAAAACTTAAAAAAGCTGAATATATGTTAGATAAGATTGGAAATGTGTATGAAGGAACAATATCAGGTCTTACTAACTGGGGAATGTATGTAGAGCTTGAAAACACAGTTGAAGGTCTTGTTAGAGTAACAGAGATGACAGATGACTTTTATGTGTATAATGAGGATAGTCATACATACATAGGAGAAAGAACAAAAAATGTATATAAATTAGGTCAAAAGATAAAAGTAAAGGTACTAAGAGTAAACTTACTTGAAAAGACAATAGACTTTGATTTAGAGGAAGACGAATAGTTTGACAATTCAGAAAATAAGAGTTATAATTTTTATAACTTTTATTTTTTTTGGTGGAGGTGAAATGTTAATGAACATAATATGTAATCCTATAATAGAAGAAATTAATCCAAGATTGTATAAATCAATATCTGGGAATGAAAGTTTTGTAGAAGAAAAAGTGAATAAAATTGACAGCATAAAGAGAAGATATATCCCCTTTAGATTTACTAACAAGTTATTTAAAATGGGGACTTTTTATATTGGAAATAAAAGTGCGAAAGAGAAGAGAATAGCTCAGCTTGAAAAAGAAATAAGAAGTAAGCTTAAAGCAAATATAAGATTTACTAAAGATGATGATAAAGTATTGCTTGAGAGCTATGAGATGTTAACAAAGGACGGAATTAAGCTTAAGTACGAGATAGATAAAGAAACTTATGGTGCAGAGATTAAAGTGTATAGAAACGACGAAAAGACAAGTGAATGGAATGAGCTAAACAAGGTTGAAGTTGATAAAGATGGAGAAGACTTGGAGAAAGAAATTGAGCTTATTAGTAATCCAGCATTAGAAACTATATCACCTAAAATAGTAGAAATGGCTAAAGAAAATAAAGATTATATAGCAGAAGTTATGAAAGAAGTAAATGAGATCAAAGATAAGCATATAGAATTTAGGTATATTAAAGAACTTAAAACATTTGGAAAATATTATGTAGGTAGTAACGAAGCATATGATAATAAGATAAATGAGTTAGAAGGTTTAATTAAAAATCTCTTTAAAGCAGATGTAGAATTCTCATTAGATGGAGAAGAGCTAATTTTAGACAGAGTAAGAACGCTTATGCCTAGAGATTATAAACCAGAAGAAACTACTATAGAAGGAATTCCAGAAGAAGTGGAAGAAAAAAGCTATGTACAAATGAAAATAGATGAATACAAAGAAAAATTTAGTAGAAAAGTAAATGATATAAAAAATGCTATTGGCATTAAAAGTAAGTTAAGAAAAAGAGCAGTAAGAGATGATAGAAGGTTTGAATATATATATTCACATCAAACAGGAGTTGCAACAACAAATGTGTGTAAAATGGATGAATATGGAGATTGGATAGCTGAAAAGGAACTTGCTAGATATGATGATGAGGGAAAACTTTTTAATAGCACAAATCTGTTAGATTATGTTGTAGAAGAAGCAGAAGAAAAAGAAGAAAAAGAAGAGGGTTTAATAGTAGAAGCTGATTCATTAGAATTAAATAAAAATGGAGTTATAGAAACTGAGGTAGCTTAATAAAAAGAGAGGACGATTATAATGAGTAAAAGAATGAAACACACTGTATATGAAACAAAAATGACTTATATGAAAGATGGAAAGCTAGTAACTGAAAATGGAGAGCTTAAAGTTACAAATCCACTACTTAACTTTACTAAAAAATTTAAAACGTTATCAAGTAAAGGAATGGACATAGTATCTTTCGCTGTAATAGCTAAAGATAGAGTTGAAAGTCAGGTGAAAAGCGTTGAATATAAAAATCAAAAGGGAGAGAATTCTATTGTTTATGATACGACTCGCTGCGAAATAATTACAGTAAATATGACGGATGATTTTTTAGATATAGAAAAGAGAACTGATATATTGGATGAAACTGCTAATAATTATTCTGATATTCTAGCAAGTCTTAGAAATCCATACAACTATAGTATTGTAGGATGTGAAGATAATATCAATATTTCACCTTATGGGTATGAAATTACAGGAACTAGAATCAATACAAAAAGAGCCAAATCAAAAGATTATATAGAGTATGATACTGAATATGTAGGCGGAGAAGATACTATTGAAGCTATAAAGGAGTTTGCCGAAAAAAATAAAGTTTTTGATATTTTTTCAAGTGACTTTTATAAAACAATTGAAATGAAAAATCAAGCAACTAGCGAAAAAGATATGGCGATATATAAATATCAAGCAGATGTTGGACCAAAATTAATAATTAAACCTGATGATAATGAAAAGAAAATAATAGTAAAATTTAAGCCAGAAGATCATATGAGCAAGACAATAAGACAATCTAAAAATGAAGAAGATTTTAAGTATAATATTTTATTAGATCCTGATGTTATTATTGAAGGTGACTTGGGGTTAGGGTATGTTGTGGAAGAAGATTCTAATGAAACTAAGGAAACAATAAAGTTTAGTGAGGATGAACCCAAAATAGAAAAGTAGTGCATAAGCACTATTTTTTGTTTTTAGAAAAATATGTTAATTAATTAGGGTGTATTTTTATATTATAATAAGTTTTTTTTATGTTATAATAAGATGATTAAAAATCATCTTATAAGGAGTATATATGTATAAATTAGTTGCTAGTGATTTAGATGGAACACTATTAAATAAAAATAAAGAGTTAAGTGAAGCTACTAGGAAATTTTTAGAGGAAAACAATAAATTTCTTATAGTTCCAACTACTGGGAAAATATTAAGCAGAACAAAAGAATTATTTAAGGATGTAAAAGGATTAGAATATATAATAGCGGTAAATGGATCAATCATTTATGATGTAAAAAATGATGAAATTATACATGATATGCCTATGGAGAAAGATGTATGTTTAAAACTTTTGAAAATGACAAAAGAAAATACTAAAAGAATAACTATATGTACTAAAAATAAGTGGATAAGAAGTATGGAAAAAGACATAAAAGGTCAACCACATTTATTTTATGTTGATGATATAGAAAAACATATAGAGGTACTAGATGAAAATATATATAGATTAAATATTCACCTTAAGGGTAAGGATGAAAAGCTTTACAAAACATATAAAAAAGAAGCTGAAGATTTAGGTTGTCATGCTTATATAACAAGAAAATCAGATGACACACCTAAAAAGCTAGTTGTAATAAGAAAAGATGTAAGTAAAAAAAGAGCTCTTAGCAAAGTATTAGAGCTTGAAGGTATAAAGTGGGAAGAAGTAATAGCATTTGGTGATAACCAAAATGACAAAGGAATGCTAATGCAGGTAGGTAGATCTGTAGCAATGAAGAATGCACCAAGCAAAATAAGAGATATTGTAGATTTTGTAACAGAAGATACAAATGATGAAGATGGTGTAGTTAAATATTTAAATAGTGTATTGGAGGAAAAGTATGTATAAATTAATAGCTAGTGATTTAGATGGAACATTACTAAGAGCAAATAAGACTATAAGTGAGTATAGCAAGAAAGTATTAAAGGATAATAACGATAATTTTATATTTGTTCCAGTTACCGGTAAAATACTTGGTAAGACTCTTGAAATACTTAAAGAATTAGAAGGAATGGATTATGTTGTAGCTATAAATGGTTCGGTTATTTATGATGTAAAAAAAGAAGAAATAATATATGATGTGCCACTTAAACGAGAAGACTGTATAAAGTTATTTGATCTTACAGATGAATACACTGATATATTTACTTTGTGTACGCATAATAAGTGGATAAAATCATATAAGGTTAACAAAGGTAGAGTAGAAGAGCATACTTTCTTTGTTGAAAATATGAGAGGTCATATAGAGGTATTAGATGAAGAAATATATAGAATAAATATATATCTTCTTGATGAATATGAAGAAAAATATTTAAAAATGAAAGAAGAAATAGAAAAAATAGGATTTCATGTATATTTAATAAGGAGTACAGATGGAAGGCCAGGTCTTATATCAGTTACAAGTAAAGAAGTAAGCAAGAAAAGAGCACTTGATAAAGTTCTTGAGCTTGAAAATGTAAAATGGGATGAAACAGTAGTTTTTGGAGATAACCAAAATGATAAGGGTATGCTTATGAAGGCTGGTTATTCAGTAGCAATGAAAAATGCACCAGATCATATAAAAGATATTACAGATGATGTAACAGAAAACACAAACGATGAAGATGGAGTAGCAAAATATATAGAAGAAAAATTAGGAGAAAAGTTATGTATAAATTAATGATTACAGATTTAGATATGACTTTACTAGATAGTAACAAGAATTTAAGTGAGTATACAGAAAAGTTTATAAAAGAGAAGTTAAATGTGCCACTTATTGCTGCAACAGGAAGATCGTTAATAGAGGCAAAAACTTTTTTGAAAAGTGTTAGAGCTAAATATATAATTGCTGCAAATGGAGCTGTTATATATGATTGTGAAAGTGAAAAAATAATATATGAAAAATGCATTTCAAAAGAGAAGTGCATTAAGGTATACAAGTTACTTAAATCTGACGCAGTAAAAGTTTATAGTTCTTTAAATAAGTGTTTTAGAGATAGTGAATTAGATGTGTTTATAAGCTCTATAAATGATATAGAGGATAAAATTTACAAGATTGGTGTAGGTTTTGAAAACAAAGATGATTATACAGAATATAAATTAAGGTTGGATGAACTTAATCTTGTAAATATGTGTATAGAACATCCATATAAGAGTGGATATTATATGGAAATATCACCAGAAGAATCAGATAAGGTTAATGCAATAAGATATATAGCTGATTTATGTCATATTGATATAAAAGATATGGTAGCATTTGGTGATGGGACTAATGATGTAGGAATGTTAAAAGAAGTTGGACTTGGAGTAGCAATGAAAAATGCAATGGAAGGTGCTCTTGAAGTTTCGGATGATGTAACAGAAAATACAAATGATGAAGATGGAGTAGCAAAATATATAGAAGAAAAATTAGGAGAAAAGTTATGTATAAGATGATAATAAGTGATTTAGATGGAACGCTTCTTAGAAGTGATGAAACTGTAAGTAAGGAATCAATAGATTTTATTAATAATTTAGAGATTCCTTTTGCGGTTGCAACAGGTAGAATATTAGGGGACGTAAAGAAGTTCTTAGCTGGAGCTAAGTTTAAATATGTAATGGCTGCAAATGGTTCTATTATATATGATATGGAAGAAGATAAGATGATATATGAAAAGTGTATAAGTAAAGAAAATGCTGAGAAATACTACAATATAGTAAAAGATAATGCTTATAAGGCATATGCAAGTATGATAGATGATTGGCTTCAAATAGAAGAGGGACAAAATTTTGATGAACTTGGAAATATTTATAAAATGTCAGCATTTTTTAATACGGAAGAAGAATATAGAGAAATTGAAGAAGAAATTTTAGCATTAGGACTTAAAACTTTCTTTATGGAAGATCCATATACTGATGGATATTACATGGAAGTAGTTGAAACAGGTTCAAGTAAGAAAGCTGCTATTGAATATATGTTAAAAGATTTTGGAGTTGAACTTAAAGATATAGTTGCATTTGGTGATAGTAAAAATGACTTGGAAATGTTAGAAGCAGTAGGGCATGGAGTAGCAATGAAAAATGCATCAGAGGATGCAAAAGAAATAGCTGATGATATAGCTTCAAAAACTAATGATGAAGATGGTGTAATAGCTTACATAAAAGAAAAATTAGGAGAAAAATTATATGTATAAGATGATAATAAGTGATTTAGATGGAACGCTTCTTAGAAGTGATCAAGTTATAAGTAGAGAATCTATAGACTTTATTAATGGATTAAATGTTCCTTTTGTTGTTGCAACAGGAAGAATAGTAGGGGATGTAAAAAAGTTATTAAATGGGATTAAATTCAAGTATGCAATTACAGCAAATGGGGCTATTATATATGATATGGAAGAAGATAAGGTAATATATGAAAAGCATATAAGTAAAGAGGCTATTAAAAAGTGCTATGATATTATAAAGAATACTTGTGATGAAACATATGTAAGTATGATAGATGATTGGACAAAAATAGAAAATGAAGAGACATTAGATAAATTAGGAAATACATATACAATGTCAGCATTTTTTAATAAAGAAGAAGATTATAGAGAGCTAGAAGATGATATCTTAGGACTAGGTCTTAAAACTTTATTTATGAAAGATACATATAGTGATAGATATTACATGGAAATACTTTCAACAGGTCTAAATAAAAGAGTTGCTATTGAATATATGCTAAGTGAGTTTGGATTAGAGATTGAAGACATATTAGCTTTTGGAGATAGTGAAAATGATTTAGAGATGTTAGGTGCAGTAGGACACGGAGTAGCTATGAAAAACGCGGTAGAAGAACTTAAAGAAATAGCTGATGATATAGCACCAAAAACAAATGATGAAGATGGGGTAATGCATTACATAAAAGAAAAACTAGGAGTGAAAGCATATGTATAAACTAATAGCAAGTGACATGGATGGAACTTTTTTGAATTCAGTAGGAAAAGTGAGCAATAATTCTGCAGAGTACATAAAAGATTTAAAAGAATTTATGTTTGTACCTACAACAGGTAGAGAAGTGGGATTTATAAAGGAAACTTTAGAGGGCTTAAATATTAATTATATTATAGCTTGTAATGGGGCGATTATATATGATAATAAAAATGATGAAATTATATATAAAAGTATCATAAAGGAATCAGTGTATAAAGATATTTTAGAAGCAATAAAAGATATGACAGCTAGAGTTGAGTTTCAGTTTTTTAGTGGTGATATAATGCTTAATAATAGTGAATCGCTTAGTTTTATAAATTCTTTAGAGAAAGATGTATATAAAATGAACTTATACTTTGAAAATGAGACTGATTATCATTTTTGTGCAAATAAATTTGAAAAAATAGATTCAGAGTTTTATTATATAAAAAATCCAGATGGATCTTCACATTCAATTGAGATAGTAGCTAAAGGAAATAGTAAAAAAACAGGAATAAAAAGGTTAGCAGAGATATTAAAAGTGGAAGAATATGAAATAATAGCAATAGGAGACAGTGCTAATGATATTCCTATGTTTGAAGTAGCAGGATTATCAGTAGCAATGCAAAATGCACCTGAAAGCATAAAGGAAGTAGCAGATTTAGTTACATATAAAAATAATGATAATGATGGAGTAATTGACTTTATAGAAAAAGAATTACTTGAAAAAGCGAGTAATGTAGAATAGTAGGGGATAACTTATGAAGATAAAACAATATCAAGGACATTATAGTATCAATTTTATAATAATAATCCTAATTATTTGTATAGTAGATATCTCTATGAACTTTATGAATCAAAACTATATGGTGGTTAGAAATATAGCTAGTACTTTTGTATTTCCAGCTTTTATTTTTCTTGTGATATATAAGTTAGCATCATATAAAACAATGACTGCTGAGTTTGAATTAGTGGAAGAAGGACTTAGATATTTAAAAGGGCATATAAATATATTAGTTCCTTTTGAAAACATAAGTAAAACAATGAGAGAATCTAGTAGAGAGGCTGAATATATATTTAAAGATGATAACCTACTTGAAAAAGCAGGAGGTAGTTTATCACTTAATTATAGAGAAGATTATCTTATGCCAATATTAATTAAGAAAAATAGTAAAAGCAGAAAATTTATTAAAGAATTAGAAAGTAAGATAATCAAATCTTCAAATGATAATATAGTAATGGATAAGGTAAATACTAAGAAGAGAATATTTTTATTTTTAATTCCTTTTCTAGTTTTAGCAGTAGGTATATTAACAAAAAGGCCAGATACTTTGGTAGCTTTAATATTAATGCCTTATTATATAAAGTTATTAAAAGAATCAAGGAACATAAGTCTTTTCAAAGACAGAATTAGAGTTAAGCCAATATTTGGAGAAACTTTTAATATAGACTTAAAAGATATAGAAAGAGTAGAAGAAGGACAAGAGTCAAATAAATTAAGATTATATATTTATGTTGATTATAAAGTTGTGAAAATTTTAGATAGAATATTAGAATCATATCCAGTTGGTAGAAGATCTTCTAGATCTATGAACTCAGTAAGATTCACATTTACTAATTATTTCTATGTTAAGTTTGATAATGAAGAAGAACTTAGTAACTTTAAAAGAAGGATAGAAGCATATATGTTATCAGAAAAAATGTATTAGGAGATATTATGGAATTAGTATTAGATAATAAAAAAGACTTTTATAATAAAATGTTTAAAATAGCTATTCCAGTAATATTAATGTCATTAGCTACTATAGGACTTAATATACTGGATACTATTATGATAAATAGTTTAGGAAAAGAATATGTAGCTGCTACTAGCATGAGTAATAAGTTTATGTTCATATTGTATATGCTAGTGTCAGCTCTTAATGGCTCACTTAATATATTTATAAGTAGACACTTAGGTAAAGGGGATGAAAAACATGCAGTATCTGCTCTTGGACATGTAATTAAAATAAATAAAGTTTTGTCAGTAATATTTATAATATTGGCATTAATGGTTCCAAGACAAATACTAAGTATGTATAATCAAAATCCAATGTTTTTAGATATAGGTGTTAATTACCTTAAAATAGCCTCATTTTCGTATTTCTTCATGACCATAAGTCTTACTATGGCAACAGGGCTTAAAGCAGAAGGAAAGACGTATAACATGATGTATGTGTCTATATTTGCACTTATGATAAATACATTGCTTAACTATTTACTTATATTTGGAAATTTTGGATTTCCAATGATGGCTGAAAAAGGAGCTGCTCTAGCTACTGTTGTAGCCAGAGTTGTTGAATGCATATTACTTTTCAATGTATTTAAGAAAAACTTCAATGTAATAGATGTATTTAAACATAAGATGGAAGAACATATAAGAAAGAACTTTTATAAACTTGCAGTACCTAAACTTGTAGGAGATATATTTTGGGTAGTAGGAGTAAATGTTATGGCTATAATGTATACCAATATAGGTATAACAGGAGCAGCACTATTTGCGCTTATAAGCCCACTTGAAGATTTTACAATGGCCTTTTTTACAGGTATGAATGTGTCATATATATATGCTCTTAATATTAAAATTGGTGAGAAAAAGTTTGGGGAGTTAAAAAGACTTATAATAGAATTTTTAAAGATTACAATAATACTTAGTATAGTATTAACTATAATAGATATACTATTTGGAAATGTACTTATAAGTTTATATAGTTTATCAGCGGCAGATACTGCTACACTTAAAAATATGGTAATAATATTTATAGCAGCAATACTTATGAAGGGTATAGAAAAAACGCTATGCCTTGGGGTATTAGATGCAGCAGGAGATTGCTGGTTTGTATTTTATGCTGATATGATAGCTATGTGGTTTTTTACTATGCCAGCTATATATATAATAGGTTATGTATATAAATTGCCATTTGAGTATATATATGCATCTCATATTATGAGAATAGGAGTAAGACTAATATTTATTTTAGCAAGACTTAAAAGTAAAAAATGGATAATGGATGTATAAAAAAAGCACCTTCTAAGATAGCTTAGAGGGTGTTTTTAAACGTCATACTCATCAAAATCAGGTCCGCGTTGCCACTTTTCTAAAAGATTCATAGTTCTTTCTTTGTTATAAGGATCACTTTTAACAATCTTAAGACCTGGCTCGGGAACAATATTTGCAGCTAAAGTTTCTACATTTTCTAAGATGGGTTCTACAATATATGATTGATGTCCTTCAATTTTATAGAGTTGAGGATGTTTTACTATTCCCACATAACTTGGAATATCAAAACCTAAATCATTAGGCTTTACAACAACTACATCTTCAACTAGAAATTTCATATCTCCATTATTTAGAGAATTAATTAATCTTCCAATTAAACTATTTGAGTTTTTCATAATATACCTCCATACGTTAATAAAAAAATTATATAATAAGACAAAATATTCGTCAATAAATTTTCTGAAAATTCTTGACCCGCATACTTTTATACTGTACAATGTGTATCGTGTAATAGAAAACATTAAAGGGGATGAATATGGAATTTAAATTTTATTGGGTTGGAACTAATGGGCAGTCATATGGACTTTCTCCAAAAAAAGCTGTTGTTGAAAGAGATAAAATAATAATGGATAATGAAGAATTATTATTTGACGACGTAGAAGAACAGAGATTAGAGGGAAAAAAGTTAATTATATGGCTTAGTAATAAAGAACATCCATTTATGAAGAAGAAACTAAATGATGATGGAGTTATATGCATAGAAATATGCAAAGGAGATAAGAAAGAAGCAGCTAATAGTATAACTAGTGGAATGATAGAAAAGAAGATAAGAAAATCTATGGAAACAGGAGAGCATGTTGATGTAACAGTTTGTCCTAAATGTGGAGTAAAGAGAATACTTGAAAACGGAACAGACACTTTAATTCACTGTGCAAATTGTAAGAGTGTATATGATGAAAGAACTAAAATGATAAAAATAGATTCAGATAAATATGGTATATGTGATAAAACAAATCTATTTGGAATTACTAACAAATATCGTATGTTTGAACTTTACTTTTTCCTTATATATTATAGTTACTCATACGGGACACTTAGCCTATCAATGGCGCATGTAAAAAAGAATATCAATACTAGGTTAAGAAATGATATAATAGCACTTGTAGCATCTATTGTAGTAGGTTATTTTAACCCATTAGGTTATTTAATAATACTTGCAGTAATATTTAATGTACCTACAAGTATATATTTAAGAATTAAAGCGCATAAAAATTTAAAGTTAATAACAGATCAAAAAGACAAAGATTTAGTTGAAGCAAACACTTTAATGCTTAAAAGTGATGCAGAAGGGGCTATTAAAATTTATGATAAACTTCTTATGGATAATCCAGATAACGTAGGAGTTAAATATAATAGATTTATAGCAAAAATGTCATTAACAGATGACGCTGATGCATTAAAAGGAGAAGTAGAAGATTTCTTAAAAGTATCTAAATATTATGAGCCATTTAATATGTTATGGTAAATAATAAAATATAAAACATAAAAGGAGAGATAGAATGAACGGTGGATCATTAAAATCAGCAATAGGAACAGTAATAGCAATAATATTAGTAGTAGGGGTGAAATTTGGGATAAGAGAATTTATGCCAGTAAGTGATGCGCAAATACAACAAGATCTAGAGGAAATGATTGCAAAAGAAAACGAAGCATTCCCACAAGTTATAGAAGAAGTATTGTTAGTAGAGAAAATGGAAGTATTAGAAGATAAGACAATATTATTTAAGTATAAGTTCTTATACAATGTAAAAGAAGACTTTGAAGATACTGGAGCATTAGTAAGCGAAGGTAGAAAAGCTGCTTTAGAAAACTTAAGTAATGGAGAGTTATCAGAGCTAGCAAAATATGGTGTTAAATTAAGTTATATATATAAAGATATGAATGAAGCTGAAATTGCTAGTTTCATAATAATGCCAGATGAATATAAAGAGTTTAAGAAGTAATAAAATAAAAAGAAGATAATTGTCAGAAAATTCTTGACCGTTATCTTTTTTTAATGTAAAATAATTATAACGTTAAAAATAGGAGTGATATTATGGCAGACAATACAGGATTTGACATTAATGATATAAGCTATGAGTTATCAACAGCAGGGGTTAATCAAAAAGATGTAGATGAATATGTAAAAGAAAAAAGCGGTGTAGGTCCAATTGTTTTACCTAATGGAGAGATAGTATATAAAGAAGGTGGAACAACATATAGAAGTTATTCTCTTGGAGATAATAACTATGTAGAGATATTAGAAAATGGTGAGGATGAACCATTTATACTGAGATACTAATAAAAAATAAATAGGAGTGGTTTAAATGGGAAATACTAATAATTGCCCAAACAAAGACCCAGAAGGAAAGCATTGTGAAAAATGTGTGACAAGAGTAAATCAAGATTATGTAACTAGCTTAGTAGAAGGGTTTAGCTACGAAGAAGAAAAAGAAGTAGTTACTGAGAAAATTACTAGATTAGGAACAGACAAAGGAAAAGAATATTCACTAGATGATATGGCTGGAATATAGAATTATATTATAGTATGGAGTGATTTAAAATGAATTGGAATGGAAGTTCAGCGCCGATATATACACAACTTGAAATATTAAGAGACCCTAAACTTGTAGAGGCATATAGTAAGGGGGAGGCTGCAATGAGGTTATCAGATACATCTTTTCAGAGAAGATATAGTGATGATCATCCAAGTAATGCTGGAAAAACAATAATACATGGATATGGACTTGGAGCTATGACGTTTGATGTAGAAGAAGGACCGGAAAATAAATCAAGCCTTGGTGGAGCTCAAATACCACTTGATAAAGCGATTGAAATAAGAAGATTCTTAGAAGAAAAGCCATCAGATGTTGAATTGTTTGATGTAAAGAACTATGAAGAAGCAATTCAAAAAGTTGATAATGTTGAAGTAAGTTTTAGAACAGAAACATTAAATATAGCAATGGGTTAAAGAGAGTAGAAATGCTCTTTTTTATTGGAGGATAAATATGAGTGGAGAAATAAAAGAAATAGAAGTATTTAAAGGAATTAAAATAAGTTTTGTAGAAGACTTAAATGATAAAAGAGTAATTAAGATGTATGAGGATAGAGAAATATGGCATAGACAAGGAGAGGGCTATGTTAATAAGGTGAATCCAGATAATATACAAAACTATATAGATGAAAATGAAAATTTTGTAAAAATTGATTATGCAAGTGATATGAGTAACATTAATGGTAAAGAGGTAACTACAGTAGAAGCAATATCATTTGTAGCAAGTAAAATATATCCGCAAGACGAGGAGGTATTATAATGAGTGAAATAAAAGATGAGTTTATAGAGTTATTGAATACAAATTTAGAAATAGACAGAGTTGATGGTAAGATGATGCCAGTGGTTCTATTTGCTGATTATTTATTAGAAGCAGAAAACTTCTCTATGTATATGAATGGTGAAATGGCACTTAAAGTAGGACTTACAGGAATGCAATATGTAGTAGACGAAAAAATTAATTTAGACACAGAAGAATATGGAAGAATAGTTTTTGATATAAATACAAAGAAATGTAAATATAATGAAGTAAATATGCCTCTTCATATGAGTAAAAAAGTAGCAAACTACATAACAGGAATAGATGGCAAGATTTCTGAAGAAGCTATGATGTTTGCAGAAACACATGCATCAGATTTAGTTAATGATGAAATAGAAGAAGGGTTATAAAGGAGAAGCTTATGGAAGTAATGATAAATGGGATAACTATAGAATACACAGAGTCTGCAGATCCCAAAGATGCAAGGTTTAGAAAAATAGGTGAAGGATATCAAAAGTTAGATCCAGATAATCCGTTTAATAAGTATGTAGTAGCAGAAGGTATGATGACATATTTAGATTTTGTAATAGGAACAAGTAGAATTAGTTTTAATAAAGAATATTATCCAGATGCTGTAATTTTAGAAACTGTAACAGCAGATAAAGTAGCAATGCACTTTTGTGGATTAGATGTTGAAAGAGATGAAGAGTTTGAGAAGCTGTTAAATCAACTAAATAGAAGTAATAGAGTTGATGATATGAGCATGTCAAGAGATGTAATAGGAATAGAGATAGATAAAGATTTAGATTTTTAAAGATAGCGTAAGCTATCTTTTTTAATACAAACCTTTAATATTCATTTAAAACGTGATATAATACTAGAGGACTATCTTTAAAAGGAGAATATATAAATGGCAATAAAATTAGTAGCTCAAAATAAAAAAGCAAGCTTCGATTATTTTTTAGAAGATAAATATGAAGCTGGAATAGAACTATCTGGTACAGAAGTTAAAGCTATAAGACAAGGTAAATGTAGCATTAAAGAAAGTACAGTAAGAATAGATAGAAAAGGAGAAATACATATCCTTAACATGCACATATCTCATTATGAGCAAGGTAATAGATATAATAAAGATCCTTTTAGACCTAGAAAGCTTTTACTTCATAGAAGAGAAATAGATAAACTTAAAGGTGCTATGAAGGAAAGAGGATATACTATTGTTGCTACTAAAGTCTATTTTAAAGATCATCTGGTTAAAGTTGAGATTGCATTAGCTAAAGGTAAGAAGAATTATGATAAGCGTCATGATATAGCTAAGAAAGATCAACTTAGAGAGGCTGAAAAGAACTTCAAGATTAAAAATTTATAAGGGGATGTACTGGTTTCGACGGGAGTCAAAGGGTTTTGTGGTAGCCATTTGTAGTGGTTCTACAATAAAAAACTATTTTAATAAGTGCAAACAATAAAATGTTAGCTGCTGCATAATAGCCAGTAGCCGATTTACTCAGATTTGTCTGTGATCTGAACTAAATCGTCAATTTAGCAGACTCGCCAAACTCCAAAGCTTTGAGGAGAATGGTTAAATTTTATGAAGCTACTAGTCATGCAGGTGTGCTAAGTCCCCAGCAAGACTAGGAATTCTTAATACTTAGCTATAATGGAAGAGACCACGCTATTCTGATTTTCGGACGGGGGTTCGACTCCCCCCATCTCCATCAATCAACCTCAATAAAATCAAGGGTTGAAGAAAAATAAAATAGAAACTTCTAACGAATTTCTAACATAAGAAAAAATTTAATAGTTATTAAGGGCATAAAAATCTCAAGGAGTAATAGGGATTTCTATGTTCTTTTTTAGTGAAAAGGAGAGTAACATGTTTAAGTTAGATAAGAAAATAAATTTAAAAGAGGAAAATGTTGATTTGCTGAATACGTCAATATATGCTGAAACTATTTTAGAAGCAATTGAAAAAGTCCCAAGCAAAGAAAACTTTACCATTGGTTTGTTTGGCGAATGGGGGAGTGGTAAATCATCAATTGTTGAAACTGTCGAGGCAGAATTGATGAAAAGTGATGAAAAACAGTATAAGGTTATAAATTATGATGCTTGGAAATACTCAAATGATTCTTTTAGAAGGACTTTTTTATTAGAAGTACAAAAAGAATTATCGGTTAAGAAATTAGAGTTATTTGATTCCTTTTATACAGATAAGCAGGATGAAGTTGAAGCTAAAACTGTATATGACAATAAAACGATATATATTTCACTTTTTTTCTTTGGGGTTGCTTTTTTGAGTTTGCTTTTATCAGATATTAATATTGAGTCTAAGTTAACCCTTTCAGTACTAATATCGGTGTTGGGGTGGCTAATCAATTTATTCAATAACAATAAGTTTTTCCTAAAACAAACTGTAGTTAAACCTAAATTTTTTTCGCCAGAGCAATTTGAAGAATGCTTCTCAGAAATGATATGTGAAACTGTTTTAGAAAATAAGAAATGTAAAATATTAAACTGGATTGATATGTTTTTTGGTAAAAAAGTGGATAAACTTATAATTGTAATTGATAATATAGATAGGTGTCATTCAGAACAGGCATATTCGTTATTAACTGATGTAAAAAACTTTTTAGGAAAACACAATAATGTTATTTTTTTAATTCCAGTTGATGAAGCTGCGATAAAGAGACATTTAGAAAATTATAGTGTAGATAATGCGGAGGAATTTTTAAGGAAAATTTTTAATGTAAGTTTGAAATTACCTATTTTTAAGGAATTAGATTTGTTTGATTATGCAGTTAAAATTAATGAAAGTAATTCATTTGATTTTGATATTAATACATTAGACTTGATTTCAAAAGAGTATGCTAGTAATCCACGTAGAATTATACAAATTATGAATAATTTGGAACTTGAGAAAGTAAAATTTTTGAAAGATAAAGAACTAGAAGACATATGGATAAAATATGAAAATGTAATTTGTAAAATACTTATAATCAAAGAAGAATGGCCTGTTTTCTATAAAAAATTATCAAAAGATTATTCTCTAATTAGAGCTGATTTGTCAGAAGAAAAAATTAGAGAATTATTAGAAATAGATGAATTAAATACAAAAGTTCATAAACTATTTAATTTTTTAAATCGAACTAAGAATTATACTACTAGAACATCTGATTCAATTCTAGAAGCAATTATATATAACAAAAAAGGAGTTGAAGGAATATCTAGTGAAATAATTACTTCGATTGAAAATAAAAACTTCGAAGAGATAATCGGACATTATGAAAAAGCGAATAAGCTCAAGTTGATTGACTATATAGTAAGAAAACTAGAAGTAGCAATTAAGTTGAAAAAGCATAAAGGTGAGGCCTTAAATTTGTTTGAAATAATATTAACTATTGATGGATTTGATATGATAACAAGAGGTTTAAACATAAGGATTCAAGATGCAATTAATGGAAGTGTCGGTCAATTTCTATTTTATATAAATGAAGTTAAAGCGCTAATTTTATATAATAATAATTTAATGGAACAAGATATCAATTATTTAAGAGAAGCAATAAAATCAAATTTATCTGGAGGTTCATTTCTTGTTAATAATAGACCTGACTATAGTCAAGAGATGGTAGATGTAAATAAATCTATTTTATTATCAATATTAAAATACAATATTGATAAGAGCTTTGCAAAAGAAATTAAAAAATCTGCAAGTGAATTATATTTTAGCGAGGAAACAGATTTGAATTTAGCTGAGCTTAATATTAATGATATAACTTTTGATACAATAATTGATAAAACCTTCATAGATAATTTACTGCAAAAAGCAAGTAGTATTTATGAAAATCCATATTGGAATGAGTATAAGTATATTTTAGATAAAGCACAGTATAAAAGTATAATTAGTGGTCAAGGTATTACAAAAATTAATAGCACGTATCTTAATTTTGACGCAATAGGTAATGAAGGATTTAAGGGGATTTTGTTTGAAATACAAAAAGTTGTTACTAACCTCAAAAATAAAGACTTAAATAAAGAATTGAAAGAAGTGTTAGCTCAATTATACAGTAAAGTTAAAGCAAGAATGAATCATCCGTCTTACAATATGTATAATTGGATAATTGCTACAGAGAATAAGGAAGAGATATTAGATAAATATATAGAGCTGTTATTTAAAATTTATCATGTTTTTGGGGGAGAAATCAAGATAACAGAGGAATTAGAGAAATGTTTTATAGATGATTATGCACGAGAAAATATATATGATAAGTTTAATTCATATTATAATAAGACAAAATTTCACTTTAAATCGATGAGTGAAATGATATTAAGAAATGCTGATTTTAATAATGATAAATTTATCGCTGTTTTTAATACTGGATTAGATAGAAATACTTTTGAAGCTGCTGATGTGAACTTAATAAAATCAAAATTAAAAGATGCTATGATATTGGTTAGAGAAGGTAATGACAAAGTAGTTAGTGTTTTTGAAAAAATGCTAGTAGAAGAAAAATTTATAAATATTATTAAAGAAGTTATTGCTGAACAAGATTTGGAAGAAATTAAGAAAGTACCGATAAAAATAAAAAAAATATTTTTTGAAGAAGTTTTAGATAATTTGAAAGACTATTTGGAAGACATAGAGATGGTTTCTAATATCTTTGAGGAGTATGCTTTAGCAAGAAAAAAAATAATTAATTTAATAATACGGATGCTGCAGGATAAAGATGAAATAGATACTGCGATTGAGTTAGCTAAAAAAATTGATAAAAAGCTTTTAGGTAAGGTTGATTATAAGAGATTAAAAAGAGAGCTGGATGAAAAAATTGGGAATGAAGAATTTGATGAAGAGCTAAGAGAAAAAATGACAAATGTTTTTTAAAAAATCAATGTGAGAAAATGGAGGTCGGCTGCATCGAATCCACATCCAAGTTTTTAGAGCTGTTTTTGTCTAAGAATTGACGTGAATGTAGTAAGATGTGACACATCTCCATTATTGCAGTTTAATGAAAACAAGAGATAAAGGAAAATGAATTAGAAATCTCTAACGGAATTCTAAGATGAGAAAATTTAATAGTTATTAAGGGCATAAAAATCTTAAAGAGTAAGCGGAGATTTTATGCTCTTTTTTGTGGAGGTAAAAATGAGTTATTCAAAGTGGAAAAAAATTGACTTACATATACATACGGATAAATCTAAAGAAACAAAGTCCAATAAAGATGAGTACAAAGTTGTTTTTTCAGTAGAATCCTTAATTAAGAATTTAAAGAAAAACGAAGTGGATATGATTTCTCTAACGGACCATAATATTATAAATGAAAAAGCCTATGATGAATTAAGTAAAACCAAGACAGCTTATTTAGTTGGAGTAGAATTAGACGTAGTTATTGAAGAAGAAGATTTAAAAAAATATATAGAAGCACTCAATAGTAATAAATCTGAAAAAATCGAAAACAAACCATTTCATGCATTAATTCTTTTTAAATCAAATAAGCATAAGATTATATCAGATAAACTAGAGTCTATGTATAAAAATATTAGCGATAAGGTTCTTGAAAAAAAGATAGATTTACTTAAAAACAAAAAGGTAAGAGCGACAACATTCAGAAATATTGTAGAGGCATTTAAGGATGAAGAGTATTTTATTATAGCACATGCTGGTAATAAGCCTAAGTCGATTGTAGGACCATATAAAAAAGCTAATAAGTTAGAAGAAGCGCAGGTAGAAATTTTAATGGGTGGAATTTCAGCGTTAGAAATGCATGGTAGTATAAGTGCGGAAAAAGTAATTAGTCGTTATAATCAGGAATTTGAAAAACTTATTAAGTCAGATTTCAAAGGAGTTAAGCCTACATCATATGTAGTTTTTTCCGATAATCATAATTGTGAAGAGTATGCTTTAAAGGATTTTCAGACATGGATAAAGGGCGACACAAATTTTGAGACATTAAGACTTGCATTTTCAGATCCACAAAGTAGAATATTTACAGATTTAAAAGAACCTACATATACTTCAAATTACATAGAAGAGGTTGTTATAAAAACAAAAGGGTCTGCTGACAAAAAGAGTATTAAATTATCACCATATTTAAATGTAATAATAGGAGGACGTTCATCAGGGAAAAGTTTATTATTTAATACAATAACATATTTAAATAATGAATTTAGTGAAAGCGATAAATCAGTTTTTAACGAAATATATAAGGAGATGCTGGATTTAGATAATACCACTGCAAAGTTAAGCAATGGAGCTCATGATTTAATGATTTCAATAACAGGGGAAACATATTATCAGGAAAAGATAATAAAACTATTTGAAAAAGATGAAGATTTAAAAGATAATTTAGAGGGATTTTTTGTTAAACCTAATATTGAAATTATCAATTCTAATGAGAAAGAATTGGAAGAGCATTTTGATTTGTTTATAAAGACTTATGAAAGATACTATAATATAAAGAATAAAATTGATAAGGGAAGTATTTTTGAAAGAATGCAAATAGCAATTAAAAGTTCAAACAAAGTTATAAATATGGATATAGAAAAACTAATAGATGAAATAGAAAAGATCGATTATGAAGTTGCATTAAAAACAATAGAAGATATGGGAAATAGCATATATGAGTGGAAGAATATTGAATTAGGTGATAAAACTTTATTTGATGAAAAAGAACTTCTTATTTTTGATGAGCTATTAGGAGTGCTAGAAACAAAGAAGGAAAGACTTAATTTTATTGAAAGGAAGTATAGAAAGGTAAATATTTTTTTTGACAAAGTCAAAATTATAAATGATAGTTATCTGAATACAGAATTGACGCAAGAAAAGCAGAATATTGAAAATGAAAAAAAGGTGTTGGACCAAAATTTGAAAGATTATAAGGCGTTTTTTAAAGCTAAAATGGAATTAAAGTTGGTATGTGCGGATATCGAAAGTATAGAAGTTAAGAGTGATGATATAAAAAAAGAGGAAGGAAAATATATTTTTGTAACTAAGGTTAATTTTGAGGTGAACAAGAATAAAATAATAGAAGAGTTTTTTAATGAGACAATCAATAATTATGATACTACTAAAGATTTATATGATAACATTTGTAAATTAGCGGATGTAAAATTTGAGAAGATAAGATTAAAAAGAGAAACCAAAGATGGTAAATCACATAAAAAATTAAATGAAAAATTAAAGACATATTTAAGTGAATGCAAATCTAAAATTGAATATGAGATCATAGAAGAAAATGATTTTGGAACGCCAATAAGCACATTATCAACTTCTCAAGGTAAAAAGGCTTCAATGTTCTTAGATATTAAGTTGAATAGGTATATAGAAAAGGCAGAAAAGAATATATTGATAATTGATCAGGTGGAAGATAATATTGATAACAAGTATATAAGCGAAGAATTAGTAGATTTTGTCAGAGAGCTTAAGCGTAAGGTGCAGTTAATAATTGTTACTCATAATCCAAGTATTGCAATTTATGGAGATGCTGAAAATATAATAATCGCAGAAAATAATAATGGTGAGATAACATATGTACAAGGAGGATTAGAAAATCAAGAAATAAGAGATGAGGCGTGCAAAATTCTTGATGGTGGAGAATTAGCATTTAAAAATAGGATGACTAAGTATAACATAGAAATTTTAGAGAGGGATGAGGAAGAAAGTGGAGCTTAATATTGAAATAAAAGAAGGGTCTCTGGTTGTTAAAGTTAATGATAAAATTAACATTTATAATGCCGAAGAAGGGGCAAATTTAACAAATTTAATTGAGGAAATAGGAGATTCACCAAATAAAGTGAAAGTTATCCCTTCTACGTTTAATGACTTTAAACTTAAAGTTTATGAAGAAGAAATTTTAGTTAAAATAGTAGAGTATATTTATAAGATAATTGATGCATTTAATGATGCATATTTTGAAGTTTATGAAAAAGAAAAAGTTAAAAAAACTAAAGGTATATGTAAATAGACCTTAATAAATGAAATTTGGATATTATAGTTATCTAGTTAATTACTATTATTTTTAAAATTAGGTTTATAAGGGAAGAGTATTTGAATTAGAGTTTAATAATAAATAATTAATTAGATTAATTTAATATAATTAAAGAAAATAATAAAGGAGGAAAGTATGGCGTATCAAGATATTGCACAAATATGTAAAAACGGGCATTTAATTAATGCCAATTCAAATGAGTATCCAAAAGATAATTCAAAGTTTTGTAGACGATGTGGAGAGGTGGTCATAGATGAATGTGAAGGATGTAAAAGAAAAATAAAAGGGAATTATGTATATGATGATTATTTTATGCCAGATGAGTATGTTGTTCCTGATTATTGTGAAGAATGTGGAGAGGCTTATCCATGGACAAAAAAGAAAAAAGAAAGTTTAAAAGATTTATTGCAAGACACAGATTTAAGTGAAAAGGATCAAAATGATTTTATGAATTACATAGATGACATCATTTCTGAGAATCCAAGAACTGAATTAGCAGTACTAAAAGTCAAAGGAATCTTACGAAAAATAACCAGTGGAGCACAAGAAGTGGCAAGAAGCTTAGTTATAGATATTGCTTCGGAGACTATAAAAAAATCATTTGATTTATAATCTTAAGTAAAAAAAGCTCCATTATAGGAGTTTTTTTATTTTAAAATATATTTTTAATAGCATCTGCTTGAGCTTTTACATCAGGATGAGAATAAACATCAGCAGTAGTAGATATAGTAGAATGTCCAAGTCTATCTTGGACTATTTTTAGATTTACACCACTTGATACAAGTAAAGTTGCATGAGAATGTCTTAAATCATGAAATCTAATTTTATTAAAGTTAAGCTCATCACAAAGTTGATGAAGTTTCTTTGACAAGTAATTAACATGATAAGGAACTCCATAATTATGTTTACATACAAAATCATTTTCTTCATATAGATTAGCAAAGAACTTAGAATGTTTAGTTTTATGTTCTTTTTTGTTTTTTAAGATTTCAGCCATAACGTATGGTGGAACAGCAACCTTTCTTCTACTCTTTTCAGTTTTAAGTTCTGTCATTCCTTCACGTTGTCTAGCTCTTCTTATATTTATAACGTTTTCAGCTGTATCTATGTCTTCATACTTTAAACCTAGCAATTCACCTTTTCTTATGCCAGTAGTTAGAGCTAAAAGAAAAGATAAATAATATTCTTCATCTTTAATATAATCTAAGAATAAATTGATTTGTTCTTTAGTAAATACACTTATTTCAGGTTTCTTATATTTTGGTAAATCTACAAACTCAGTAGGATTAGTTGGTATTAATCCCATCTTAACAGCATGCTTAAGAGCTGTATGAAGAACACCATGAGTATTCTTAACGGTCTTAACAGATATCTTTTCTAATAGCCTGTTATAAAACTGTTGTATATGCATAGGTTTTAGTTGTTTTAATTTAACTGTACCTACATCATCTCTTATTCTAGATATTATAGTTTCATAAGAACGTATAGTAGATTTTCTAATTGTTAATTTCTTTGTTTTATACCATTCTTCAAGTAGATCATTAACTGTCATATTTTTTGGGTCAGAAAACATATTGTCTTGAATTCTTTTAAGTATTTCAGGTAAATCTTTTTCAGCATCTTTCTTTCTATCATATCCACTAAACCATTTTTGCTTTCTTTTTCCTTCTACCATTCCAATATCAACAACTATGTACCACTTATTGTTCTTTTTAGATATACTTCCTCTCATGATATTCTCTCCTTCATATGTTTATTATTGAGAGAAGTATAGCACAAAAAGTATAAAAAAGGGTGAAAAACTTCTAACGAAATTAAGAGCTATAAGTAAGATTACGTTTGCAATTTCAGAACAACATCACTTAAATAGGCAAAGTTAAAAGGAATGAAAAATAAAAATGGGGGGATTTGGTGCGGAAAAATATTTTGGAAAAATTTCTGATTTATCAAATTAAGAATAAAAAAACATAAAACTAGAGAAAACCCTTCTAACATTTAAAAAAATTTTAATGCTGTTTTTTGAAAAAATCACATATATTTATATAAGAGCTACCACAACCTTCTTAAAGCTGCCACTTTGAATGGGGGGACTAATGAAATAGGGGTTTGCAGAGATTTGAAGTATATGCTATTATCTTCCCAAGAACATCGAAAGATGATTCGAAATTTCTTATGTGTGAGTAACAAATTTAAAAAATAACAATAAAAATGACTACTATTGATGCGACACAAAAAACTTTTCTAATTCTAATCAGTAATAGTTATTTTTATATAATAAAGTAAACACACATAAGAAGATAAAAGGAATTAATAGTAGTACACACACATAAGAATAAAAGTTAAATAAAACAAGTAAATAAGTAATAGAATTTAAATATATAAACTTTGAAAAATATTATAATTTTAATTAATAATTAGTGATAAAAGTATGTAAATAATAGAAAAAGTATTTAGATGACATTATTGCAACTAATGCTTTGAAAGATAAGAGTCTAAGAGCTTTTTTTATAAATTAACATTTTTAAGATTATGTAAAATTAATACAAAAAAGTTATTGTTTATAAGAATAGACTGCTAGCCTTTACAAATAAAAGGGTTATGGCAGGGCGAAGTTAAATGACATAATTAGAGATATGTCAAATAGGAATTATAGGCTAAAAATAGAAATGAAATATGAGTAAAAAGATAAGATGGAGGATAATGAATTATGAAAAAATCAAATAGAAGAACAACAAAGAAAACAAATAAAAAAGAAGTTGATGTAAAAGAAGTAAAAGATATTAAAGAAGAAAGAGAAAAGAAGATAAATTATCGCTGGTTAAGACTACATGGAAATTTTTACGATAGGAGAGTAATAAGACTTTTAAAGCGACATGAGGAAGGTAATACAATGGTTGTTATATACCAAAGGTTATTACTGAATTCATTTAAAACAGGTGGGTTGCTTTCATATGAAGGAGTACTTCCAACTCTAGAAGAAGAATTAGAACTTGAGTTAGGAGAAAATATTAAAACAATAACAGAAGCGCTTAAGTTTTTCTTAGAGCATGAGCTTCTAGTAGAAGTTGAAGAAAATGTGTATTTTTTGCCAGAGTTTGATGAATTAGTAGGTAAAGAATGTGATAGTGCAAGTAGAGTTAGAAGGCATAGAGAAAAACAAAAAAAGTTAGCGTTACAATGTAACACAGAGAAAGAGAAAGAGTTAGAGGAGAGTAATATTATTGAAGAAGGAAAGAATGAATTAGTTGATCCTGTTTTATTACATCATATGAGCGAAATTGATATGAGTATGTATATACAAGAATTATTATTAAGAGTTGAGTTATATACATTAAGTAAGAATAAAAGTCTAACTAATGAATTACAAGATACAATTATAACTGTATTAGAAGAAATGATAAGAGTAGATTATTTAATTATTGACTCTAAGAAGGTTTATAGTAAGAGAATTAAAGTAATATTAGACAGACTTAAATACGATAGCTTAGAACAAGCAATAGACCATTATATGGACGCAAGTAAAGGTCAGAAGATAAACAATCCTAAAAAGTATTTAATGGCGAGTATATATAACTCTGTAATTAATTGTGGACTTCTTGAAGCAACTGCGTAAAAAACAGATAAAAAGTATATAAAAAACTTAAAATAAGTACCAAAGAAGGTATGAAAATGATGTAAAATTACTGTTTTATAATATGAAAATAGTAGAAAAAAGAATGAAATATAAATTAAGGGGGAGGGGGTATCACAAAAGTTTAAGGGTATTAGCTATATGCCGAGCCACTACACACACATTAAAAAAATTCCCTTATGAAAAGTTTTAAAGAGATTTTATTGAGAATAGTGTTACTAAATAAGGAAGTTATATAGTTATTGAATATACGTTTTAAGGAGAGCTTCATGGAAGCTCTTTTTTAGCATATGGAATATGTGAAAATGCTTTACAAATCATATATAGAAAATTATAATGAATACAGGCTGAAAAATATACAAATAATAAATGGTTATTAAGGGCGAATTATCTAAGTATAATTTGTCTTTTGTTGTATAAAGATATAAAACTATATATTTTATGATGAGATGGAGAGGGGTATAATGGAAAAGAATTTAGATCAAATCTTTAACGAGTTTGCAAACATCCTTGGGTCCTTAAGGGAGTTAAATAAAAGTGTAATAAAACTTTCAGAGGATATGGTTAAGAGTGCTTTTGAGAGCACGGTAGATGAATTAGAAGATATTTATTTAATTGTTTTTGAAAGCTTAGACTATAAGTTATTAACTAATTGTGGTAGCGAAGATATTTCTAAAGAGGATTTAATAAAGATTGCTAATAATTTGATTGAAAATAAGAGTGAAGTACAAGAAAATGTGATTAATAGGTTTAGGAGAATGATAGAAAATAATACAGAAGAAAATCTTAATAAAATTTTAAAAGAAAAAGATGCTATCATTAAGCTTCATAAAGAACAAATAAAAGCTAACATGTCATATAGAGCAATGCTTTTTACATTGACATCTGCTACTGAAAATTTTTTGAAAGAAATATTAGAATACATTTATAGGAATTATGATAACAAAGAGTTTGATATTAATATAAAGTTTTCTTTATCAGATCTTAATGACTATGATTCAATAGACCACATGAGAGACGAGTTATTAAAAAAACAGATAGATAGTGTTTTTTGGGGAAATATTGAAAGTGTCATTAAAGAAATTCAAAAATATAATAAAAGTTATTTTTTAACTAAAAAAGAATTAAATGTATTGTATGAAATATTTGCTAGACGTAATATACATATGCATAATAATGGTAAAATTAATCAGGCGTATATTTATAAAGTAACAAATGAAAGTTTAAGTATTGGTGAAGAGTTAATGCTATCAGCTGAGTATTTAGAATCAAGTATTTTAAATACTATATATATGTCATATATTATCACTTTTGCAGTAGCTATAAATAGCAATCCAAAGAATAAGGATGAATATGTAAATAGATTACTATGCAGTTGTGTAGAGTTAATAGATGAAAAGGATTATTTTATAGCAAAACAGATATTGAATAAAATAGATAAAAGGGGGATATATGAAAATACAATTACTAAATATTTTATTTTAGTAAATAAATATTTAATAAAAATATTAGAAAATGAAATTAGAGAAAAGGATATGCATGAGTTAGAGAAAATTCAAAAAGAACTTAAATTTAGAAAGGAAGATACTCGAGAGCTTGCATTAGGGATTAATTGTTTGAGAGGCCAAAAAAAAGAATTTATAGAGAAAATAAGAGAGGTTAAAGCGGAAAAATTTCAAGAAAAATTCTTAAGGTATCCAATAGTAAAATTATTAGACTTAACTAAATCTGAAAAAGAGTTTATTTTAAATATCTAGTGCTAGCAGGTTAATATATCGAATTATTTAAAAAGGAACTATTATTATGTTTTAAAATGAAGATAGAGCATAAATTATTAGTAAGTATTAGTAGAAAAGAATAGTTGTTATGTAGGAAATGTAATTAAAATATGATGGGTAAAATAAATAAAAAAGTATTTGTCATTACTATTTAGGGGAAAATATTATTAAAGAGGTGATAGGTGTGTCGGATAATGATTGTGTGGAAAAAAATAAGATGATTTTTGAGAAGTTAGCTAATAAAATGATAGAATTAATTTCATTTGAGGAAAGTTGTTTTAATGAATGGAGAACGAAGGTAGAGTTGCCTGGTTGTGGAAAAACTTATAGAATAGAATTTGAAAGAACAACGTTGTTAGTACTGAAGCATAATCTTCAAGGTGAAGAACTTGAACTATTTATGAAGATATATAAAAATACTATCTCTCAAAATATCGATAAAGAAATAATTAAAACGTTAAATGAATATAAGATTCTGAGAAGAATTTTGGAGTTAGGGTATGTAAATGAGAATGCAAAAATTCTAAAAAGTGAATCGCCAGATTTTATTCTTAAATCTAATACTGAAAAAATAGGAGTGGAGATTACAGAAATTATTACGGAATCAGATGCGGTTTATAGAAAAGCGATTTTTAAGTTGGATGAGTTTAATAAAGATGTTGATAGAATTAAAAGTGAAATAATAGATAAATATCCTAAAAAAGGTAAAGGCATAAGCGTTGAATGTATTGATGTTGCAGATGAAAAAATACTAATAACATCACCTTCAAAAGGTCTTGTATCAATTAATTCAAAGAGAGACAAATATGTGGAACAAATATTAAATAAGTTTAATAAGTATAATGAAAAATTTGATATATACGATAAAAATATTATATTAGCCAATCCAGGAGACATAATTTCTTTAACTGAATGTTGGGAGTTTGAAGAAGTAGCAGATAATTTTTTTAAACGATTGGGCACAGAAGATGTGGAAAAAGATATACAGATTGTAATATTAGCGGATATCCAACACAATAAAAAGTTGTTTGTAATAGATACCAAAAAAAGAGATAGGTATTTAATATAAAAATATAGTATAGAACGGAGTAAAGTGATGTTATTTACAAATAAACCTATAGAAAATTTGAAATACGATAATGATTATTTTAATATATTACCTAAAGCAGAGATAATTAGTGTATTCTTAAATAAAAATCAAGATAAGATAAAGCAAAAAGAAATTAAAATGATCTCTTTGTATGGTAACTGGGGAAGTGGAAAGACAACGTTAATGAAATTTTTAGATAAGGATACAAGATCTAATTATAAAACAATATTTTTTGAAGCATGGGAACTAGAAAGAGATTCTGATATAACATTATCTCTTTTAGAAAAACTAGCAGATGAGATTACAGGAAATACAAAAGTAAAGTTTGAGTTAAAAAGAAGTTGGTTAGAACTTAAGGAACTTTCGAAAGAAATTGTATATAACACCAAGATTAAGTCTCCTATAGTAGATTCACTTGAAATAGATTTTGGTGCTGCTGTAAAAAATGCATATGAAAAAGTTAGTGAAGAATACGAAAAAAAATCTTTATTTAAAGCAAGAGAAGTATTTAAGGAGAAATTTGCAATAATTGAAAGTAAAACAAAAAAGAAGTCAATTTTGATTTTTGTAGATGATTTGGATAGATGTTCACCAGAAAATACTTTGAAGTTACTCACAGATATTAAATTGTTTTTCACGTTAGGAAGTAAAACTATTTTTTTTGTAGGATTAGATAAACAAGCGGTTAGTAAAGCTGTACAAACAAAGTATTATGATATTGTAAAGTCAGAAGAGTATTTAGAAAAAATATTTGATATATCGTTTAATATGCCTAAAACAAATAGTATTAGAAAATTAATAAAGTTGTATGTAGATGAGGTATTGTTAGTTAAAGTGGATGCAGAGAATACTGTAGATAAATTAGTAAATTTTTTCAAAACAATAAAATTTACAAATCCTAGACATTTAAAAAAAGTATTAAATAAGTATTATTTTCTGAAAGATTTATATGAGGGTGAGACAAATTCAAGTATCCCAAAAGGAATTTTCAAAAATGACGTGGTTACAATGATTTTTGTGTTATATTTTATAGTTATATATGAATATAAGCAGGATATTTATGAAGATTTAAAAGATATAAAGAAAAGAGACAAAGTTTATTATAACTTATATAGAGCGCCAGGAAGTAAGGACGAACAATCATGGGGGAATCACATGAGCAATTTGTTAACAGAATCTCCGATAAATATAAAAAAGTTGTTAGCGGGTCCAAGTAACAGTAGACCAGTAATTGATGAATTTCAAAAGTTGGTATATACATTTACACCATCAGTTAAAAAAGAATTTCATATGAGGCAAGCTCCATATAGGGATATTAATGAGAGATTTATAAGACAATTTGAAGATGAGGAGAGAGATAGTATAGCAACTGACTTTTTAAGAGTATTGAAGTATATTTTTGAGGAAAATTCAAAATACGACTTGAGTGAAATAAGTGAGTATGATATCAAAAAAATATTTGAGTTTGCAGAATTGTATCTGTAATGAAGTTGTATAGAAGGGAGATATTTAAATAAAAAAAGTTTTGTTTTAATTAGTAATGTTTTTAATATAAAACAAGCTTGGATGACTTCTAACATTCTTCTAACGAAAAAGGGTGTAAAAGGTTCCTAAAGCGTGTTATTATTATTTTTGAAAAGTGGCCTAGAGCCTTTAAATACGGGAAAAAGGGTGCAAAGGGTTCCTAAAGCTGCCAACTTGCTAAACGTGTTCGACTCCCCCCATCTCCATATGTGACATTCACGATAAGACTAGAATGAAGAAAAATTAATAATTGAATAGTTATTAAGGGCAGAAAAATCAAGGGATTTTTATGTCCTTTTATAGTGGAGGAAATTATATGAATTTAATGGAGACATTAAGTAAAACAGAAGAGAGAGAAAATGGAGGAGCTATTGCTAATCATAGATTTGAATTTCAAGAACATTGGGCTCTAATAAAGTTATTAGAGTTGTTTGTTGATAATGAAGACTTTATGTTAATTATGGAGTTCCATGATGATGTAATGGTATTAGATAAATCATTAAATCCAAGTTTGATGGAATTATATCAGATAAAAACAAATACAAAAAAAGTTAAAAACATAAATCCTACTAATAAAGAAAATTTAGAATATCTTAGGAAGTTGATATCTAATTATTCAAAATTTGAAAAGCATATAACAAATATTTATTTCATCTCAAATAAACATTTTAAAATAGGACTTAATGATATAAAGGATTCAACAACTTTAAATCAAATAAGGTTAAAAGATATAAAAGATGTAGAGATGAAAAAAATAAAGGAAAGTATTTGTGCGGAATGTAAAAAGCAGAATTGTAATGAAGAGTGTCGAGATGTAATTTTATTTAAAAAAAGTAAGTTGCCATTTGAAAATTTTAATGAGATTTCATATGGAAGGCTAATAGAGTTTTTAAAAAAAGTTGGTAATCCAAATTTAGAAGATGTAGATGCAATTTATTTTGCATTACTTTCACAAATAAGATTAGTTAACAATGTAGAAGAAAAAGCTAAAGATTTTGAGGACTTAATAAAAAATAAAAGTATAACAAAGAAAAAAATGGAAGAATATATGAATGGCCTTAAAAGCAAAATAGAATTAAGAAAAGATTTGAGTTCAATTAGAACATTTTTAATAGAAAGCGGATTTAACCCTATGGAAGCAATTAAAATAGTAAATGAGTGGAAGAAATATTTTAAAGATAAGATAAATCAAAACACGATGTTAGATGAAATAGAAGATAGTATATATGAAATCTTACGAACAAAAATTGATTTGAGCGATGACTTGAAAATTATTGTAAATGAGACGTGTAATGAACTTATAGAGAAGAAAAAATTTGATGAAGACATTATTTCAAAAGAATATGTTAAGTCAATGATTTTGGAGAGGGTTATCAATGGAGAAAATTAGTAGAGGTTTATTAGAAAAAAAAGAGAAGTATGAAAAATATAAAAAAATAATTAGAAATTTGAGGATGGGTAAATATGAACAAGCAAATACTATTAAAAAAACTAAAAATAATGTCAAAAAGTGAAAAAACATTTAAGGAAATAATTTTTGATGAAAAGTTAACTATTTTAAAAAGCGAGTTAGATGGTGGAGACACAACTAATAGAACTGGAAAATCTTTAATAATGAAAAGTATACCTTATGCATTTGGTGCAGAATTAGAAAAATACACTAAAAACTGGAAAAAATTGAGCATTGTGACTTGGCTAGAGTTTTCGTACATGAATGACGACTATCTTATTTTTAGAGATGGCGAAAAATTTATGGTTTACAAGAATAATATGATGTTTAATGCTGCAAAAAGTATTGGTGAACTTAGAGATGTATATAGTGAATTGTTTGGGTTTAGTATTAAATTGGAGTTATCAAATAGAAGCGGAACTTCAACAATTTATCCAGGAGGAATGTTGCTACCATTTTATATAGACCAAGATAAAGGGTGGGATGGTGAAAAACAATCTTTTGCAGATGTTAAATTTATAAAAGATTGGAGAAAGAACATATTATACTTTTATACAGGAAGAAGGACAGAGAGATATTATGAAATACTTAAACTAAGAAGTGAACCAACAAAGAAAAGAGAAAAACTGAAGCATGAAAAAGCAGTCTTAGATAAATTAATTGATGAAGAAGAGTTTAAAAATATTGAATCATTAAAGGTTAATTTTGATTTAAAAGAATTTGAAGAAGAAACCAAAGAATTGAGCAATCTTTTAAATAAAAATTTAAAGCAAAAAGAATTGATACGAGAAAAACTTTTAAAACTTCATAATAAGCAATTTGAAATTAATCAAGAATATGAAAATGCTAAAATTGGATTGGCAGAGTTAAGAAAAGATATTGATTACTTAAATAGCGAAATAAGAACAGAGGTTATTTTATGTCCGCTTTGTGGAACACGACACGAAAATGATATTGAAAATAGATTTCTTGTTTACAAAGAAGAAAAAGAGTGTATTAAAATTATTGATAAATGCATTAATGAAGAAAGTAAAATTGCATTAGAATTAGAAAATGTTAAATTCGAACTTGAAGATATTTCAGCTGAGGTAAAAGAAATACAAGATATAATGGCTAGAAAGAAGGAAAATATAACATTTGAAGAAGTTGCAAAAGCTGAAGGAGTTAAACATCTTATAAAAGAACTTAAAGATAATTTAGAATATGTGGAAGAGAATATTTCAGGTTTGGATGGAGAAATAAAGAAGTATACAAATGAGATGACTCAAATAACAAAAAAATCTAAAAGCATTGAGGAAAAATTCCAAGCAACATTTAAAGAATATATTAAAACATTAAATGTAGTAGATTTTGAGGAAGAGGAGATTCATAAATTAGGTGACAAGATAAGCAGTGGAGGTAGTGATACTGCTAGAGCTATCTTGGCGGATTACTTAGCAATATACAAGGTTATAGAAGGGAATCAAGCAATGCCTTTATTTCCAATAATAATAGACTCGCCTCGACAACAGGAACAAGGAACATTAAATTCATCAGCAATATTTGATTTTTTATTGGCAGATGATACAGAGAATGAAAACTATCAGATGATAATTGCTACTACAGAAATAGATAGCAAATATCAAAAAGATGCAAAAGTATATAATTTTGTTGAGGTTAAAAGTTTACTTAAAAAAGAAGGATATGAAGAAACTTTTAGAGAATATCAAAATAATATAGCACATTTTTCAGCATGGACATTTTAACGTGAGAAAATGGAGGTTGACTGCGTCGAACCCCCGTCCAAGTTTAGAGCTATTTTTGCATAAGAATTGACGTGAATGTAGCGAGGTACGGTCCATCTCCATCGCCACTAGACACAATTCGCTGTATCGTAAGTAAGAAAAGGGATACAGACTGAAAAGAATTTGTGGATAACTTTTTTGAATAAGACGTTGAACGTCAGACACAATTTAATATATTATCAAGGGCATAAAAAATTACTAAAAGGGGTTTTTATGTCCTTTTTTATTAGGAGGGATTACATATGACTGCTCAAGTCGCTGTAATGAATAAAAGAGCTGTTGCCTTAGCTACAGATAGTGCTGTAACAATCAATGGTGGAAGTAAAATTTATGATAGTGCTAATAAACTATTTATGTTATCAAAAAAGCAACCTGTTGGGATAATGGTATACAGTAATGCAGAATTTTTAAGAGTTCCATGGGATATAATAATAAAAGGTTTTAGGAACTATATCGAATCTAAAAAGTTTGACTATTTAGGGGACTATAAAAGAGAATTTATGGAATATATAAAATCAAAAAGTGATGAATTCGAACTTGGAAAAACGTTTTCAGTAAGAAATATATATTCAATGATACTTGAGGATATATACGTTTTCTTAAGATCAAACTATACCGAAAGATACACAGGGGCAGAAGATTTTAATGAACTAATATTTAATATTTTAAAGGAATATGACGATATAATAAAAAATGAAAGAGAACTATATGCAGGTTTTGATAATCTTATAGGTGAATTGACTAATTATAAACAAAGTCTAAATCAAATGATTACAAAAAGATTTGGAAGTTTAAGTAAAAGAAATTTTAATTTAATAAAACAAATTTGTCGTAATTCTTTTAAGAAAGATAGATATCATAATGCTATAAGTACAGGTGTGGTTATTGCAGGTTATGGTGAAAAAGAAATTTTTCCAGTACTAGAAAATATAGAGATTAGTACAATGATAGGTAACAGCGTTGTATATAAGAAGAATGATAAGATTGCTATTAATGAAAGAAGCGATAGTTATGTACATGCTTTTGCTCAAAAGGAAACTGTTAACACATATTTATGGGGAATTAATGATAGATATATTAATAGTTTTGATGGTATAATAAAAGAAACAGTAATACCATTAAGTAATGATATTGGAAAAGATATGGTTGAAAGAATTTTAGCTAATTGGCAAAAAGGTATCGAGAAAATATTGGCTGATGCGAGAACTGACAATATTAAACCATTTATGGATGCCATACGCAGTTTGCCTAAGAGTGAATTGGGGAATTTAGCGGAATCATTAGTTGATTTAACTTCAATAAAAAGGAGATTTACAATCAATAACTTAAGTAATACAGTTGGAGGTCCTATTGATGTTGCTATAATATCAAAAGATGATGGGTTTATTTGGTGCAAAAGAAAACATTATTTTGAAGCTGATTTAAATCATCATTTTTTTAAAAATTATTATGAGGGGTGATTATATGAAAACTAATCTAAAAGATATGCTAGATTTGGAACTTAAAGCAAAAACGTTTGATTATAAATTGGATAATAGTAAGATAAAAAAATCAAAAAAAGAGGAAAAATTAAAAAAGCATTTAAAAAAGCAAATAAACAAAGAAATGCTATGTTGTTTAAAAAGTTAGGAAAGACATAATAAGCAAAAATTAATAGATACTAAGGGCATAAAAACTAGAAGAAATTTTTATACCCTTTTTTGTTGAAGTGCAATTATGATAGAAAAAGAAAGATGACACTATTCATGTATTTATGGGGTATCAAATTATGAGTAAATAGTTGATTTTTTGATTAATAGAGGGTGAATAAAAGATGACATTAACAAAAATGAGAAGCATGATGAAAGAAATTAATGCCTTAGCAAAAAATGATGAAAAAAAGGCTAAAGAAGAATTTATCCAGCTGATAAGAGATTTACATAGTGAACGAGAATTTGAAAAAATTTTAGAATTAAGCAGAACGGCTAATGGAAAGAAATTTAAAACTGATATTTTTGAAATTGCATATGCATATAGAGAATTAGACTATAATAATGAAGCTGAAAAGATATATAAAGAAATATTAAAAAAATATCCTGATAATGTTGCGGTTTTAAATAATCTAACTCTTATTCTTGAAGAAAAAAATGGGATTAGAGATGCTTTTTACTTAATTGAAAAGGCGTATGCTTTAGAGCCTGAAGATGAAGTTGTTAAAAATAATTATCAAAGAATTGAAGAAAAGATAGCAGAAGTTGAAGCAAGTGAGAGGATGCAAAAAAATGCATGTTTAAATTTGGAAGATGAAAACGAATTTGTTAGGGCTAAGTTAAATGAATTTATATATAATGTAGAAAAAGATCCAGGTTACAAAAATGAGGAAATCTATATTGCAAATTGGAAGTTTAAAGTTCTTATGAAAACAAATGAGGGAATAGCTGATTCTTTAAAAATACAGTGGTTAGAAAAAGGATATATAATTGATTTAGGGAAAAGAGATAGTAGATATGTTAAATGTTATAAGTTAAATCCGTTTTTGAAGAAATCTTTGGAAGAAATAAAACAATATGAAATAAATAAAAATTGGATTGAAAATTTTGAAAGTGTTAATAAATTAACTTTGATGAAAATAGATTATTTTAAAAATAAAGTTAGATTAAATAAAGCAAAAAGTAAATATAGAGATATGTTTTTAAGGGATTATGATGAGATAGTTCTTAATTATATTTTTAAAAATAGTAAATCGACTATTATTTTGGCAGGTTCTTTAGTTGAAATGTTATTGATATACTACTGTGAAAAAAAGAAAGTAAAGATAATATCATATACGAGGAATAATAAAAAGGTGTCTAAAAACATTTATGATGTTCAACTTAATGATTTACTACTATACTTTGATGAGAATAATATTTTTTCAAAACAATTATTCCATTTAGGTAATATAACAAGAATATATAGAAATTTTATTCATCCTGGAAGAGAGTTGAAAGAGTCAAATAAATTAGCTTTTTCGCAAGCTGAGATTTGTTATCAAAGTTTGAATGAAATAATAAAAACAGTAATAAGATAATTTGTAAAATTGTGTCCAGTTTTTAAAATAGGGCGTAGTGAACCCCTATTTAGGAGAAAAGTGATAAATATAGAAAAAAGAGAAAAACTCTGAAGGCTTTATTTATAAAGCCTTCAAGTTATCTTTTCTATCGAGAGAGGTTGTGGCTAACGTTCTATACAGTCCATCTCCATTTTTTGTAATTCTTTATTTATTTTGATAAAGATATGATAAGTATAGTTGCAAAAAAATTAAACTATGAAAAAGCTTTACAAAAAACATCGATGAAATTATAATGAAAAAGGGTGTATTTTTGTGAAGATTTTTTTTGTTAAAAAAATTAAAACAAAATATATTATCAAGGGCTAATTATCTAGGGATAATTGCGCCCTTTTTTAATAGAGAAAATATCGTGGAAGTATTGTGAAAGATAATTTAAGCAATAGGTGGGCATACATATTTAAGTATGAAGTTAGAGCTTATACAATGAGTAGGTTTATGAAGTTTTAAAAAAATTAAATTGTTTTGAAGTACAGGCCGCGTATTTTATTATTACCTTATAAATAATAAGAATTGGAGAGTGTAGAATGACAACTAAATTGATGAATATGTGTATGATAACAAATGAAAAGGGAGAAATGCTATTTCAAGAAAGAATAAAGAGTTGGAAAGGAGCAGCATTTCCAGGGGGTAAACTGGAAGAATTAGAGAGCGTTATTGAGAGTGTAGTAAGAGAAGTTAAAGAAGAAACAGGTTTAAATGTATATGAACTTGAGTTTTGTGGATTTAAAACTTGGGTAAAAGAAGATGATAAAGTAACAAATATAGTTTTTTGTTTTAAAACTAACAAGTTTGATGGAGAACTTATTGAAGAATCTTCAGAAGGAAGACATTACTGGTTATCAAAAGATAAACTGAAAGATATAGAATTAGCAGATAACTTTGAAGCTACATTAGATTTATATTTTACAGATATGACAGAATTGGTCTGGAAAAAAGAAAACAAAAAATGGAATGAAAATCGCTATTAAATATATTTTAATTTGTTTAGTAGTTATATGAAAAATTAATTGAAAAAGTGTTATTTCATAATATTTCAAAAACAGAACTTGATTACATACGATATATGTTTTTGAGTTATATTAAAAATAAAGGAGTGTTTAAAATGAGTGATAAAAGAGTAGTATGTATAGGTAATATGACCCATGATACTTTATTACGTGTTAATGATATACCTGAACTTGATGACGTAGCGTATGTTAATGAGAACGTTGAATGTATGGGAGGAAGAGGTGCAATCGTTGCTATAGCATTGGGTAGACTGGGAATTTCAACTGATCTTATTACGTCATTACCAAGTAATGAACTAACAGATAAATATATTGAATTGTTAAATGAAAATAATGTAGAAACTAAAAATATATTTATAGATGATAAAGCCAATAAATTATTTGAAGTGGTTGTTGCTATTTCTAAAGAACAATCAAACTGTATTTCTTTTTTTAAGCCAAGTGATATTAAATTTGAAGCGAATCAAAAGCAAAAGGAGAAAGTTAGAGCAGCTGATATGGCGTATTTTTCAACTCATAAAAGATCTTTTAATCAAGAATTATTAAATGAAATAGATCCTCAAAAAACACAAATAATACATAATGTAAGTAGTTATTTCTTACAATCAGAAGAGTATGTTAAGTTAATGTTAGAAAAAAGTAGTGTTTTAGTTTTTAATGAACTTGAAGCCAAAAAACTTCTTGAAAATATTCGAGAATTATCTGCAGAAACGATATTTAAAAGTGCTCCAAATCTTGATACTATTTTCATGACGTGTGGAGAATCAGGTTCAATGATATATGAAAAAACAGGCAAAGTAACTCATGTTGAAGCTAAGATGGCGACAGAAGTAATATCGCCTGTAGGAGCTGGTGATACTTATGCAGCAGGGATTGTTTATGGAATAGCGAATGGTTGGGATAATGAATTAAGTGCTAGATTTGCTAGTGAGATAGCATGTCTTTCCGTTGAGAGTGAAACATCATATCCAAATTTAGAAAAATTAGATGATTTAACTCTGGAATGTGGGGAGATGGACATATGAAAATCTATCTAGCTGCTTCAGTATTTTCGGTTTTTGAAAGAGAGCTAAATGTGAGTATTGCGAAAATGATAACTGAGTTAGGAGGTCATTCTGTTTTTCTTCCACAAGAAGTTGCACCACCTGAAACCGAAGATGGACTCGATATGGAATATATATATAAAGAATGTAGAGACCATATAGATTCGTCCGATGCAATTTTAGCCATTGTAGATGGTTCAGATGTAGATTCGGGAGTAGCATGGGAATTAGGATATGCTTTTGCAAAAAATGTTCCAAGTTTGTGCATTAGGACAGATATAAGAAAAGCTGAACATAATGGCGTAAACATAATGATTGAATATGGGGCAAGTAAGACGATTCATTTAACTAAATACCATCAAAAAATAAAGGACGTTGTAGATAGAATAATTGAAGAATTGGAGGCAATATAATATGGAGAAAAAAAAGATTTTAATGTCAATTAATACAAAGTACTCAAGAAAAATTTTTAAGGGTACTAAATTATGGGAATTTCGTAAAGCAATCCCTAGAATAGAAGAGACTGATGAATTAGAAGTTGTAGTATATTCATCACAAGAAGAGAAAGCAATTGTAGGAAGTTTTAAAGCAGGTCAAATATTGAGATGTTCACTAGATGAATTAATGGAAAAAACAGGATATAGTGATGATTCAGATGCTGTTGAATGGTTCAGTGCATACTATGGTGATAGGAAAATTTGTAGCGCCATTGAGGTTATAGAACCGATAGAGTACGAAAAGCCGATTACACTTAACGAAATTAGAGAAGTCATTCCATCATTTAGACCTCCTCAAAATTTTGTGTACATAACATCGGAGAGTAATCTTGAAGAGGTGCTTGAACCTTTTGAAGTAGGTGAAGTAGGTGAATAAATTAGTCGAACCAAAATTAAGTGTAGTTGAATTAGATAAGATAATTTTGCGTAGATTAAAAGATTATCCCGATTATCATAAAGAGTTTATTGGAGCAGTTACCAATAGTATAAAAAATGACTATGATGAGATTACAGATGATTTTGCTAAAAATCTGATCGCGGTAGATAAAAAAGGATATGATGAATTTGGATATTTTACATTGGGAAAAGATATCTGGTTGATATTTGATAAAAATACAAATGAATTTTTAGGATTTGAGGTAATAACTAGGAAACGTGGTGGAAGTATTAAATTAGGACCAACTTATCTTAAACCTGAGGCTCGAGGGGGGGGATATGCAGTACAAATGATAGAAGGATTATGTAGGATATATGCATCCAAGGGAGCTAGGAAAGTTTATGTTACAGCTCCATTAGGTCATAAATCTACAGCAATTTTAGATTTTAATCATTTAAATTTAAAATTAGAAGCTATACTGCATAATCATTATTCAAAAGGGTCCTCGGAAAGGATATGCGGAAAATTTATTAATGATAATTCGTCTGTAAATACAATGGTTCCACGAGTTAAAAGCGGGAATAAGAAGATTATTAATATATATGAAGATGGATTAAGGTATGTCGAATACGATGAGTTTTCAGAATTTATAATTGAGAATATGAAGCCTAATTATAATGATATAGACCATACTTTTGTAGAATCCATTTTTAATGGTGTTAAAATGGGAATTGAAACAAAGTATGAAAAGAAAGGAAAAGTAGCATTTACTTTCTTTTCAAATGATGCATTTGAAGGTATTGCTGTCGCAGCACTTAAAAGAGGTGGAGTTTTTAAAGTCGCACCGTTCTTACTTACGGATGAATGTATTACAATGGTTAATGTAACGAATATAATTAAGAAAATTGAAGAATATGCTATGAAGTATAAAAGAAGAAAAATTACGATTTTATTGCCTGTTCGTGATTTAAATATTGCTAATATTTTATCTCAAAATTATTTCATTTCAGAAGGTGTTTTACGAGAACCTTATAAAGATGGAGTTGACATTGTAGTGTTTTCAAAGGAATTAAGTATATAGAAGAATGAGTTGATATATAATGGATAGGAATATAAAAGAAAAAAAATGCAACGATTTTGAAAATCAAAAAACAGTAATGAATATTGAGGAATGGCATAATGTTGTTAATGATAAATTAGGTATTAGTGGTGGAACTATTTATAGTTCGTCAGGATCAACTGGTAATAGTAAGAGCATAATTTATACAGATGATGTCATGAATGCTGCAGTAAGGAGAACTAAGGAATTTATAAGTTTAACTCCACTATTAAGCAATTGCAAAATAGCAATTTTGTGGGGGTATGGATTATTTCCACCAGCATCTTTTTATAATCGCGCTTTAAGTGAGATGGGAAATATTGTATATCCATTTGGATCAGGAAGAAATTTTCCTAGTGAATTGAAAGCTACAAAATTAGGTGAAATAAAGCCAAAAGTAATTATAGGTATGCCTAGTTATATACTAAGGATATGTAATATCCTAAAAGAAAAAAAATTACTAGAAAAAGTAAGCGAAAAATTGGAGTTTATAATAACTGGTGGTGAAGTTTTGACGACCTTCTACCGTAAGACCTTGGAAGAAGAATTTGGAGTTAAGGTCTTCGATCACTACGGCATGCTACAGGCTCCAATGATAGCAGGAGAATGTTCTGAAGGTAAAATGCATATATCTAAAGAGTATAAGTCAGAAGTCTTGATGAGCGATTCAAAAATTTCAGAGATGGGGCGAGGAATTTTATTATTGTCGAGTGAAAAAGCTTGGTTTCCGTTAGAGTTAGAACGTTTAAATGTGGAAGATAATGTAATACTGAGTAAAGATAAATGTTCTTGTGGATATGAAACACCCACTATAAAAATAATAGGAAGAAGTAACTTGAAATATAAAGTGCGAGGACAATTAGTTGATTTTGATGAATTAATAACTAGGTTGAATGTATTAGGATTTGAGAATAAATACTTTGTTGAGGTTAAAGATTTTAATAACGAATTGATATTTCATATTAGCAATGAAATATCTAAAGAGAAATTTAAAGAGGAAGTAAATAAAATTATTTCATTTACATACTTTGTTGAGAGTCATGAAAAGATTGAATTTTTACTAACAAATACAGGTAAAATTAAGCGCATAATAATTAGAAATAATTAGAATCAATTTTTTGAAGAATAAAAGTAGTGAAATAGTAAAATTGACTATTATATAACACAAATAATTAGAATATATTATAAGGCTAGGCATAAATAAATTTGTGTCAGCCTTTTTTTGAAAAAGGAAAAGTTAAGATGTCGGAATATATATTTGAATTTAAATAAAAACTTCTAACGCCAAAATAGAACAAAACGTAACAAAGATTCATGTACAAATAATAAAAAGGTTGGAAAAGCTTTTGTGAATGGGAGAGTTGGAAGCCGAAAGAATCTAAACAAAGAAACATATAGCTATAGGTGGTTTGACTCCCCTCAGCGTGTCGAACTCCGTATAGTTATCATAATTATGATAACACTAATATTATTAGAAGAGATATAGTCTAGATAGAATGATAGTATATGGTAAAACTAACAAAAAACAGAATATTGCGAAATATAGCATTCTGTGTTACAATTGTATAAATTAATGAGAAAATAACGTTATTCGTTATTTTTTTGTTTTCAAATAATTAACTGAATGGAGAATATATGATAAGTAAGATACTAGGGAAAAAAGATAAGATAATAGATACATTTATTAAATTGAATGGTAAAAGTGAATTAAGCAGATTAAATAGAAAAAGGAATTCGGAATTAGATGCATATGCAAAAGGTCTAATAACAGGGAATGGAAGAGAAACTTTAAAAGCCGCAAGAAGAACAATCCTTATCGAAGATGCTATAAGATATGAAGAGCATAGATGTATAATTAATGAAATTATTAAAGCAGCGTCAGAAGAAGATATTGCTACAAAAGAAATAGTAAGTATGATCGTAAGCAATGAGGAGTTTTTTACAAAATTAGATGAAAAATATGAAGCTAGAGTAGTTGATTATGTAAATGCATTCAATGAAACAAGCGGTAAAAAAATTAGTTTGGATAGAGTTCTAACTAGTTTAAATAATGTAAAAGTGAATATAATGAATGAAGCAAATGTAACAAGTAGAGATGAAGCTGGAAGAACAGATGTTAGTGGTTTAGGAGATGGAGAGGGAGTAATTAAAAATATCTGGGACGAAATAAATGTATTTACAGCTCCTAAAAGCAGAAGAGATAATCAATCAATACTTAATCACGAACTTACACATGTAGCATTTTATGATTATGGATACGAAGAGAGCAGCACTACAAAAGGTTTTGTAAGCATAAATAGTATTAGAAATGGTAAACCTGTACAAGTGAATAGAAATGAAGAGGAATTAATAGTAGATGATTACACTAGAAAAATTGATGCATTTTTGGGAATAGAACATCATGAGTCTGATAATATGAGTAAATATGTGAGCTCTCAAGTTGGAGGTATTATAGATAAGATAGAGCCTTGGGATGATTCAAAGACTAATGCAAAAAATGTTAGAAATTTAAAGGAAGCATCAGAAGCAGCAAAAGAGAATTATTGGAAAAACGTAATGTTTAACATGGATAATGGTAAAAATCCATTTGAATTTTAGATAGAGATTTTAAACTTAATAACTATAAATATTTTTCAAAAAATTTTAATGTACTTAATTAGTGTTAAAGTATATATAATCATATAAGTAGAAAGGAATTTTATTATGGGAGTTAAAATTAACATGATAAAAAAAGTAACTGGGGAAAAGTTGGATTTGCAAAATAAGTTAGATGCAATTAAAGTAATAATGCTTTCTGTATTACCTTTTGTAAATGGACAAGATATACTAGATTTGGTAAGAGATGGTGTTTTAGGGAATAGAGAGTTAGGGCTTGTGATTGAATTTAAAAAAGGGTTGAATGAAGATTTCTACACAGAAACTTATTTAGCAGGAGCAATAAATAAATTTACATTTTTGCAAGTTATGGAAAGTATGAGTTTTAATGAAGAAAGCTTAACTAAAATTTTTGAGTCTGATATAGATTCAAAAGCTATAGAAGAAAAAGCTTTTATATGTAAACATGTACCAAAAGAATTTTTTATGGATCAATTTGACAAAGGTAATATAAGTAATATAAATGCATATTTTGATAACTTAGTTTTTGATGAAGATACATATCAAAGATATATAGATGATGGTTCTATAAGTGATTATAATTTAGAAAGTGCAATATGTGTATCTAGCAAACTTTCTGAGACTTTTATAAACAAGCAAATAGAAGATGGTGTGTTTAAGGACAATCATATTGAGAAAGTATTGTTATTTCAAAAAAAAGTAACAAATGACTTTAGACTTAAACATATAGATGTCATTGGTGAAAATTCAATAAGTTACTTTATGAAATTTAATAAAAATGAATTAACAGACGATATTTTGATTAAATTAATAGAGAGAGGTTTGTATGGGTATAATTTTGAAGCATTACTAACTACTCAAAATATTAATGAAAGAATAATATCAAAAATTATTGAAGTAAAACCAGTATCTGATCTAGTAGATACAAGAAGTAGAGCTTTCATGAATCCAAATACGACGCCTGAAGCAGTAGAAAAACTTACGAGCTTAACTGGTGAATTAACTTACTCAGAAAAAGAGATTTTAGCAGCAAGAGAAAAAACGCCTGAGGAAGTCAGTCAGTTTGGTGTTATTGATTATAGTGAAACTATAGGTAATAAAGAAGTTGTAAATAATCAAATAGATGTACAAATAGGAAAACAAACAGATAAACAAATAGGGACAGGAGAACTTAAGTAAATATATAATAATAAATAAAAACAAAGAGGTGTAAAATGATTTTATTAGATGAGAGCTATTCTTATGAAGAAGTTAAACAATTTGACCATGAAAGAAAAGACAGAACTACTGAAGTAGCCGATGGTATTAAACTTGTTGAAAAAGTAGAATTTGAAGTTGATGGCGATAAAATAGTTGTACAAACATTTAGAGGGACAAACTATTTTGGCTACAGAGGTTTTAGTTCTGATAGATCAATAGAAGAAAAAAGAATTTATAAAAATGATAGATTAATTAAATTAGAACTACAAGGTTCAGATGAAAGTAAAACTAGAAGAAAGCGTAAAGAAGAAAGATACTATATAGAAGATACTAAAGATAAAGAGTTAACTAGAGAAGACTATATAGGTAGATTAACTCAAAGAGGATTTGATACAGATGAATCTTACATAAGCTTTGTTAGTTTAGATTCAAAATATTGTCATGCATATCCAGAATTAACTAAACACAATGCTGTGTTTAATTCATTAACAAGACCTGTTTTAAATAAAGATAATGAGGTCATTGGAGAAATAAGTGCATATACTAGTAGACATGGAGTATTAGATAAAAATATGAGTATTGATATGCATGTTATACTAAAAGGAAATATACATGAAGCAACGCTAAATGGTATTGAAGATAATTATATTGAAGGTATGAGTATGAAAGGAAAGCGAATTTCAGTAAAAAAAGATGCAAAAAGTAAGAGGAATGAACTTTATACACTTGAAGGTGTAAGTGAAAAAAAGGGGCTTTTAAAAAGTATTGAAAATGAAGTTATGGGTAAAGCAACAGATGAGCCAGTTAGAGTCTTAAATATTTGTGATACAGAAGGATATAAGTATGATATGCTTCTAGAACAAGTTATAGAAGATAGTTTAGATATGGATATTTAATAAAGAATTAAAATTTTGAATTAACTGCTTGAAAATTTCAAAAAAAGAATTATAATTAATATATAAATTATATTAAGGGTTGCTTATCATAGGATGGGTGGCTCTTTTTATTTTATCGAAAAAGGAGGACTAGATGAAAACAGATTTATTGATAATAGATGGATTAAACTTGTTATTTAGAATGTTTTTTGGAATACCAGCACCAATAAGAAATTCAGATGGTAAAGATATTAGAGGAATAATAGGATTTACAGGTAGTTTAATTAAAATAATAGAAGAGTTTGAACCATATAAGACAATAGTAATATTTGATACAGAAACTAGTTTAGATGATAATGAGAATGATTACTATAAGGCAAATAGGATAAAAGACTGGAATCAAGTAGAAGATGATCAAAATCCATTTACTCAGCTAAATGAAATAATAAAGGTGTTAGAATTTTTGAAAATAGAATATAGATATGCAGAGCTTTGTGAAGCAGATCAATATATAGCTAACATATGCTATGAAAATACTGTTATTAATAAGGTGATAGTATCAACAGATAAAGATTATTGGCAACTAATAAATAATAATACATCAGTTTTCTATCCAAGAGGAAAGAAATCTGTTTTATATGATGAAGAAAAGGTATATGAAAAGATAGGGGTTTTACCTATTAATGTTCCAGAATATAAAGCACTAGTAGGTGATTCTAGTGATGGTATACCTGGAATAAAAGGAATAGGACCTAAAACAGCAGTAGAAATAATAAATGAATTTAAATCAATAGATAATATCAAGAGTGAAATAGGTAAAAGTGAAAATAAAAAAGTATATGATAAATTAAGTAATGAATTAGAACAGTTAGAAGAATATTATAAACTAGTAAAATTAGATTACAATGAAAAACTAAATACAAGTATTGAGATAGCTAAGGATGAAAAACTTAAGTATAAAACTATGGAGATACTTGAGATTTTAAAAATAAGGTAAAGGGGTAGTTGATGTGAAGAAAATAATAGAGCATTGGATTATAATTTGCTGCTTAGGTTATAGCAGCGTATTCTTTTATATGATTGGATTAATGGATAAATATAAGCTGCCAAGAAAAATATTTAAAATAGATTTTAATTCAGTAATATATGTTTTGAATAATCTAGGATTATTAATTTTAGGCATGTGTTTTATAATTTTGATGATTATAGAATTAGTTAAAAACTCTGAATTTAAAAAAGAGCTTTTATTTATAACAGGTTCTTTTACAGGAATATTAATATCAATAAATTTATCAATTAACAATTTTGAATGGGCAAAGGTATATGTAAATGTTTTTGTAGTACTTACATGGATTGTTGTTTGCATTGGTTTGTTTATGATAAATAAAAAGAAGAAAAAGAGAGTTAAAGAAAAAGAATTGAAAGAAAAAGAATTGAAAGAAAAAGAATTGAAAGAAAAAGAATTGAAAGAAAAAGAATTGAAAGAAAAAGAATTGAAAGAAAAAGAATTGAAGGAGAAAGAATCAGAAAAACAGCCTATAGATGGAGAGTTTAAAAATGAAGATATAGAAAATAACAGTTATGAAGATACTGATTATATCAGTAAAGGACTTATATTAGTAGCTTTAATTATGTCGGTAGCTATGTTTTCTAATAAAATAGGAGAAAACATGGAACCGTTAAGAGGAGAATATGCAATAACTAAGATTGACAATAAGGACTATATACTTTTGGTTAAACAAGGGGATAATAATATTGTTAAGCAAATCAATTTAAAAGACCAAAAAGTAAGACCAGAGTACAGGATAATTAAGGATGCTGATAACTATGTATGGGTGAGTGCTGTTTTAAATGAATTAGAATTTGAGACTTATCATATAGAAGATTGACCTTAATATATGAATATTATATTATTAATATAACATAAATAAATGAAAGGCTTTTTATATGGAGCAAAAACTAATAGATGCTATAAAAAATAAATTTATCGAAGATAAGATAAAAGATAATAGTTATAAAATGATATATGCTATAGAGATTAAAAAGTTAGCACTTGAATTTGATCAAGATGAATCTGATATAGCTCTTTTTGTATTTGGTAAAAAGAACTATAAAATAGGTAAAGATATTAAGATGAATAAAGAGTTATATAATCTTAAAGACGCTAGGCTAATTGAACTTAAGGGAAGTATATTGCCAATGATAGTAAGGGATAAGATAAAGCGAAACTCAAGTTTGAAATTTTCTTTAGATGAAATACAAGTTTATAGTAAAGAACATGAAATTAATTTAGTTGATATGATGGAAAAAGTATTAGGTATTAAAGATGCAGGTAGGACTGTGTTAAATAGATTAGTTAATGGAAAAGTTAAAGCATGTAAATCAATTTATTACGAAGAGGAAAAAGAAAGATATTTTGTAGAAAACGAAGAAGCTATATTAAATGAAGTTATAAGTTATAAAATATCAAAAGGAGATATTTGCATAACTAGAAAAGAAGCTAACAAAATTTCACAAAGACTGGAGATAAATCATAAAGACTTATTTGTTAGAGTCTTAGGAGATAGTGAAAGTAATTTTAATAGGTTTATGAGAATGCCTAACTCACCAAATACACCTTTAAAATATAGAGATAGAAGAACTCAAAAAGTTGAAGAATTTAAAGAAGATATTATATTTAAGTTTGTTGAATACAAAATGAAGAAAATAGAAGGTGGATACATAGGAATAGATAAACTTAAAAATTTTTGTAAGAGAAATAATCTGAGTTTATACACATTGATAGTTGAGATATTTGAAAAGAGTCCTACAACATACTATGAATTGAAAAATAAAAAATGTAAAAACATGCAAAACGATGCTTTAATAGAAATGTATGAAAATTATTATGATATGGAGATAATAGAGCAAATATATTTTTCTGAAAATAGCTTGTTAACTAACTATTTAACAGTAGATGAACTTGTTAAAATAGCAAAAAAAAGTAAAACTTCGGAAAACTATATTTATAAAAAAATTATAAGAAGTCATTCAGAAAATAAACCAAATATAAATTTAGATAGATTAAGAGCAATTAATTTATATTACAATAGATTTGGTTTTTTAGAAAACACAAAAATTGTTGAAACTATAAAAAATGAAATAGGATCAATTCCATATAGACATGTAAAGAATAAAGCTATAGAAATAAACAAAATTAAGGAAATAATTTTAGAAAATAAAGTAGATGCTAGAACTATTATGGTTGGCATATTAGGAATAAGTGAGAGTACTTTTAGTAATTTTAGGAACGGAGAAAATGAATATATAAGGATAATGGGGAAATATGCTGAATTTAGAAAAGAATATTACAAAAAACTTGCAACAGAAAATGTGACAACATTTGATAGAGTTGTAGCTATATTGGAAAATGAAGGAGTAAGAGGTAGCAAAGGTGTTAAGGAATATGTTCAGGTAAGGTTTTCTAAAGACTATCTTAATGATGAGGATATAAAATATTTTGAAACAGAATTTAATATAAAAGAGGCTTATGTTAAATGTGTTTCAGATGATATAGAGGAAGAGTTAGAAAGAGAAGAAATGGTAGAAAGAATCGATAAAAAATTTTTGTTTTTAGGAAGTAAATTAAGAGAAACAAGGAGGGTTTTAGGACTGAGCAGAGAAGAAGTTGGAAAAGAGCTGAAAATGGAAGAACCAGAAAAAAGTATTAGAAATTTAGAAGATCAGTTTTCAAGAGCTACAAATAAGGATGTTGTTAAACTAATGGAAAGATATGGTATCGAAAATCAAGAAGAATATTATATAGATTATGGAATTTAAAAGGGGCAGATTGTTCAAGTATAAAAGATAGATAATAATCTATCTTTTTATTTATACCGAAAATTAAAAATCTCTTGGATTAACTATAATTATAAGATATTATTATAGTTAATGAGGTGAGAAGAATGTTTGTAAATTATACAATAAATGAATATAAGAGTATAAAGTTTTATAAGACTAATAGTTTAGTTTATAAAAAGTATTTAGAGTTTAATGAAATTAGTCAGCAATATGAAGATAAATTAAACTCTATATGGGGAAAGGTTCCAGTAGTTAGTACTATATTAAGAATAAAAGGAAATAAAGCTAATAATGATACTAAAGTATGGGAAAAATTAAATGATGCTATAGGTGGTTCATATTTAGAAGCTGTTAAGCTATATGATGAATTAACTATTATGAAGGAAGAGGGAGCAAGTAGATTAGCATTTATGGCTAAAGATGAGCATGCAGATGAAATTAAATCAAAGAAAATAGAGGCAAGAAGATATATAGGACAAACGATAAGTGAGTGTTTTTCAGCAGAAGAAAGTGCCCCAGGGGAATTAATAGCTTATAGGTTTAATGAGATGAGAAATATATTAGAGGCAGATAGAAAGCTAATGTTTGATGAGGCCATACATACTATATTAGTTGAGTGTGATAAAATAGTAGGTTTCAATGACAGTGCAAGTGGAGACAGTCTTGAAATTGGTACAATACAAACAACAGAAGAAGAAAACGAAATATATATGTAATACTTAAGGAGATTATTATGGAATATGTAGATATACTAGATGAATTAGGTAATTTAACAGGAGAAAAGATAAGTAAAAAAGAAGCTCATAAAATAGGGTTATGGCATAGATCAGTATGGATATATATATTAAATAGTAATAATGAGATATTACTTCAAAAAAGAGCAGACTCTAAGGATGCATTTCCAGGTGTATGGGATTTATCTGTTGCAGGGCATGTATCAGCAGGAGAAACATATGAAGAGGCAGCTGTAAGAGAAATATCGGAGGAAATAGGTATTGAAGTTAATCCATCAAAGCTTAAGTTAATTGACACTATAAAAGATGTATGGCAAATGGATGGAATTGATAATAAAGAATATACAAATATCTATTTTGTAGAGTTAGATATTAGAGTGGGTGATTTAATTCTTCAAGTAGAAGAAGTATCAGAAGCTAAGTTTATATCTATTGATGAATTTGATAAGCTAGTAAAAAATAGAGACGAAAGTTTAATCCCTAGTTATGAAGAATTTGAAAAATTTATAGCATATTGTAATAAAGTAGGATTATCTTAAGATAAGCCTATTTTATTATCTAAAAAAAGGATATAATAATATAAATGCTTAAAATAGGAGAAAATATATAGAAATTGATTTAAATAAATATGTAGAAGAATATTTACCAGAAGAAATGGACATTAAAAGTTTTGCAAGCAATGCTAATGCGCTTATCCATATAAAGGATAAGGGATTATTATTAAAGCATTCTGGAGATGCATGGAATATGTTAATGCCTATATATGCTACAACAATAGAAAAATATAACTTTATATCTAAAAGAAAAGAAGAGTTACTTAGTGAATATGAAGAAGTAGCATTAAGTTTTAGTTTAACGACTGAAGCTAAAAAGGATAAACTTATAGCCGAATTGGCTGGAAGATATGGAATTAGAGAAATAGAAGTATTAGCTAATGTATCAACAGAAAGAAGAATTAAATACTCTAAAACTGCTAATGAATATAGATTATATATGATGGATTTCTATATCATTAAGCATATTTCTACTATGGATCAGGGTATAATTGAAAGTGAAAACATTCACTTTATACCATTAGAAGAAAGTATACTTGAAAATGTTATATCAAGTGGAATGTACAAGGGATATAAAATAGTAAATAATGTAATTGACTTATTAAAAGATAAAAGTATTTTGGAAAAAATAAGAAGGAATTACATATAAATAAATGGAGGAAATAGGATGTTTGAAATAGTATCAGAAAATAAATTTTTCAAAGGAAAAGATATAGCATTTGAGAACATAAAACAACATGCTCATTTAGTTAGAACTATTAAAGTAATTGATAAAGAAACAGGAGAAAAATATGTAGCAAGATTTAATACAGAGGGGTACGAAGATACAGTTGAGAAAGAATATGGAAGTTTAAAGCATATAAATGAATATATTGATGACTTTTACTTAAACATAATATATTCTGATAAGGATATATTAGTAACTAAGTACTTTGAAAGCAAAAATCTTATAGATATCAATGAAGAAGAATTTAATGACAAAGAAGGATTTGTAGCAAAATTAAAAGGAAGATTAGATGAACTTCATAGATTACCAGCTTATAGACCAGATGGGGAGATGAGTTGGTATGAAACGTATTTAGATTTATATAATAAAATAGTATTAGCAGACCCTGAAAATATATTTACACTAGAAGAAAAAGAAATGTTAAATAAAACCTTAGAAAAGTATACGGATTATTTGAAAAATGTTGATGAGGTGTTTTTACAAGGAGACGTCAACTGGCCTAATATAATATATACAGAAGGTGGAGAAGAAGCTTATATAATAGACTATGAATTATCATGTTCAGGAGATAAATTATATGACTATGTATGGCTTGTAGATAGAGATGACTCTTTTATAACAAAAGAATTTTTAAAGTATGAAGAACTAAAGAACTTTAAAAACTCAGGTCTATATTTACTATATTCACTTATACCAAAAGGAAGATGGATTGTAAGTCAATATTATAAGCATGGAATGTACCAAGATGAAGATATAAAAATAATGAAAGATATGATAGCAAAATTAGGAGAGAGAGTTTAGAAAGGAAATATTATGGGAAAAAGAAGCTTTTTAAAATTTTTATTAGAACTTTATAAGCCAGTAAAGTTTGCTACCATAATTATGGTAGCTGCTAGGATAGCAACAGAATTTATATTACTTTATAAAGATAGAGTATTTAAAGATGTAATAGACTTAATGACTAGTGAAACGTTTGTCAGTGGAGAACTTGAAAGTTACGTAATATATATATGCGCGATAATGCTTGTGTCTATAATTGCAAAAAATATATCAAATTATTATAGGATGGTGGTTTTGCTAAAAAAACAACCACCATACATAATAAACAAAGTATTTAATGATATGAGAGTAAGATCACATGAATTCTTTGTTGATAATTATAGTGGAAAAATATCAGCTTCAATAAACCAAGTAACAGAACTAACAACAGGGCTAACAGAAAAGTTCATTAAGATGTTTACTATGAATATGTCAAAAATTTTAGCTATTAACATATTTATGTTTGGAGTAAGTAAGAAGGTGTTTTATATTACAGCAGCTTATTCACTTGTAATGATAATTATAAGATTAGCATACTTTATGAAATTTTGGCTTTTAAAAGCTAAGACAGCGGAAATATTAAGTAGAGAACATAGTGGAATACTTAATGATGCTATAGCAAATATTGTTCCACTAAAAATATATAATGCTATAAAAAATTATGCAGTTAAGATAAGAGATAGCAAGTTAAGTGCAACTAGTGAGAGCTCTGCTGCAAACAAGGTGGAGATTATATATTCTACATTTATTGCAAGTATATTTGATTTTATCTTTGTTATATTTGTCATGAAATATGCAATTGATTTATATTTAGTGAAAGAATTAAGTGTAGGTAGTTTAGTATTCATATTTTCGACTGTAACAGCACTTAGAAAAGTAATTGGAGATTTCTGTTGGGGTTATATTGTAGTAGCAGAAACACTAGTTAAACTTAAAAGTTCATACGAACTATTATATAATCCAAATAATATAATAGAAGATACTGATGAAAACTTAAAAGTAAGCGATGGGATTATAGAATTTAAAAATATTAGCTTTGCCTATGATGATAAAAAAGTACTTGATAACTTTAACATTAAAATAAATAAAGGAGAAAGCGTTGGAATAATAGGTGAGAGTGGTAGTGGTAAAACTACTATTAACAATCTATTATTTAGGTTCTATGAAGCTAATGAAGGTGAGCTCTTAATAGATGGTCAGAACATATTAGAGTTTTCAAGAGAGTCACTTTATAACAATGCTACATATGTACCACAAGAGACTATTTTGCTTCATACAACAATATATGAAAATATGAAAATTGCAAAGCCTAGTGCAAGCAAAGAAGAAATAATAGCAGCTGCAAAAAAGGCTCAGATACATGAATACATAGAAAGACTTCCTGAAGGATATAACACTATAGTTGGAGAAAGAGGAGTTAAGTTATCTGGTGGGCAAAGACAAAGAATAGCTCTAACTAGGATATTCTTAAGGGATGCTAAGATTATTGTATTTGATGAAGCGACTAGTGCACTTGATAATACAACTGAATATAGAGTTCAAGAAAGTATTAATGAGTTTTTTACAGACAAAACAATTATATGTATAGCACATAGGTTATCTACCTTGAAGGAAATGGATAGAATTATTGTTCTAGGAGAAAATGGAATAATAGAGGAAGGTAAGCCAGAAGATATAATAAATAAATATAGTATAGTTAGAGAAACGAAGGAATTGTTAGTATAATAAACAATTATCAGAATATTGCAAAATGTATAAAACTGTGTTAAAATACTATAAGAGTGGAAATGAGATAAGGCGACTTATCTTATTTTGTTTTTGCAAAAAAGCTAGATAGGGAGGATATGATGGAAGCATATACACCACAAAGAGTTTATAATGAGGTAAAAGATATAATAAATGAAGTAGGACTAGAAGAAGCTTCTAAAATACTTGGAATTGATGTGAATCTTTTAGAAACAGACTTTGAAAATCTTAATACACGTCAAATACTTGTGTATTTTAGAGGATATTATAAATACACTAATGTTAGTCGAAAGAAAAAAGATTTGAAAATAAATGAAAATGGCAAAAATAAAGAAACTAATATAGAAAAGAGAATACAGTATACAAAAGATTTTGTTGCAAACTTTGGAACAAAAGAAATGCTTAGGGTAGTTGCTGAAAACTCTGGATTTAGAGCTAACACATCTGCTGCATATAGAGGGATGTATTATGAAATTCTAAAGGGCTATATTAAAGATCAAGGAACTAGATTATATGAGCCAAAAGAAGTATATGACTCTATGCAAAAATTAGTAGAAGAAGTTGGAGTTAGAAAAGCATCAAAGATATTAGGAATTAAAAAACCAAGTTTAGAAATAAGCTATGAAGATATGCTTGATAAAACATTAAATATGAATATAAAGAAGTTTAGAGATGCAGGAATAGAGCTACCTGTTAATAGGTATAATTTATTTGATAATGATGGAAATATAATATGTGATGCTTCAAAAGAATCAAAAGACATGGTTAAGATGAAACTTGATAAATATGAAAATAAAAGATATATAGCCCCATCTAAAGAATCAGTGGTCTCAGCACTAGATATTGTAGAAATGCATGAGGGGTTCGTAGAAGTAATGAATGAAGAAGTTGAGGGAAGTAAAGATGTTCATGCTAAATACAGCAATAACTTGCTATCTGGATTTAAGCAAGTTATACTTAGAACTTCTGAAACAAAAGATAAAAGAGCAATACTTAAAAATGAAGAAGAAGCATCAGCATTTGAGACATTTATTAAAGAGAAAAATTACTCTCTAGATATAAAGAGTGTAGTTATAGAAAAAGAAGATGTTAATAGAGATATGCTAGAAGAATATATATATTAAAATTAGGAGGAATAATTATGTGGAAAGAACTTGAAGTAGAGAATTTTAAAACAGTAGAATTTTATAATTCAAACAGTGCAGTACATGCAGGTCATGAAGCAGCAGTTAACAGATTGGAAAATCATAAAAAGAGAGTGAATGATACATGGTATTTGAAACTACCAATTATTAAAGGAAGAATGAGAAAAGAAGAGGAAATATTAGCAAGCGAAATGAAAGAATGGGAAAGTTTGGATGAAAACTATAAAATGGCATATAGTAATATCTTAGAAGAATATGAAAAGGTTAGAAGTTTAGCTGCAAAAGGAAAAGCAGAATTAACAAAGTCTCAGATTATGGCTATGAGAACTTTAACTAATGGAGCATTATTCATTTTTGAAGAAACAAATGAAAATATGTCAAATGAAGTTTTTGAAAATGGAATGGCATCTACTAGAGTACAAGATACTAGAGTATCTGAATTACATCAAAACATATCAGCTGCAGTTGAAGTAGATCAAAAAGGTGTAATTGGTCAGAGCATGAAGAAAATAGTTAATGAATGCGAAGTTATGGTAGATATTTATGAGGATAGTGGAGATGGAAATCCAGATTTTGAATTAATAGGGAATGACGTGTTCAGTTGTGATAGACACTAAGAATAAAGCTAAATAGTAAATAAAAGGAGTGGTAGTTGTGGCAGCAATTTTTTCGTTAGAAGAATATAAGAGACCTGGTTTTTTTCGAAGACATAGTGAATCTTATGCTAATTATGTTGAGGCAAAAGAAAGATTTTATGAACATGATGAAAATAGAAAAACAAAGCTTTTATGGAAGTTACCAATCATAAAAGGTATAAAGGCAAAAGAAGCAAAGAAACTTGAAATTGAATGTACAAGGTGGACTACCTATAATAATGCTTTTGCTAACTTATATTATTCAACACTTTCACTGAATGATGGAGCAGAAGATCTTTTGAGAAATTCGGATGAAGTATTATATCCAGATTTAAATCAATTGCTTATGGATAGAGATGATTTAAAATCAAGTATTAAATCTGAAGGTGAGAAAATAAATAACGATATAGTTGGATATGAAACACTTATGAATCAAAAAGAAGGCGTAGATCCTGATGTTAAGTATAATAAAATAGTAGATGCTATAAAAAAAGATAAAGAATTGTTTATTGATGATGTAATTCCAACGATTATGGGAGTAACGGACATTATGTTAAATAGTCAGGCTTCTGGTACCGGAGATGGATTAGTATTAGAGCAAGGAAAAGATAATGACTTAGGAATGGGATATAACTAATATATGATAAGGCTGCATTTGAATAGAACCTTCTAAAGTAGACACAGTAAAAAAAGACTGTGATAAAATTACTTTAGGAGGTTTTTTTGATGAAAAGAAAAAATATGAAATATACACCAGAGTTTAAAATTGAAGTTGCTAAGGCTTATTTAAGCGGTGAATATGGTGGAAAACCTAGCGTTGCTAAAAAGTTTGGAGTAGGAAATACTAGGGTTTGGGAGTGGAAAAAGCAATTAAGTGAAAAAGGAGAAGAATCTTTTTATTATGAAACTAGAGGTAGATACAAAAAAGATAAAACAAAAAAAGAATATAATAAATTAAGCGTTGAAGATAAATTAAAATATAAGGAAATGGAGTGTGATATTTTAAAAAAGCTATCAGCTCTCCTAAAAAAATTAGGAGAGCATTAAGATTCAAAATAATTCATGAACTTAAGTATACACATACGCTATGTGATTTATGTGCTTATTTTGAAGTTTCGCGTTCAGGATATTATAACTGGTTAAAGCAAGGATGTAAGTTGCATTATAAATTTTGTTATATAACAGCTGATATGATAAAAGAAGTTTTTGAGGAAAAACCAAAGGGTTACAGATATATAAATATGATGTTAAAAAGAAAATGGGGATTGATTCAAAATCCAAAAACTACATTAAGGTATATGCGTATATTAGGTTTAAAGTCTCCAATACGAAAAAGAAGGTATCGATATTCGACACCTTCAAAGGTTGTACAGCAGTCTAGAATCGTTTCGCCAAACATTCTTAATAGAGACTTTAAAGCTGACAAACCATTACAAAAATTAGTAACTGATGTAAGTTACATATATCATAAAAGTGGCAGATTATACTTAAGTGTAATCAAAGACCTTTACGATAACTCTATTTTATCATATAATATATCAAAATTTAATGATTATAACTTAGTTTATAAAAACGTATTAGATATCATAAAAAGATATAAAAAAGATTTGAACAATACTATATTGCATTCTGATCAAGGTTATCAGTATACGATAAAAAAATTCAAAAACCTATTAAATGAATATAAGATTATTCCAAGTAACTCTAGAAAAGGAAATTGTTTAGATAATTCACCTTGTGAAAACTTTTTTTCACATCTTAAAGCTGAAGAACTAACATTAAATGTACCCAATAATGAAAAAGAGTTAATGGAATCGGTAAAAAAATACATAAAATTTTATAATTACGATAGACCACAATTAAAATTAAAAAGCATGACTCCTATTGAATTCAGGAGTCATGCCTAAAAGTCTTTTATATTGTGTCCATTTTTAAAGGAGCTGTTCAATTAGCAGTCTTATTTTATTGGATAAATTTGCAATAGGATATTTGAAAACTATATAATGTATATAGACACTTGTTTTTTAGGGGAGGGGTTATTATGTTTTCTTTTGATGGTAGAAGCAAACTACTAAAAAAGGGGAAAAAGGAAACTAAAAAACTTGCTAAGGAATGTCTTGAATGTGCAGAAAAAGAAACAAAGATAACACTTAATGTAAAACAGAAATTTATAAAAAACTTTATATTTTATCCCTATTATAGGCATAAGATTAAAGTAGGAGTAATGGAAAAAATAAAAGATGGTATAAATACTAATAAGATAGTTAATGAAGAAGATCTTTTGAGCCAAATTGTTAAGAGTAAATCTAAAGTGATGGAAAGAACTAATTATTTTAATGTGTTTTTTGCAGTAGATATTGTTGAAGATGCAATAACTAATAAGCTTGAAGAAGAATATACAGCATTTACTAACAAAGATAAAGTGCGTATAAGAACTGAAGCGATGACTTTAGTAAATGCATATAACACAAGCGAAGAAATAAATGATAATTATATAGGAAGAGTTGTAGAAGAGATAGGTAATGGAAAGCACTTAGATAATATTGCTAAGAAGAGGTTTGATAGAAGCAAAATTTGTAAGGTAGACTACAGGCCACTTGATATTGATGATATAAAGCTTAGGGCAAAAAATATTCAAACAGATGAAAAAAGAGAAATTGAGCATGACTAATCATGTTCTTTTTCATTTTGTATAGCAAAATTTAAAAAAATATTATATAATTAAAAGGGATACAAAAAATCACCCTCTAACTAATAGGAGGAGATATTATGATTTTGAAGTATGCAAGAGAAGAGCTTGACAGAAAGGCTGGAACAAATGCTATATTTTTAGCAGGACCAACACCTAGAAAACAAGAAGTTGAATCTTGGAGACCGAAAGCATTAGAAATTCTTAAAGAGTTAGGCTATGAAGGTACAGTATATATTCCTGAGGATAGAGATGGAACTGTGAAAGGTGATTATTTAGATCAAGTTGAGTGGGAAAAAGAGGGATTAACAGATGCTGATGTAATAGTATTTTGGGTTCCAAGAGAACTTAAAGGTATGCCAGCATTTACGACTAATGTAGAGTTTGGATATTGGGCTAATTCTGGAAAAATTGTTTATGGTAGACCATTAGGAGCTCCAAAAACAAAGTATCTAGATTGGATGTATAAAACAGAGTATGATAATAAAGAGCCATATAGTGATCTTAAAGAGACACTTAAGGAAGCTGTAAATATATTAGAAAAGAGTTTATTATAGACACTTAACAGTGTCTATTTTATTATCAAAAATAAATTATCAGAAAATTTTGCAAAAACAATATATTTTTGATATAATAGAGAAGACTTTTGAATTATATACAGTATAGATGAATTAAATTTAAAGAGGAGGCGCATTATGAGTGCTGAGAACAATTCAAGCTATAGTAAGTACAAAAGAATTCTTAAGGCAGAAGAAGAGAAGATAAAATTTGACCTAAATATAAAAGAAAAATTGTACAAAAATTTAGTGTTTAAACCAAAAACATTATTTAAATCAATGTTTGATAACAAAGAAACTCAAGTGTTAGAACAGTTTGAAAGAAATAATGAATTAGCAGTAAAATTTGCATCAAATAGAATATACAGAGGTGCAGTAAGCAAAACAAGTCTAAGAAGTGATAGAGATTACAAAGCTAAACTTAGAAAATCAATTAATTATGCAACATATGCAGATGTATCAGCTGGTGTAGTTGATATAGATGATAAGTACATTACAGCTGGTATTAGCCGCGTAGATGCTATGAATGGAACAATGCATTGTGTTAATGATATACCAGTAGTAGTAGAAGATATGAAGGCTAATGAAAATACTCAAACAGTAGCTAGTACAATTAATTTTAACCAATCATTAAAGAGTGAGATACAAGTACAATAAAAAAGCTTTTGTATAAAGCTTTTTTATTTGTTATATAAGATAAGATTTATAAATATTATATATAAGGTGATAATATGTTTTATAATAATAAAATAAAAGAAGTTGAAGATAATATAAAGTTTGAATTAACTAGTGGTGACAAAGTCTATAATAGTCTGTTTACTAGAAACTTTTTAAGAGGTGTTTTTTTATGTGCTCATTTGTTTGGTAAAGATATAGATACAGTTAAGTTAGGTGAAGATTTATCAGAAGTATATGCATCAAATAAGATATATAAAATGTATGGAATGAAGCTAAAGGCTGAAAATGAAAGATATACTTCAAAAGATAAACTGTATACAAAAAAACGCATAGGAGAATTAGTTAAACCTGGAATATCAGATACTAAGACTATAAATGAAGAGTTTATTGAAGAAAATATAAATGAATTATTAAGTCAAGATAAAAAGCTACAGAATTATGGGAAATTAATATTAAAAATTATACAGATGAGAATGGAAAGCTTGTTATGCCAGTGCCAGAAGTGAGTAAAGGTAAAGAAAGAGAAGATTTTTATACAAGAGATTAAGATGTAGTAAGGAGTGGGTTAAGTAGTGATAAAAGGATATATAAACTCTTTAGATGGAGAGATTGAAGATTTTTATAAATTCAGAAATCTGGTTAAAAGTAATAAAATGTATCCAGGAATAAAGGATATGAGTGAAGATGAGATTAAAGAATTAGCAGAAATAGAATATAAAAATCATAGAGAAGATTTAGTTGCCAAGTGGAACGAGTTTAATTTACTTGAAGATAAAGTTTTAAAAGGTATTTCTATATTAGAAGAGATAATGGATATTAAGATCGAAGAAGATATAAGTTTTTTTGTAACGCTTCAAGCCATAAGTCCTGTATGGGCTGCAGGAAAATGTTTTTGGCCAAGCTATACAATAAGTGGCGAAGAGTATTTAGAAACTTCTATGCATGAAATATCTCATTTTATGTGGGTCGATAAATGGAAAAAAATTGATGAAAGTTTGAAAAATGATGATTTTGAAAGACCTAGTAAATATTGGCTTGGGCAAGAATTATCAGTAATAGCACTACTTAATGATGAAAGAATGATGGAAATATTTGATAAAGAACAAATGGCATATCCAGGTTTTTATATTAAAGAAGTAGAAGGAAAGACTGTATCAGATCATGTTAAGGATATATATATAGGTAGAGATGATATGGAAGATTTTATGAAAAAGACAATAGAATTTATTAGTGAAAATGAAGAAACCGTATTGGAAGCAGCTAATAGTATATGGGAGTGAGCTGATGAAAGAATTAAATGAAATAGACTTTGTAGAACTTATAGATGATTTAGCTGGTGAAAATATAGACCATATGGGATCCTGTGCAACAGTAGAAGTCAAAGTTATTAATGAAAATGATATACCTATTACGACTAAATATGATGTAGTAAATAGTTTCGTTAGGATGAAAACTATAAGTTATGCATCCAAAGATGACAATATTTTTTGTAAGGAAATAGTAGAGGCTTCAGGAAACTATACGTTTAATGTTAATTTTACTGACATATATGAGGAATTTGAATTAAAGAATAAGTTAATGCATTTACCGGAAAAAGTTAGAGAAAGCTTTATGCTTAAGAAAAAAGCGTTTGCTTTAGGAATAAAAAGCTCAGTATTATCAGGGGAAAAAATGAGCGAAAGGTATGTAGCCGAAAAGTTTTATGATCTAAGGAAAGAAGAGAAGGATTTAGTTGAGAGCGAGAGCCAAATAGCAATAGAGTAGAATAATTAGTAGGAGTGTTAAATATGGAAGAAGAAATGAAAGAAGTAAGAGCGGTAAATGAAATAGATTTTATAGGTATTACAAATGAATTAATTGGTATGGATATAGACAGGTTCGGGAGTTTTGTCAATTTTGAGATTTGTGAATTTAAGGATAATGGTATATCAGTAGTAACAAAATATTATATAGAACATGGGATGTGTAGCAAAAAGGTTATCAGTTTTAGTAATCTAGATAGAGAGAACTTAGTAAAGATTGAGGAAACAATAGATTGCCAGGCAAGAGGTTATTCCATATCAGCAAATGGTTTAGATATGTATGCATACAATGAAAGGTTAAATGGAATTAGGGGATTGAATAATTCTAAAGTAAGAGAAGCAACAGAGGATAGCAAAAAAATTGCTGTAGGCGTTAAAGAGGAAATATTAAATGGAGGCAATCCAGGTAAAGCATATATAATAGATAGTGCAAGAGTATTTAGAGATATAATGACTAAGATAGAAGAAGATGAAATCAAAAAAGAAGAATGCGAATTATAAAAAAACACTTGAAATATGAGTATAAATTTGTTATTATGAATTACGTACTAATTGCGGGTGTAGTTCAATGGTAGAACGTCAGCCTTCCAAGCTGATCACGTGGGTTCGATTCCCATCACCCGCTTTTTTTTATGTAAAAACTAAAATTTAAGGAGTGAATAAAATGATTAATGATATTTTTGTAGACTTAGGATTACTAGACAGAGTAGAAGACAAGGATATGTTAGGTTCAAAAACTGGAGGTTATGGTAAGAATGCAACTATGACACTTGAAACAGAAAATGAAGCTGGAACTAAAATTATAGAGAGAGCCAGTTTTGAAGATAGTAAGCCAGTTAGTGTAGCAACTGAGATTACAAACAAACATGGAGATAAGTTTACTACAATTGAGCATTCAAATGGAACAAACGATTTAAAAGCAGAGTTTAATGGTATTTTACTATTTGATCAAAGAGCTTGTGCTGAACTAAACCTTTCGTATGATGAAGATCAAAAAATGTTTAACACTTATTTCGAATTTATGTACTTCATAAGAAGACTAGTTGTTGAAGGAGAAAAAATAAGTGAAGGGCAAATAGGGGCAATTAAAGCAAAATTAGATAAAGAATTTTTTAAAAAAGAAGAAAATGAAAGTGTTTTCGGAAACGTATTACAAGGTTTATCTCATGAAGATAATCTTGTAAATAATGAAACTGAAACAAGTAATAGCATAGTAGAAGGTACAAATGAAAAAGAGACAGATGAAATAGAAAAAGATGAAAAGGAAAAATAATAACTATGAGAAAAAAATTAGCAGCATTACTAGCAATTGGAATATTTTGTTCAAATATGAACGTAATATTACCTGAGCCTAAAGAGAATAAAGGATTAGAAGATGTAACTAGAAAAGAAGCAGCGGAAATAATGAAGAGAATGTTTCCAGATATGGATTTCGATTTTGAAGAAAACATTACTAAAGAAGATAGGATAGAAGAAACTATTAATCAAGAATTTTTAAATGGTGTTAAGCAAGGACTTAATAATGATATATTAAATGAAACAGAATCAAAAGATATTAAAACAGTAATGCTAGGTGCTGAAAAAGATATGCAAACAGAAGATTTAACAGACAATATTATAAGAGTATTAATACCTAACGGAGCAGATGAAACTAAAGCAATGTTGTTTTATTAATACATTTCATTATGAAAAAAGAGCATTTGATTATAACTATGTTTACAATGGTATATAAATATTATATTATTACTTTGGAAACAGACATGTTTCTATACTTAATATAATTCAACGAGAAAAAAGACTATAGCCGGTCTTTTTTTTCATGGGAAAATTTATTGAAAAAAGGCATTAATAAGAATATAATGAATGAAGTGAACAAATATTTATGAAAATATAAAAAGGAGATGGAGTATGAATAAGGAAACAAAAAAGTTTTTCCTAATAGTTCTAATAGCAATGGCTCTTATGTTTATATATACATATATTACATATAATAATGTTTATATACTTAATAATAAGGCTGCATATGTAGATACTATATTGGAAGATATGAACATGGCATTAGATAAAATGGAAACAAAAGAGTATACATTGAATGCTTATAGAGTGTCTGATGATAAAGTTATATTAGATGTTAAATATTCTAAGAAGGAATCAGAGTTAAAATTAGGAAAGTTTACAGATAGTAAACTTGAAGAAATGCATAAAAAATATGAAAGTCTTATTGAACGTAAGAGATGCAAATTAAGTTTTATAATAATATATAAAGATGTAAACGACGTTGCGTTTGCAAGAACGGAGAACTTATGGAAGAAGTAGTTAAGAAAAAAGAAGCTAAATTTGGAATAATTGCTTTAAGTATATTCTATATATTTATTTCAGCACTTATGATTATAGCTAGTGGGTATAAGATTGCATCAAATAGTTATATGATAGATAATGTTATAGCATTAATATTAAACCTTGCTATGTTTATATCTGCAATAGGTATGATAGTTAAAAATAAAACAGGATTCAAAGTTTTTACAGCTACCATAGCTATGTTAGCCGGAGAGGCAATGGCTATAAGTATAAGTGAATTAGTAAATAATTATCATGGCTTCTCAAGTATTAGAGTCATTATTAGTTTAGCTCTTATAAGTTACTTAATATCAGAAGGTGTTTTTAATAGATTTGAAATGGAGCTTGATGATAATATAAGAAAAGATATATATTCTATATTTGGAGTAATATCAGTAATTATGCTTATAGTACAATTTAGTTAAAATAGTCTGTATATAGACTATTTTTTTGTTATAATAAAACAAATAAAAATAAAGGGGACTAAATATGAATAGACACGCAGCTCATCATAAGACAAAAAGCAATTATGCATTTGCATATGATAATGAAAAAATGTATATAAGACTTAGATTAGATAAACATGATGATGTAAAAGTATATTTAGAGTATACAGATAGATATCATTTAAGTGATTTTGACTTTGATACTAGTAAGTTAAATGACTTACATAAAGTTTTAATGGAAGTTGAAGCAGAAGATGAATTATTTAAATATTATGTGGCAGAGGTTAATCCAGAAGATTGTAATAATAGGGTTGGTTATATATTTAAGATAATAGAAGATGAAGAAACTTATTATTATGGATCAAGAGGATTAAATCACATTTCAGAAATTTCACTTGAAGAAATGAGAAAAGAAATATTTAACTTCCCATATGTTAATAATGTAGATATACATAGAGTTCCAAAGTGGGTTAAAAATGCAACATTTTATCAAATTTTTGTAGAAAGATTCTCAAATGGAGATCCTTCTATAAATCCAGACAATATAGTAAGCTGGGATGCAGAGCCAAAGTGGGATAATTTCTTTGGTGGTGACATTAGAGGTATAATAAATAATCTAAGTCACATAGAGGATTTAGGAATAACAGCATTGTATTTAACTCCTGTATTTAAGGCAACAACTAATCATAAATATGATACGGTTGACTATATGGAAATAGATCCACATTTTGGAACTAAAGAAGATTTTAAAGAACTTGTTGATAAATGCCATGCTAGAGGTATCAAAGTAATGCTAGATGCAGTATTTAATCATTCTTCATATATGTTTGATAAGTTTCAAGATATAATGAAAAATGGTGAGAATTCTAAATATGTAGATTGGTACCATATTAAAGAGTTTCCAGTAGACATTAATAAAGTTAACTATGAAACTTTTGAATATGTACATAATTTACCTAAATTAAATACAGAAAATAAAGAAGTTAAGGAATATCTTTTAAATGTAGCAAAGTACTGGACTGAGGAATTTAAAATAGATGGTTGGAGGCTAGATGTAGCTAATGAAGTTGACCATGTATTTTGGAGAGAATTTAGAGAGTTAGTTAAGTCTATTAATGAAGATATTTATATATGCGGTGAGATATGGCATAATGCATTTGAATGGAATAGAGGAGATCAGTTTGACTCTACTATGAATTATCCTTTATCAAATGCAATGGTAGACTATTTTGCACATAATAAGATGAGTACAGATGAATTTATAAAACTTACTTCTAGACTTAAGATAAATAATACTAAACAAGTTAATGAGATAATGTTTAATTTACTTGGATCTCATGATACTCCAAGAATCTTAACAACGTGTAAAGGGGATAAATTTAAGCTAATGGCAGCTGCAACTTTCCAGCTTTTATATACAGGAACTCCATGTATATATTATGGAACAGAAATAGGCATGCTAGGAGAAGGGGATCCTGATTGTAGAAGAGGTATGATATGGGATCAAAGTGATTGGGAGAAAGATATATATAATTTCTATAAGAAGATTATCAGTATAAGAAATAATATATTAGTTAATGCAAAAGAAGAATATATATTAATTAATGATGAAGAAGTTTTAGTTATGAAAAATGATGTACTAAGTATTAGTATAGACAATAAACAAAAAGAAATAATTATAAATGACGAAATAATTATTAGTATGAAAGAGGCGTTGAGCATTTAATACTTGATGTCTTTTACATTATAGCTTTAAATAGTGTATAATTTTAATAGGCATTCATTTTTTGCTAAGGGGTGGTAATTATGTTTAATGGAAGAGACTTAGATTACACCGAAAATACATCAGAGAGTAATTATCTAGTTACAAAGGTGTTTATGAATAATAATTATAGGGAAATTATCTATCAATTATATGAAGCAAGTAATAAAGATGAATTAATAGGAACTATTAGTTTTTTTCAAAATCCAGATGGAGTATTTTCGCATGGAGAATTTTGGAAAGATATTGACTTAAATAACAGTATAGTTAAAAGGTTAATAAAAGATAAAGCTTCATATGAACTTTTAAAAGAAAAAGGATTTATAAAGATAGATGATGAAGATGTAAGAAAGAGCTATTATTTAGATGTAGCTAGAAATCTTAAAAGACTTGAACTATCAAGTAGCATAATAAATGATATAGATAATGTTATTGAAGAGAACCAATATCTAAATGCTGAGAAAAGACTTATAGATATCTGTAAGGAATTAAATCAAAGGGGTATAAGTTGTAGTTCTACTAATATAAAATCTATGTTAGACAAAGAGATAAATAAAGTAAAGTTTGAAGATTATAATGAAAACACTGTAATTAGAAATATAGTAAATGAAAATTTAAAAGAATCAAATGTAGATGACAGAAATGCTATTGTAACTAATGTTTTGCATGAAGTTCATTCGGAATTATGTATAAACAAAGAATTACTTAATATAAAAGATAGCATTAACAATACACTTATAGATATATATGATTATTCTCATTTGGCAGAAAGCTTAGAAGAGATAGAAAGAACTGAAGAGTTTGTTGTTTTAGCTTTAGAGTCAAATAGGGAGTATGTTAATGACCTTATGGGTAAAGAAAAAGACCAAAATGTATAATATTTATTTACAATATGAATAATAACTATTATAATCAAATAGGTTGATGGTAAATACGAAGGCGCAGCAAGGAGACATTCTTGTTTGTGTCTTTTTTTGTTGCAAAAAAACTATATGGGGAGGAAACAAAATGAAAAAAAGTTTAAGTTTATTTATGTGTTTTTTAATAAGCTTTAACGCTAGCTATGCTAGCAGTAATTATGGGGAGGTGAAATACCCTATGGATGATCTTCTTGAGTTTGTAGAGCTTAATGAAGATAAGATACTTAATGATGCATTAGAAGCAGATATATCAAAAGATTGTGTTGAAGGATCAGGTTCTCTTGAGATAACTGCGCTTGATGAAGCTGGAAAGGTAGGAGTTGAGTTTGAATTATTAAAAAAGGATTTTAATGTAAATAATACAAAAGGGATTAATTTACAAATAAAACCTTATAGAAACGCTAGATGGATTGAATTCTATGCGAAATTTAAAGGTGGAGAAAAAAGATTAATACTAATTGATAATGATTTAGATGGTAGATGTGAATTAGAGAATGATTTTAAATCAGGTGTATGGAATAAAATTAATTTAGATATGCTTAGAGTAGAAGATTTAGCATCAGAGGAGAATAACGATGTTGAAAGTTTAATTATTAGAGTAAATGAAGATTCAATATGGAAATTTGATGATATAAAAATGAATGAGGCTGGTAACTACAGTGTTGATTTAGATAAATATGAGTCAGAAGATATTGTATTAAATAATGGAGAATTAAAGCTAAAGGAAAAAGATGGCAAATATGAAAAAGGTAATGTTATTACAACTAAAGCTAAAAAGAATCAATTCATAAAAGAGTTTGATTTCTCAAATAATCCACAGACAATGAGCATGACTAATGGGATAGTGGTAGGAGAAAGTGAAGTGGAAATGATATATAGTCCAGGAGTTAGCTATCCACATACAGTTTTTGATAAAGATCCAAGTACAAATATGTCTTATTATCGTCCCTATATGAAAGGATGGATAGGAATTAGTTCAAGCGAGCCAATATCTATATCTAGTCTAACATTACTTGAAAAAAATTCGAGGAATGTATTAAGGGGAATATTACAATGTTCTAATGATGGAGAAAATTGGGAAAATGTAATGTATTTAAATAATATGTATGAAAATGGAAGAAATAAGACATATAAAGTTTACGATGTAAAAATTGCTAAAAAGTGGAGGATAATAGCTAACGATTCAGGTGGGAAATATTCGACATGGGAATTAAATAGTTTATCATTTCATAAGAGAAAAAAAGGTGAGTTTTTAAGACAAGGCATAGAAATTAATAATGTAAGTAAAATAGAAAAGGCAAAATTAACAATAAGTGGAAGTGAAATCTATAATTTAGATACTTATTATAGGTATTCAGAGGATGATGGAGAAACTTGGAGTGAATTTTCAAAAACTGATAAATATAATAATATGACTGAAATTATTGGTAAGAGCATTGCAAAATCAAAATTTGAAGTTAAATTACTTACTAAAGATGGAGTTTTTGTATCGCCAGTTATTGAAAAAATTAATATAGAAATTTCAGGAGCAGAGGAAAAATCAACTGATAGTACATATAATAAAAATATATCAAGAATATATATTGATTCAAATTATGAAGAAAAAGGAAATAGAATAGATGAATTAAAAACTAGTAAGTTTTTTGAAAATGATTATGCAAAGTATAATGATAAATTTAATGTAAGTAGAAGCGGAAGATATATATTCAACTTAAATGAGTCAAATAAGTCTATGTATGTTCAAGATACAACAACTGGAAAAGTAGAGACTTATAGAAATTATGGGGATGATAGAGCCCAAAAGATATATACTTCATATGATGATAAGGCATACTATGAGGATAGATATAGAAATTTAGTTAATAAAACAGGATCAAAAACTGATATGGAATCTGTTTTTTATATTTCTAATAGTGGGTCGATAATACAATATGATAGCTATAGTGATGAATTAAAGCGTGCTGGAGCAAAATTTGTTACAGCAGCTCAAAATGGTACAAGAAGGTTTTTTACAGCATATAATAGTGAGACTAAGAGAACAAAATTATACATGGGAGATAAGATGATTCTTGAAACAGTAAGAATATCTCATCTTAAGGCTAACTTAGATGGTAGCATGATAGCATATGAGAATAATAAAAACATATACCTATACAATGTAGATGAGGGTTACACGAGAAAATTAAATTTAAATAAGATGCAAGAATTTAAACCGATTAAATTTTTACTAAACAATAAAATATTGTTAGAAAATAAAAATACAAAGTTTAATATATATAATTTAGCAACGGATGAAATTACAGAGTTAGATACTCCGGGAATATCAGGAGCTGAAAAATATCTTTCAGATGATGGTTCGAAATTAACCTATAGAATAAAACAAGGTAGTAACTATGGATACAAAGTTAAATATCTGGATGGAACAGATATTGTAAAATATCTTATGATATTTAATAACTCAGGTAGTTGGTATAGCTATAAAAACAATAGATGGGTAGAAGTAACGGATAAAGTAAAACCATCTAAAGAAGATTTTGATAAGTATGGAATGACAAAAGATGAAATAAATAGCATGAGTGAAGATGATTTAGATTTATACAATAAGATTGGTAAAGATGTATATCAAGTAGACTTTGCAATACATATTAATTCACCTGATGTATATACAACGCCAGTAATAAAAGAAATAAAAGTGTTTACTAAAGATAGAGATGGTGAAGCAGAAGTTAAAAGTATGTATGCTAAGAAGAGTTTAACTTATGATGCATCTAATTGGAGAACTATAAGTAGAATATATCCAGTAGAAATAACTAAGAAAAATGCTGATATCTACTACTTCATTAAGTTAGATGGAGAATATGTATATTATGAAAATGGAACTTGGAAAACAGCTGATGATATGAACACATGGCTTAGTGATATGAAAGGTAACTGGAATGATATTAAAAAAGTTGGAATGAGTGCATATGATCTAAAGTTTATACCAGCTAGCAAATTAAGTAGTAAATTAGTAGGCAAAGAATTTAAGCTTGAATACGTAATGAATATTGAAGATACGAGTACAAATGGATATAGCAGTAAAATAACTATAGATTTTACCAATAAGATGTTCGGTTCAAATAGTTTAACTTTAAATATTACTTATAGTGATGGAACACTTAAGAAGTTTACTGAGTTAAGTAACTCAGATATTGAAGATTTTATGACATGGCTTAATAGAAGAGAGTATGGAATAGGAGAAACATTTAAGAAAATTAAGGTTGGGAATATATATAAATTTATTAATTACAATATGATTCGTGAAATCGAAGTTGAAGAAGCAGTAGCAGCAGAGAGTAGTATGGATTCTGAAGCAATTCCAGTAAGTGAAAGTGAAGTTGTTCAGTAATGAAAAAAATATTATTTTCACTCTTTATATATCTAACAGTTTTTAGTAACTGCTTAGCAGCAGAGCCTACAAAACTATCAGAACTTATGGAGAGTTTTAAAACTTCGCAGAAAGAATCAATATACAATACAGAACTTAATGCGCCATTTTCAAAAAGTTCAAGTGGTGTTAAAGAATCAGTAGATAATGAAACAGGAGCAGTAACAGTAACAAGAGAAATATATAATATTCCAGGAGTAAATGGATTAAATTTATCATTAGCTATTAACTATAATAGCAATGATGCAAGAGTATATGTAGAGTCAACATCATCAGAAAGAATACCTAATAATTATGGAGATGTTGTTGCATATTATGAAGTGTATGATAAAAAAGGTAACTGGTTAAATACTCAAGGATTAAGATATTTAGCTGGGCATGAGTACATTGAAAAAGAGCAAGAGTTAGACGGAAAAGATTGGAAGTTTAATGGAAAGTTATATAAAGACGACAAACTTTTAACTAGTGAGTTGATTCAAAATTATAGTAGAGATAAAAATGAGCTTGAGCAAAACAGAAGTATACTAGGAGAAGGATGGACATTTGATATACCATATGTAGATGTATCAGATGAGAATACCCCATTTGTAAAATTAGTAGGGGGATCAGTGTACTCATATGATTCTAAATCCGCATGTGGACTTAAAGATTATGAACTAAATGATATTGTTTTTAGAAAAGAAACTAATGGAGGATTTTTACTTAGTTATTCTGATGGTATGAAGTATTATTTCTCAAAAGATGGTAATTTAACAATTGTATCAGATAAACATGGTAATAAGTTAAATTATGTATGGGAAGATAAGAAGCTAATAAAAGTATCAGATGATATAGGAAGAATTATAAGTATATCTTATAGTGGATCAGGAATTAGCTTTAGATATGGTAATCAAGAAATAAAATTAGTTAAGGAAAAAGTATTAGGCACAAATAGTTATTACTTAACTAAGATAATAGACCAAAAAGATAGAGTAGTAGACTATACATATAAGACAGAAGTATCAGAGTATGATATAGCAGGTAAAGGACTTGGGCATAATAAGTATATTAATCTGATTAATATCAGATATCCTACAGGATTAAATACAGCATATGAGTACTCAAGCAGTTATAAAAGATTAGGAGAAAAAGGTTACACTAAATATTATAGAGTATCTAAAAGATATGAATTAATTGACGGTGAAAAATATAACTATATGAGATATTCATATGGTGGACAGCCAGATGGTTATCCTAATAATGAAAATGATAAGAGTTATATATATAATACAAACATTAATAAATCTAATGGTATAAGAGAAGAATATATATATAATGCAGAGCATCAAGAGATAGAAATTAATGTATATCTAGATGGTAAACGTAAAGAAAAGATAGTAAAAAACTATCATAAAACTCAAAATACTCCTATAAGGGTAGTTACTACTAATTACGATAGAGGTAAAAGAACATTAGTAAATGAGTATAAGTATGATAGGTACGGGAATACTATTGAGGAAAATACGCCTCTAGATGAAAAAGATATCAAACAAGATAGTTATAAAACTTTTTATAGATATGATTATACATATAATATGCCAGTTTATAAAAAGTATAAGCAAGATGAAGATACTGTAGTTGAGTTTATAAATATTTTAACAGATGATAATAAAAATATAAAAGAAGAAAAAGTGCTTGATAATGGAACTGTTAAAAAACATGTAAGGTATGAATATGATAGTCATGGTAACTGTATAAAAGAGTATGAGTTAGTTGATGGCAGCGAATGGATAGAAAAAGTTTATACATATACTAATAATTTATATCCATCAACTGCTAGTATTAAAGGTATTAAAGATGCAGATGGAAATACCAAAGTATCTAGAGTTGAAACTAAATATGACTTACATACAGGATATGTATTAGAGGAAATTGATGCTAATGGAAATAGCACAAAGTATGAATATGATATTCTAGGAAGAAAAGTAAAAGAAATACTTCCAGATAAAGCAACAAGAGTAGTTAAGTATGATGATGAAAATAACATTATTACAACGACTGATGCTAATTTTAATAGGCTTATATACTATTTTGACAAGTTAGGTAAGCTTAAGGAGGTAATAGAGCCTAAAAGCACTATAAGGCTTATAAAATACAAATATGATAATGATGAAAGATTATTATCAGAAACAGATGCAAATAATAATGTTAAATATTATTCATATGATGACTTTGATAGGATAGAAGAAATTAAATGGGTTGATAGTAAGAAAAAAATCCTTAAACAAAGAGAAGTAGAGTATGGTATTAATAAGAAAAATATTAACTACGTTGAAATAACAGACTTAGGCGATAATGATGATTATATTAAGACTTATTACTTTGACGACTTTGATAGGATAACAAACATAGTAATAGAAAATGGAAATAATGATTTGGAAACTAAATATTTCTATGACTTTGTTGGGAATAAGATTGAAGTGGAAGATTTTGATAAAGAAGAAATAAAACTTGAATATGATATATTTGCAAATGTTATATCAAAAACTGATAAAAAAGGTAATGTAGAGAAGATTAAATATGATAGGCAAGGAAAAGTAGTAGAGAATGAAGATGCTTTAGGTAGAAAAAGATATACTAGTTATGATTATTTAGGAAGAGAAATAGTTAGTAGAGTTCCTTATAAAGGAAATGAGTATGCCGAAAGTAAAAAGTACTATGATCTAAATGGTAATCTTCTGAAAGTTATAGATGCAGAAGGGGGAATTTTTAAGAGATATTATAATAACCGTAATGCATTAACTGCAACAGAACTTGTAATAAACAGTAAAAAGTCATATATAAATAAATATATTTATGACAAAGAACTTAAGTTAGTGAAGATGCAAAAAGGACTTAATTCTTTTAGAGATAATAATTATACAGAATTAGAGTATGTATATGATAGTTTAGGAAGAGTGGTTACATCTAAAGATGAGAGTGGTAATGAAACTAAGTATAAGTATGATAACAATGGTAATTTATTAGAACTTATAGATAGAAATGGAATAAGTAAGTTTAGTACTTATGATGGTCTTAATAGAGAAGTAGTTAAATATAATACTAAAGACAATGATAAACTTAGAACGCATTATAATTTATTAGGTCAGATAGAAAAGCTAGAAAGTGATAGTGATCTAATAGAATATACTTATAATAAGCAAGGGAAAGTAAAAACTATTAAGAATAATGGACAAATAAATTCTAATTATAACTATGATGAGTTAGGTAGAATAACTAACTACAGTGTTAAAAGAAACAAAGAATCATTAATAGATATAGATTACGATTATGACTTAAATAACAATGTGGTATCTGTTATAGATGATAAGACAAAAGTTATATATGAATATGATAAGTTAAATAGACCTGTTAGAGATGTGAATAAAACGACAGGTATAGAAACAACTTATTCATATTATAACTTTGGTGGAGTTAAAAGTTTAATTCATAAAAATGGTGAGAAAATAGAAAATGCATTAGCTTTTGAATATGACAGGGTAGGTAATAAGATAAAAGAAATGGGTAATGGTAATGTGAAAACATATTATTATGATACATTATCTAGACTTCAAGCTATGGAAGATATAAAAGGTAATATTCAAAGTTATAAATATGATGACTTTAATAATATTTCATTTATGGTGGATATATCAAATGGGAAGATAGAAGAGAGTAAATATTCATATGATATAAATAATAGACTTATTCTAAAGGAAAGTGATATTAAAGAGCTTAATACACAGCATAGAATGGAATATGATAGAGAAGGGAATCTTATAAAGAAAGAAGAAGCTTTAAGAGAAGGAAATGAATTTATAGGTTCAAAAACATTTGAGTATAACTATGATGGTTATAATAGATTAAGTATAGTTAAAGATCCTATGAAAAGATTTACAGAGTATAGCTATAATAATCTAGGATTAAGAAGTAATAAAAAGATAGGTAATGAGGAGATTAATTATCTATATAATGGGGATCAAATAGTACTTGAAACGTATAAAGATGGACTTATTAAAGCTAAAAATATAAGAGGTAGAAACCTAATATATAGACAAGTAAATGAAAAAGAATTATACTATCTACATAATGAAAGAGGCGATGTAATAAAGCTTCTAGATGATAAAGGTAGTTTAGTTAAAAACTATGAGTATGATCCATATGGTAATGAAGACATTACTAATAAACATCAAGATAGAAATATAGATAATCCATTTAGATATGCAGGAGAGTATTTAGATGAAGAAACTGGTAACTATTATCTTAGAGCTAGATATTACAATCCTGAGATACAAAGATTTATAAGTGAAGATCAGGTAAAAGGTAATAATACTAATCCTTTAACATATAACTTGTATGGATACTGTGAAGGTAATCCTATAAGATATGTTGATACAAGTGGGAATTATCCAATATATTCACTTTATCCTCAAGTGGGGGCTAGAGGTTCAAAAATTCAGGAAATAGTTGATAGAAAAGTAAGAAAAGAAGAGGTTGGCATTGAATATAGTGTTAAGAAAACAGCAGTAGGAATGTATTATATATCTAGCGAAACAACATCTATAGGATTAAGTTTTTCGCCAGTAGGAGATATAAAAGATATACAAGAAGCTGTTACAGGAGTTGATTTGGTAACGGGTGAAAAATTAGAAGCTGATGAAAGAGCCATAACAATTGTTGCAGCTGCACTACCATGGATTAATGCTAAGGCTGCAAGAATGGCACTCAAATTAAATAAAGGAATAAAACGTGTAACTAAAATTGGAAAGAAAACAAGAAATTTTGTCAATATAAAGAATAAGGTTTTAGGAAATATAAGAACAGGAAGTGCATTAAAGTTAGATGCTCAGCACGCATTTGATGATATAGTTGATAATTATGCTACATATGCTGATAAGTTTGAATTAATTGGTGGAGATGGAGTGAAGAGGGAATTATATCAAATAGAAGGTTCATTTAACGGTAAAAAAGGAATTTTTGAGTGGGTTGTTGATTCAGACAAGAAGAAAGGTGTAACACATAGAAGGTTTATAGATGGAGTAGGAATAACAGGAAAACCAAATGCACGTTCAAAAAAATGAGGTGATTTTTATGTATGATATTAGTATATTAGAACTAGTTGAAGTAGAAAAAGAATGGAATTATATCCTTTGGGGAATAGAAAATAAAATAGTGAATATGGATTCGTTTATCAAATATGTACAAATATATATAGCTTCATCTTCTAATTTAGATATTCCAGAATTAATAGAACTTGCGTGGGGAAGACATAGTATAGATGAAACAGTAGAACTATTAAAAATAGCCAGCAAATCAAGAGTTAGTAGTTTGAGCTTAGATTATAATGGCTATGAAGCAAGAGTTTGGTTATATTCAATACTAAGTTATGAGATGGGAAAATTAAAGTCGATAAGTAAGTTTTTGGATAGAGTTGAAGAGATATATGCAGATTTTGATTATCCCATTGAAATTGAAGGTTTTGTAAGATATATGCCTCCAGTAGAATCTGAATATATAAAAAACAATTCAAAAGAAGAGAGCGAAGAAAAAATGTATGAATATTCAAAAAAATTTTTGGAAAATGAAAAAGAAAATTTAAGAAAAATCATAGGTAGATTATAATAATACTTATTGTTTAATGTGGGTAGTATTTAAAAATTAGTAAATTTGAAAAACTGGAGATGGAATTTAAATAAGTTCAATTAAAGATAATGGAGGAGTGAAAAATGAAAGTAAAACGAAGTAGAATGCAATATTTAATTGCATTTTATATAATGGGATATATAATTTCATTGGTAGAGTTTAGTGGTGAAATTCCTGGAATTTATTATTTTATTCCAGTACGAATTATCGCACTTTGTCTTGCTCTATTGTTAGGAAATGCAGTATATTATACCGCTGAAGAAAAATATGAGCCACTCATGGCTACAATAAGGATGTTAAAATATATACCAGTTATGTTTATAATACTTGCACTATCAGGATGTGCTAGAATGTATTTATACAATACATATAATATTAATATTGACTGGATAATTGGAATGTAATATTCATTTACAAATAGTTTAATAAGTATTATAATTTAGTAGGCGGATGATTGAATAAGGCATAAAGAAAGAAGTTTTCTTTGTGTCTTTTTTTGCCCTAAAACAGATAAAATTAATAATAAAGAGAGGGAATAAACTTTATGAGTACAGGATATAAAATAACATTAATAATAGTTATAATTGTAGGCTTCATATCTGGCGCTATAGTCAAAACAAATCCAGAATTAATATTAACAAAAGAAAACATAGCAAATGAGGTTATTGAAAGGTTCAGTGAAAATAGAGAATTAGCAGGTTATGATGATATGGAATTTGTTGGAATTAAAAATATAGATAATGAAATATTAGAATTTGAATACAAAATTGACCTTAAAAAAGAAGAAATAGATATTGAAGCATTAAAAGGGTATATTATGACAGAAGAAGAATATATAAGTTATTTAAATCTGAGCAGTGAAATGGAAAATGCAAGAAAGTCAGGATTTGGAATAAGAGATTGTTTTAAAGATATAGATGAAAATATTATATATGAAGTAGGTGCTAATAATGATTAAGAATATAAAAATGGAAATTCTTGCTATTATAGCAACAGGTATATTTTTACTAGTAACTAGTTCATTTGTAATGGTTGAAGGAATAAGAAATCTTAATAAAGAAATAATAAGCCCTCAATACTTTACTATTATGGGCGTAGTTGCAGCATTATTTATTTTAACAAGTGTAAGACTTGTATTTTTAAAGAAAGATAGTATTAAAATGTTATTTATATTAGTTGGATTAGTTATATCATATAATTTAGGCATATTTATTGTTGGTGCATTAGAAGCTCAAAACGAAATATTGTCTGAACATACTACTCAAGCAGCAGGTTTTATGGTTCCAATGCTTATAATAAGTAATGTGCTAATAGCTGAAAAAGTTCTTAGTGTATTTGATATAGAACTAGAGGGAAATATTAAAGAAGCTATTTCATGGATCATATGGGGAATGCTCGTTATAGTAACAAAGTTGTCTTGGGTTATGTAGTTATGTATAACTTGGATTAAAATAAAGTAAAAGGGAGAATAGTTATGGAAATTAGTGAACGTGAGAAAAACATAAGAATAATTATAATGATAATATTATTTTTATTAGTTATGGCTTTAAGAGTTTCTCAAAAATATAATTTATTTTCTAGCATAGAAGATAATCAAGAATATAGCAACCAAAGTATAGTTACATTGGATACTATATTGAAAACAGAATGGACAGATGTTGAAGGCGATAATAACATATTGTTTTTTGATACAGATAATAAATTGATGTTAGTTGGTAAGAAAGAAAGTGATATTTCAACAACTTATAGTTACGATAAATTTTATTATGATAAAACAAATAATAAGTTTATTCTTCATTGTTATGAAATAAACGACAATATAATTTCAGAAGAAATTGATCCAGGAGATTTTTCAAGAGAGGTTGATGAAAATTATAGAATGATATTTAAAAATAATAATCTTATTATTAGTGTGAAAGATGAGGATGGTAATCTAAACGTAAGTAAATGGAAGAAAAACAATGACAAATAAGAAATATATTTAGAGGAAAGTGAATTAATATGAAAACTATATTGAAATGGACTATAATCGCTATAGTAATAGCATTAATAAGCATTAAAATTTATATGGTAGGATTTAAGGATGGAATGAAGACATTAGGAGAATTAGATCAAGTATATGTAGGTAAAAATATATATTTGGAATTTATGGAAGATGAAGAAGCTGATTATAAGTATATAGTTGATTCACTTAACACTTCAAGAAAAAGTGATTTGAGTTTCTGGAGAAATGATCAATTAATAAAGTTAATTGTATATATGAGAGATAATAAATATTTAATTAAAGAAGGTAAATATACAATAAATCAAGCATGGGATTTTGAAAGAGTTAAAAAGACACTTGAATTTGTAAGTAAATAGCAAAATACTAATAAGTTTGTTAATTAACTTCAAAAAGAAAAAGGTGAAGAAATGAGAATGAGAGTGAAAAGAAGCAGGGCACAATACTTAATATTTTTTTATATAATAGGATATATAATATCATTGTTGAATTTTACAGGTGAGATTCCAGGAATTTATTATTATATTCCAGTACGAATTAGTGCACTTAATATTGCTTTAATAGCAGGGAATGGAATATATTACACGATTGAAGAAAAATATGAACCTCTAATGGCTACTATAAGAAGTCTGAAATATGCATTGCTTATGCCTATATTATATTTATTATCAGTAGGTGCTCAAATATATCTATACAATGCATATAATATTGATATTGAGTGGCTAATATTATAAATTTAATAAGAAGAAGCAGTTTAAATTATAATGATAAAATATGATTTTAGAAAGCACAGTTTTGTGCTTTCTTTTTTCTATGTCAGGCGCTGCATTTAACTCGGTGGTGGATATTGCGAGGTTAATACATGAATTAAGTAGTAATAGTTAGTCGTGTCTTAGTAAAAAAGATATGATATCGATGATTAATAGGAATTTTAAAATATTTTTTTGAAATTTGACAATATTAAATAAAGATGGCACAATATAAGTATCAAAAACGCAAGAAATATTGCAATATTAGCATTTAAAATGCAATATATACTGCAAATATAACACTTAATTGAGGGGAGATGATCTAATATGGAAAGATTACTGAATGAAAAATTGGTTGAATGGAAAATGTCAAAAACTAGAAAACCGCTTATATTAAAAGGTGTAAGGCAGGTGGGAAAGACATATTTATTAAAAGAATTTGGTAATAAGTATTATGAAGATGTAGCTTATTTTAACTTTGAGGGAAATGAAGCTTTACAATCTAGGTTTGAGCAAGACTTAGATCCAAAAAGAATAATAGAAGAATTAGGTGTAATTAATAAAAGAGTTATAAAGCCAGGAAGAACATTAATAATTTTTGATGAAATACAGTTTTGTAGCAAAGCACTTACATCTTTAAAGTATTTTTATGAAAATTTACCAGAGTATCACGTAGCTTGTGCTGGTTCACTTTTAGGAATAGCTCTTTCTAAACCATTATCATTTCCAGTAGGTAAAGTTGACATGATGACGTTATATCCACTGAATTTTGAGGAATTCTTATTAGCAAATGATGAATCAATGCTTGTAGAAGCTTTGAAAAAGTTAAAGAGCGAAGAAAAAATTTCAGCATTATATGAAGAGAAGCTAATGTCATATTTAAATAATTATTATATAACAGGGGGAATGCCAGAAGTATTAAATTCATGGATTAATAACAAGGATGTTGAAGAGGTATCAGTTATACAACAGAAAATATTGGATGCATATGAATTGGACTTTGCAAAACATGCACCGGTTAATGATTATCCCAAATTATCGATGATATGGAAATCTATACCAGAGCAGCTTGCAAGAGAAAATTCAAAGTTTGTATATGGTCATGTTAAGAGTGGAGCGAGAGCTAAGGATTTAGAAGATGCCTTAGAATGGCTTATAAGTGCAGGTATGGTGTATAAGATAACTAAAATTGAAAAACCATATATGCCACTTTCTGCCTATGCTGATAGTAGAAGTTTTAAATTATATATTCATGATGTAGGACTTTTGAGAAAGAAAGCAAACTTAGATGCTGCAATAATATATGACGACAAAAAAGATATATATAAGGAGTTTAAAGGAGCGTTGGCAGAAAATTTTGTTTTAACAGAACTTATAGCAAAAACAAATGAAACGGCGCATTATTGGACATCAGGAAATAAAGCAGAAGTTGACTTTGTTAAACAATTTAAATCGAAGATAATACCGATAGAAGTTAAGGCGGGTAAGAATGTTACAGCAAGGAGCCTTAGAGTGTATAGAGATAAGTATGAACCAGAAATATCATTTAAAGTATCAAGACTTAATATTCAAAAGCAAGATGGTACATTAAATATACCTCTATATATGGTATGGAATATTGAAAAGTATGTGTAAATGACAAAAAGTAAGTTTAATTTAAGCTTGCTTTTTTTATATTCAATTCTTTAGAAAAACTTAATAATTAAGCTGTTGACTTTAAATGAATGGGGGTATATAATAATTAATGAAAAAAAATTCATTCATTTATGGAGGTGAATATGGCTAGATTAGTAGATCCAAATAAAATAGAGGATATAAAGGTAGCGCTGATGGAACTTGTAGGAGATTTCGGTATAAATGCGGTATCTATTAAAATGCTTGCAGAAAAGGCTAGTGTATCAACTGGTTATTTATATAGACATTATAGTGGTAAAGATGAAATGGTAATGGAGATTGGTAATGAGTGGTTAGATGAGTTTAATACTAAGGTAGCGCTTGCAACTGAAAAAGGTGATACTATTGAATCTTTTGTAGTAGAACTTACTAAATGGATGTTAACTATGGCCAAAGGAGATTATGTAAGTGCCAAATTTATGGTTAGATTATTCGTTGAAACTTTGTTTGATCATGAAGATCGGAAGTATTTTTGTAACAAGCGAGAAAAAGAACTTGCAATGATAAGATTCTTTGAAAGATCTAATAATGAAATATTACATCCGGATTTAGATTTTGAAGAGTGTTTCCATATTATGGTATTAATAATGATGAATTTCCTTTTAACAAAGTTTGATAATAATAAAAAAATAGACATCGAGAAAGAAACAGAAATTATCTCTAATATCTGTTTGAATGCGATAAGAAAGTAGGGTGATTACAATGAAAAAGTTAGTATGTATGTTAGCTATTATGTTTATGCTTACAGGATGTGGTAAAACAGAAGTAGTAGTACAAGAAAAGATAAGAGCTGTTAAGACAGAAACTATAGTTTCACAGCTTAGTGATGTAACTGTAGATTATATAGGAACAGTAGAATCAGAAGATTTAACTAAATATAGTTTTAAAAGTTCAGGAAAGTTAGCGAGTATTTATGTTAAAAAAGGTGAGGTAGTAGACAAGGGAGATAAGTTAGTTGAACTTGATAAGTCAGATCTTAAACTTCAATTAGCTACAGCAGAGAACCAAATGAAAGCTGCTAAGTCACAATACACTAAAGCTCTTAATGGAGCTACAAGTGAAGAAAAAACACAAGTAGAAAAAGATGTTGAAACAGCTAAAAAAGCATTTGAAGTTGCAGAAAAGTCATATGAAGATATGAAAAAACTTCATGCTAAAGGAGCAGTATCAGATTCTCAACTTGATTCAGTAGAATTACAATATACTCAAGCTAAGAATAATTACGCAAAAGCTAGAGAAGGATTAAAAAGAATTAATGATGGAGCTAGAGATGAAGATATAGATGCAGCTAAGTCAAATTATGAAGCTGCAAAAGCAGGATATGAACTTAGAAAGTCTCTATATGATGATGGAGCAATTTATGCTAAAGCTAAAGGGGCAGTTGTAGAGATACCTTTTGAAAAGAATGAATTAGTTCCTCAAGGACATCCAGCAGTAATTGTTAGAAGTAAAACACAAGTAGTAAATGTTGGAATAGCTCAAAAAGATTTAGATAAAGTGAAACTTGGAACAAAAGCAGACATTATATTAGATGGTGAAGTAGCAAAAGGTGTTATTACTAACATTGCAGAAGCACCAGATACATATACTAGAACATATAATGCAGAGGTTTTAGTTGAAGACAAGGAATATAGATTAGGATCTATTGTAAAAGTTTCATTTTATGTTGGAGAAGAAGATGGTATATGGGTACCATCAAGTTCAGTAGCATCAAATGGAATTGATTATGTATATGTAGTAAAAGATGGAAGAGCAGTTAAAAATGAAATAGTAATTGAAAAAATGTACAATGACAAAGTAAAAGTTTCAGGATTAAATGACGGCGACAAACTAGTAACAGAAGGTGTTAAAAATATTTCAGATGGTATTAAAGTAAATATTGTTGGAATAGAGGTAGCAGATGAGAAGCCTAATAAAGAACTTAATTAAAGAAAGTAGAATTACAATATTTTTAACACTAGTTATAGCCATATGGGGAATGTATAGTTATAGATACTTACCTAGACAAGAAAATCCAGATGTATCAGCACCGTTTGCGATGATAGTAACTCCTTATCCAGGAGCATCACCAGTAGATGTTGATAATCTGGTAAGTAAGAAAATAGAAGAAGAATTATTAGAACTTGATAAAGTAGATGAAACAAAAACAATATCTAAAGATAGTATATCTATAGTAACAATAATGTTTGAAAACACAGTAGATGTAGATAAATCAATGCAAGATGTTAGAAATGCAGTAGCAGATGTTAAATCAGAATTACCAGCTGGAGTATATGCTAGTAATGTTAATACAGATCTACTTGAAACAGCTGGTATTCTTATCAGTTTATCAGGAGAAAATTACAGTTATGAAAGACTAGCATCTTTTGGAGAACAATTTAAATCAGAACTTCAAGTAGTTAATGGTATATCAAAGTTCAACATTGAAGGAGAACTTGATAAAGAAGTTAAGATTGATGTTGATATAAGAAGACTTAACCAGCTAGGACTATCTTTTGAAGACTTAAACAAGGTACTTCAAGCACAAAATATAGAAATTCCGTCAGGAAGTATAGATCTTGGAGAAAATAAAATACCAGTTAAGGTTCCAGGTATATATACAAATGTAAAAGATATAGCAAATGTAATTATTGGTATATCACCAGAAACAGGAGTAGTAACAAGGCTTTCTGACATAGCTGATGTATATATGGATACAGAAGATGGAGCAGAAAAGTTTAAGCAAGATGGAAAAAATGCAGTACTCCTTACAGGATTCTTTAAAGACAGTGAGAATGTTGTATTAGTAGGAGAAGAAGTAAGAGCTAAGATCGATAAAGTTAAATCAAGATTACCAGAAGATTTAATCGTAAATGAAGTTATATACCAACCATCAGATGTTGCTAAATCAACAAATGATTTTATGATTAATCTAATGGAAGGTATACTTCTAGTAGTAATAGTAGTGTTTATTGGTATGGGACTTAGAAATGCATTAGCAGTTTCAACAGCAATCCCACTATCAATACTTATGACGTTTATAGCAATGTCATTATTTAAAATTAAGATACATCAAATGTCACTTACAGCACTTATTATTTCACTAGGTATACTAGTAGATAATGCGATTGTTATAAGTGATGCAATACAAGTAAAAGTTGATGAAGGTATGGAAAGAGCAAAGGCAGCGCTTGAAGCTACTATGGAATCAAGTGTTCCTATATTTGTAGCAACGCTTACTACTATAGCAGCATTCTCACCACTTCTTGGATTACCAGGACCAGCAGGAGATTTTATAGGAACTATACCAGTAGTTTTAATAATAGCTATAATTGCAGCTTATATAGTAGCAATGCTAGCAATACCAGCATATGCATCATTATTATTTAAGAAAAATGAAAACAAAGGTAAAAAAGAAAATAGATTTAGAAAGTTTTTTGAGGATTTACTTAAGAAGGCACTTAGAGTAAGAAGGCTAACAATAATAGGGGTATTTTTAACATTATACCTGACTATTAGGTTTGTAATGCCACAGTTACCTTCAGAGTTTTTCCCATACGTAGATAAGAATTTATTCTATGTAGAAATTAAAAATGAGAAATCAGGAGATATAGATTCAACTGAAGCACTAATAGATGAAGTTGGAGCCGTATTAACAGAGGAACCAGAAATAACAGAATATACTAGTGCTATTGGTAACGGTATGCCTAAGTTTTATATAACTGTTCCGCCAGCAACACCAGCAATGGATTATGGTCAAATAGTATGTAAATTTGACTTTGAAAAGGGTGATAATAGATTTGACGATAGGTTGAAATTTATTGCATACTTACAAGAAAAAATTGATAAAAACGTAGCATCAGGAGAAGCAATTATTAAGCCACTTGCTAATGCTGAACCAGGAGAGAAAATAAAAATCATGGTATCTGGTGAAGATATTGAGCAGATTGGTGAAGTTGCAAAGCATATCAAAGAAGAGATAGCTAAATTAGATGGAGTTACAAATTTAGGAATTGACCTAAAAGATAAATCACTAGAACTTAAAGTTGATGTAGATACAGATAAAGCAGCAAATTTAGGTGTTTCTAAATATGATATCCAAAGACAAATTAATATAGCTTTATATGGATCAGTTCCATCAATATATAGAAGAAATGGTAGCGAATACAATATAAAACTTAAGTCGAATATTGATGATTCAAAATTACTTGAAAATATGATGATTAAATCATCAATGACAGGTAAAAAAGTTCCACTTAAGCAATTTGCTACAATTACTTATAATAGAAAAGTAGATACAATTAAAAGATACAAAGGTGATAAGACTGTTATGATAACAGCAGATGCATTACCAGGTTATAGTCCAGTAGAAATAGAAAATATTGTTGAAAATGAGATTATACCTAACACAGAATTAAACGGATTAACTATTAGTTATGACGGAGAAAGAGAAAGTATTAAAGATAACTTCGGGGTACTTTTAATACTTGCTGGAGCAGCAGTATTCCTAATATATGTTATACTTACAGTTCAGTTTAATTCATTTATGCAACCAGTTGTTATACTTATGACAATACCATTATCATTAATAGGATCAGTAACAGGATTGTTCTTATTTAACAAACCATTATCGCTTACAGCATTCTTAGGAATTATAGCGTTAATAGGATTAGTTGTTAAAAATGGAATACTTCTAATAGAATATATAAATATGGCAAGAGAAGCTGGAATGAATGTAGAGGATGCTTGTGTAGATGCAGTAGATAAAAGATTTAATGCAATTATACTTAGTGCGGTAACTACAATACTTGGACTTTTACCACTTGCAATAGCTGGAAGTAGTTTATTCTCACCAATGGCTATTTCACTTATGGCAGGTCTTGCAGTATCAACATTCCTGACTATGGTTATAATACCAGTATTTTATGTATCAGCTGATGCTGTTACAGTGAAAGCTGTAAATAAGGTTAAACATAAGAAGTAGATTAATTTCTACTTCTTTTTTTTACTTGTATAGAAGACAAAAATACAAAAAAATGATATTTATGTCCAGTATACTGGACATAAAGGTTGAAAAAACACATTATGTCTATCATAATAGACATAATAGATGAAAAGAGGTAGAAATATGAATATAATTGAATTTATAGATCAATTGGATGATTATATTGGGATAGAAGTATTTGATGAAAATAAAGAAAATATTAGGGTTATAGTTGATGCATATAATTATGACGATGAGTTAATCGGAAAATATGAGATAAAGTTTAATAGCTTAGCATATTACGGTGAGTATGAAGGTCTAGGTGCGGGTGTGGATTATAAGTATATAACTGAGTCAAATGGAATATTGGATGATTTTAATGAGCCGATAGGAGAAATTTGGTGGGATGGTAAATGTACTGATATAAATGCTTTAACAGGAGAACTGTATCATTTATATTATGATTATTATAAAGGTGAAAAGACTATTAATATAGATTTTAGGGAGAAGTTTGATAAAGAAAGTGGCTTTTTGCCAAAAGAAAATTTTAAACTTTTAGAAAAGATATTACCGACATTAAAAAAATATGGAATTGATGGAAGAATTTATTTAGATAGCGAAGAAAGAAAAAGCTTTAAAATGTTATCATTGTTAGATTTATATTTTATAGCAGAAGATTTTATTATTACTGAAAAGGGTGAGTAAATTATGGCAATATATTATTTAGTAAGTGGTATTGATTATAATGATATGGGAAAAGAGATTTTTGATAGAATAGGAAAAGATCTAGAAGATATAAAAAAGGTAGTGTTTATTCCAGGTAAGCCACATGAAATGGAAAAAAGTTTCTTTGAAAAAGAACTTAGTGCAGAAAAATTTAAGTATTATGGAATTGATTTTTCAGAGTATGTATTTCTAGATGATAAAACTATGACTAGTAGTGAAATGAAAGCTCATATAGACACTGCTGATATGCTAGTTCTTTTAGGAGGACATCCTGAAAAACAAATGAAATTTATAAGAGGCAATAATATAACAAAAGAAGTAATTTTGTTTGATAAAGTTGTACTTGCTATGAGTGCAGGAGCTATGAATTTATCAAGAATTTGCGTAAACATACCTTTAACTGAATATTATAATGATTATAATCCTTATAATGGACTTTGGTGTTTTGAATTTAGCATAATGCCACATTTTAATGTAGTAAGTAATGAAAATGGTGGTATCAAGCTTCATCATTATGATAAGTTCAATATGGATAACTTTAAAAGAGCAGCAGGTAATGAATTAGTATATTGCCTATCTGATAATGATTTTGTTAGAGTTAGTGATAGAGGAACGGAGCTATGTGGAGATAATATATATGTCTACGAGAATGGAGAAATATATAAAGAGGGTGATTCGCATGAATGATTTTTACTTTGTAGATAAATTAAGTGATACTATAAGAAGTGGACACTTGCATTGGGCAATTAAAAGACATAGGCTTGAAAGTGTTGCTGAGCACATATATGAATGTCAAAGACTAGCTATAAAATTATATGGAGATAGTGAATTAGATGTAAATATAAATAAAGTAATTCTTATGTTATCAATACACGAAGAGGAAGAAAATTATATTGGAGATGTAACAGCATTTGAAGAAAGAACAAAAGATGGTGGACATCAAGCAGCAGTGAAGAGCTTTAATTCTTTGAAAAGAGGAAGGTTGTTTTCTGATTTATTAAATGAATTTGAAGATAATAAAACTTCCGAAGCAGTATTTACTAAGTATGTAGATAAACTTCAAAGTGTTCTTAAAATATTTGAATATGATATAGAATCTAAAATAGATATAGATAGTGAAGATGTAAAAGACTTTTTAAGTACTAATGATACAATAATAAAAATGAGAGAAGAAGGTGCAAGAAGTCTTGGTGATATTTTTTATCTGTGGTATAAAGATCTGTTTAGAGGAGAAATTGGAAAAGTTTGCTTAGACTATCTAGAAGATAAATATAAAGAATATAAAAAAGAAATGAGATATTGATTATAGTTAGAAGGTGAATTTATGAACAAAAAAGATCAAAGGGAAGACTTTAAATTTTTAGTAAATAAATTTAGGGATGCTCATATAGCTTGCATGGGTAAGCTAAAAGACGAACAACTGAATATTGTTAAGTACATTGAAGAGAAGATTAAAGAAGGAACTGAAGAATTAGATTTTGCGCTGCTTCTAAATGAGTTTGTTTGTTCTTTTAAAGATGCACATTCTAGTATTAATATAAGTGGATATTCTAAAAGGATGATTGATTTGAATCTTATTTGGCTAGATAGCGGTATATATGTACTTAAATCACTAGGACCGGTAAAACAAGGTGATAAACTTTTGAGCATTGGTAGAATGAATAATAATGAACTGTTAGAAGAATTATGGAAAATAATTCCATCAGAAAATGAATATTGGATAAAATCATCAATATACCTAATTAAGTATGAAATTTACTTAAGAAAATTAGGGTTAATTAATAAAGACGAAAAAGTAGAATTAGAATTATTAAGGGATGGGAAAAAAGTTTCAGTAGAAATGAAAATATATGATATTAAGAGAAGAAATCAATACAATGTTAAAAATAATTTTATCAGTTATAAAATTGATAAGGATAAAAACATAGGCATATTAAAACTAAAAAAATGTATATATAACGAAGAATATAAGGATACCCTAAAGAAATTCTTTTATGAAGTTAAAGAGAATAAATTAAAGAGTATATTATTAGATTTAAGAGATAATACAGGTGGAAATTCATCTGTATGCGATGAGTTTATAAGATACATAGACATAGATGCATATAATCATTATGGAATAAATGGTTATATATCTGAAGAACTTAAAAGTGTTTATCCAAAATATATGGATGAAGAAAATGGATTTTATATACATAAAGGTAAAGAGAATATAATAAACGAGAAAGTTGATAAAAGTTTATTATTTGATGGGGATGTAAATGTTATCATAAACAATAGAACATTTAGCAGTGGTATGATGTTCGCAGTATTGTTAAGTGATAATAATATGGCAAAAGTTTTAGGGGAACCCTTAGGAAATAAACCAAGTAATTATGGAGATATAATAACATTTAAGTTGCCTAACTCTGAACTTGAATTTAGTGTTTCTTGGAAACAATTTACTAGACCAAAAGAAGAGTCAGAAAACGAAGATACATTAGTGCCAGATATTCAAATATATAGAACATTTGATGAAATAGTTAACAATAACAACAAACAATTGAATAGAGCAATTGAATACATAACAGAAAGATGTGAGTAGTAGTTACCCACATCTTTTTTATATAGGTAAAAAAGCGAAAAAAATACCTATATAAATTTGACGTAGGTAATGATTACCTATATAATTGAAATATAAGTAAAAAAAGCTAAAAATTACCTGTAAGGAGGCAGAGATGAAAAAAATAAGCGAGTTGAAATATACTGAAAGCATTAAAATGTTAAAGAAACTTATAGAAACAAACAGAGCTTTGGCTGAGCTTAAAGGATATTCTGAAATAGTACCAAATAAAAATATCTTAATTAGTGCGATTGCACTTAATGAGGCAAAAGATAGCTCTGCTATAGAGAATATAATAACTACACATGATGAATTATTTGAAGGAATGACTAAAGAAAATAAGTTAAAAGGTAATCCTAAGGAAGTCTTGAACTATAAAGCTGCACTTTGGAAAGGTTATGAATTGATAAAGAAAAAAGGATTTATTAGCACTAATATAATTGTGGAGATACAATCCATAATAGAGTCAAATCATGCTGGAATAAGAAAACAATCGGGAACAAAGCTAATTAATGAATCAACAGGTAAAGTTGTTTATACTCCACCTGAAACAGAGGCTGAAATTAGGGAATATCTGGCAGATTTAGAGAGGTATATAAATATTAATGATGATATAGATTCTCTTATCAAGCTGGCTATAATACATTATCAGTTTGAAAAAATACATCCGTTTTATGATGGTAATGGAAGAACAGGAAGAATTATTAATGTATTGTATTTAGTTCTAGAAGGTTTAATTGATTTGCCAATATTATATTTAAGTAAATTTATAATAGAAAATAGAGAGGATTACTATAAGTTAATGAGAGAAGCCGATGAAACAGGTGATTTGGATGAATGGATTCTATATATTTTAAGTGCAGTTGAAAAGACATCTGTAGATTCACTCAAAATTTTAAAAAATATAAATAAGTTAGTTGAAACAACGACTATTGAGATTAATGATAAACTACCTAAGGTATACTCTAAGAAGTTAGTAGATATTTTATTTTTTGAGTTTTATACTAAAATAGATAATGTCGCTTCGATATTAGGTGTTACTAGAAAGACAGCGTCTAATTATTTAAATGCTTTAGTAGATAATAAAATATTAGATGTTGAAGTTAGAGGGAAAGACAAGTTGTTTATAAATAGAAAATTAGTGGATTTAATAAAAAGTATATAATAAAAAAGTATAAGGACTATAACAGTCTTTATACTTTTTTACTTCATTTATATTAATTGCTTTCTTTTAAATATATAAGGTAATATATACCACCAATAATAATACCTCCACCTATAATGTTACCAAGAGTAACAGGTATAAGGTTACTTATTATGTGAGTTAAATCAATCTTTTCCATTTTTTCAATTGCTGAATGAGCATTTAAATAGCTATCCATTTTTGAAATGTACCCTGCAGTCAAGTAGTACATATTTGCAATACTATGCTCGAATCCTGCAATAACGAATGCCATAATAGGGAAGAATCCAATAAAGATTTTTCCAGTAACATCTTTTGCAGCATATGATCCCCATACAGCTAAACATACAACAATATTACAAAGTATTCCACTGAAAAGTGCAGTAGTGAAATCTAATCCGCATTTGTAACTAGCAACTTTTATTGCATAAGTTCCAAGTGATGGTTTAAGAGCACCACCAAGATAAAGCATTGTTGTTAAAGATACAGCTCCTACCATGTTTCCAAAGAATACGATAGTCCAGTTTTTCATCATTTGTTTAAAAGTAATTTTCTTTTTGAAAAATGCAACTGTAAGTAAGTTATTTCCAGTGAAAAGTTCAGCTCCACAGATAAGAACTAATATAAGTCCTACTGGGAAAACAATTCCTGCAATTACTTTACTAACACCCATATTTTCAATAGTGTGAGATGCCATACCAGCAGCAAATCCACCAAGCGCGATAAAAATACCCGCTAAAACTGCTAATAAAAACGTTTTGTAAGCTTTATTAGTAGCTTTTTTTACTCCAACTTCTTCTACGTATGAAGAAATCTCAGCTGGAGATAAAATCATTTTGTCCATTATTTAAGCCTCCTAAGAATATTTTTTTTAGACTTTTTAATAATACAAAGATATAAAAGCCTTGTCAATAATATTGTTTATAAAAATTTAATAATATGCTATAATTATTATTGGAAAAAATATTAAAGGGGTATTGATATGAAAAATTTATTCAGAGGTATGTTTAAAGGTGAGTTTGAGCAAAAAGATTTAGAAATCTTAGCGTTAAAAGATAAACATGCAGCAATGCAAGAATCTTTAATAGAATCGAATGATAAGGTAGAAAGCTTAATGAAAGAAGTCGTTGTTCTTAAAGGTAAAATAGATAGCCTAAAAAATAATAAAAATGAGAAATATGAATTTAAAATAGTAAGAACAGAGTATATAAGAGAAGAAAATGAGTATACTAAAGGTATAGTTATGTATAAGAAACATAAAGAAGGGCTTTTGATGCTTGAAAGCTTCGAGAAAGTATTTGAACTTGAAAAAGAATGTTTAAGTAACCTGAAATCAGAACTTAATGCAGAAAAAGAAGAACTTGAAAAGTCACTTGAGGAAGCAGGAGCTAAAACTGATGAACTTAAATCACCAACACGTCAAAATGTCACAGGTGAAGAGATATATGACTCAGTAGCATATGAAGTTGATATAGAGCATAAGATTGAAGAAATAAACAATAAATTTGATAAACTTAATGTAAGATGTGAACTTATTAAGTTGATTGAAGGAAATGAAAATTATAAAGAAGATTTATATGAAATGTATATAAAAGGTAACTTTGAAGAAATAAAGTTATCAACGAATGCAAGTGTAATATAGAATAAGGAGAAAATAATGAGTATTTTAACAGTAGAAAAGTTGACGCATGGATTTGGTGGAAGAGAAATTTTTGATAATGTGTCATTTAGATTATTAAAGGGAGAACATATAGGATTTATCGGAGCCAATGGTGAAGGTAAGTCCACTTTTATGAACATAATAACTGGGAAACTAATGCCTGATGCAGGTAAAGTTATGTGGTCAAAAAGAGTTAGGGTTGGATATTTAGACCAACATACAGCACTAGAAAAAGGAATGACAATAAAAGATGTACTTGAAGGAGCATTTAAATATCTATTTGATCTTGAAGCTGAGATAAATGATATATATATGAAACTTGCTGAAGTATCAGAAGATGAAATGACAAAGATGCTTGAAGAAGCAGGAACTCTTCAAGAGATATTGGATCAGAATGACTTTTATAATATAGAATCTAAAATAAATGAAGTTGCAAAAGGATTAGGTGTACTTGATATAGGACTTGATAAAGATGTATCAGACTTAAGTGGTGGACAAAGAACTAAAATACTACTTACTAAGCTTTTACTTGAAAAACCAGATATATTATTATTAGATGAGCCTACTAACTATTTAGATGAGGTGCATATAGACTGGCTTAAAAGGTATTTGCAAGAGTATGAGAATGCATTTATATTAATATCACATGATATACCATTTTTAAATGATGTAATAAATATTGTATACCACATAGATAATCAGGCTCTTAATAGATATGTTGGAAGTTATGATGAATTTATGCAAGTTTATGAAATGAAAAAATCACAGCTTGAATCAGCATATAAAAAGCAACAACAAGAGATTGCAGAGCTTAAGGACTTTGTTGCTAGAAATAAAGCTAGAGTATCAACTAGAAATATGGCTATGTCTAGACAAAAGAAGCTAGATAAAATGGATAAAATAGAATTAGCTGCTGAGAAGCCAAAACCAGAATTTAATTTCAAATATTCAAAGACACCAGGTAAAACGTTATTTGAAGCTAGAGATTTAGTTATAGGATATGATGAGCCGCTTTCTAAACCACTTAACTTAGTTATAGAAAGAGGTCAAAAGATTGCTATAACAGGAGCTAACGGTATAGGAAAAACAACATTGCTTAGAAGCTTGATGGGTGATTTAAATCCTTTATCAGGTGAAGTAGAACTAGGCAGCAATATGGATATAGGTTACTTTAAACAAGAAATAAAAGAGAAAAATAATAATACGTGTATTGATGAAATATGGAATGAATTCCAGTCATTTACACAGTATGAAGTTAGAGCAGCTCTTGCTAAGTGTGGACTTACTACAGACCATATAGAGAGTAAAGTATATGTGCTAAGTGGAGGAGAACAAGCTAAAGTAAGGCTTTGTAAAATCATCAATAGGGAAAGTAATATATTAATGCTAGATGAGCCTACTAACCATTTAGACCAAGAAGCAAAAAATGAACTTAAAAGAGCACTTAAAGAATATAAGGGAACTGTTATACTTATATGCCATGAACCTGAATTTTATAAAGATATAGTTACTGAAATTTGGGATGCAGAAACATTTACTACAAAATTAGTATAGCTTATAGTATAATTATGATACTAGATGAGAAGACATAAAATTTGTCTTCTCTTTTTTTATATTTATTGGGATGGTGATAGTATGAAAGAAAGTGTTATTGTTTTATTTGGTGCAACAGGAGATTTAGCTACAAAAAAAGTTTTCCCAGCACTTTATAAATTACATGAGAAAGAAGAGCTTACTAAATGTAGGAAAATAATAGCAATAGGGAGAAAAAATAAAACAAGCGAAGAGTTTGTAAAGGATCTTAAAGAAAAAGTTGTTAATTATACAGAAATTGAAGATGAAGTATATAAAGCTTTTTCAGAAAGAATAAAGTATGTAGAATTTGATTTTAATGATAAAAATAAGTATAGAGATCTAACAAGCATTATAAGTAAATATGAAGGCGAGAAAATTCTTTATATGGCAACCTCACCAACATACTTTAAGATGATTACAGAAAACCTAGCAAAAGCTAAATTTTTTAAATATGAAAATGTAAAGTTAGCTATTGAAAAGCCTTTTGGAAATAGCTACAAAAGTGCTAAAGATATAAATAAGACATTAAAGAAATATATTAAAGAAAAAAACATATATAGACTAGATCATTACTTAGGCAAAAGCATGCTCCAAAACATACTAGCACTTAGGTTTACAAATGTAGTATTTGAAAATGTCTGGAATAAGGATTATATAGAAAGTGTATTAATTGACATACCAGAAGAAGCAGGAATAGAAGAACGTGGAAGATATTATGACAAGGCTGGAGCTATAAGAGATATGGTTCAGAGTCATGTGCTTCAGATTGTTGCACTGTTAACTATGGAGAGAAGTAAAAATATAAATAAAAGTAAGATGAAAATACTTAAGAGTCTTAAGAAAATGAAAAAGAAAGAGATAAGAGAAAATATGATAACAGGGCAATACGAATCATATAGGTCTGAAAAAGATGTATTGGATGAATCAATTGTTGAAACATATGTTGAAATGAAAATAAATATAAAGAATAAAAAGTGGAAAAATGTACCTTTTTATATAAGAACAGGTAAGAAAATGGATAAAAAGAAGTTCAATATAAGTATAAACTTTAAAGAATCAAAAGGAATAAGACAATTTAAAGAAGAAGAATTAATGCCAAATAAACTTATTATAGAAATATATCCAAAAGAAGGAATAAAATTTAATATGAACGTTAAAAAACCAGGGGTGTTAAATGAACTTGATCAAGCAGATATGGAGTACTGTGAATCTTGTAAGTACTTAGGAAAATCACCAGAAGCTTATGAGAATATAATATTAAATATAATCAATGGAGATAAAACTATGTTTACTAGTTTTGAAGAATTGAAGCATTCATGGAAGTATATTGATAGAATAATTAAATATAGGAACAAAGATGTAGGAATATATATAGATAATAGCAATGGCCCTATATGGAAAAAATCATAAATTTTTAAAAGACTCATATTGAGTCTTTTATTTTTTGAACAAAATTTAAGTAAAAGTAGTCTAAGTAATATATAATAAATTTAGGAGTGTGATAAATATGAGAAAGCTAATAGTAACAATGATAGCCACACTAGTTTTTGTAGGCTGTAAAAATGTAGAAGTTAAAGAAAATCACGTAGATAAAATGCAAGGATACGAAGTTTTAGCTACTATGAATCAAAAGGTAGAGGGAAATAGTATGTATTGCTCTACAATGCAGTTAGCATGGAATGAGATAGGTGAAAGGTTTGATAAAGTAGAAGTTCTTACTAAAAATGATTTAACCAATAATTTAGAGAAAAAAGAATTTACTAAGGATATGTTAAGTGAAGATGATTATATAGCTACGAGCATAATTCCAGTTAGAGAAAGTTTAGAAAAGCTTAAAAATGATGTTAAAAATAAATTTAAAGAGCCATCAGATATATTAGATATGATTGAGCCATCAGCAGATGGATATTTGTTTTATTCAATATTACTTAAAAACTTTGAATATAAATATGCATTTAAAGATTTAGGTGAAAAGGAAGGAAAAAGATATTTTGGGTTTTATAGACATAGTGATGATGAAGATGTATTAGACCAAGTAGATGTACTTTTTTATAATAATAAAGATGATTTTGCATTAAGAATAAATACTAAAGATAATGAAGAGTTATATTTTTATAAGAGCGATGACATACAAGATTTTAGTAGTGAATATGATGAAATGATAGAAAAGAGTAAGACATATAAAGGTATGTATCATATGACAGAGAATGATTATATGAAGATTCCTTATATGAAATTTGATGAATTTAAAGCATATGAAAAGCTTAAAGGAGTTGAGCTTAGGTTAGATGAAATGGACTATGTAGTTACTAAAGCTATTCAAACTATAAAATTTGAACTTACTAATAAGGGTGGAAAACTAAAAAGTGAAGCCGCAATAATGGTTGAAAAATGCGCTCCAGTTGAACTTGATGATTTGGAAAGAGATTTTATATGTGATAAGCAGTTTACTATGTTTATAAAAGAAGAGAATAAAGAAAGACCATATTTTGCTTTAAGAATGGAGAAATAAAATGAATAAAGATAGATTTATATTATGGTTTACATTATGTATAATAATAACTAGTGTATCTTTTGGTAGACATATAATGATAGAAAAAAGAAAAGATATTGAGCTTAGAGATGCATCAAAACATGCAGTAACTCTCAACTCTACGGCTAAAGATGATGCAATTTATTGCGCAACTATGGATTTAGTATGGAATCACATGAATGATACTATTGATATAAAGAAGTGGGGAGATGATTATAAGATAGTAAAGGCATTAAATAGAAGAGAGTTTGATAAAAGTATGCTTGATGAAGATTCATATACATTAACTTCAGAGGTAAGTGCTAATACAATTGAAATTATTTCAAAATTAGAAAAAAATTTTAAATTTCACAAACCATTTGAAATGTTCAAAAAGGGTAAATTCGCAGGAAGATATGATGTTCAATACTTTGGAAAGAGCGCGGACACTGAAAGAGATGATATTAGCATGATATTTTATGAAGATAAGAATAATCATGGAATCAAGATAGATACAAGAGATAATGAGGAAATATATTTATATAAAACAAGTAAAAGGGATACATTTAAAAATTTATGGAAAGAAATAAAAGTTAAAGAAAGTAGAAATATATTTTTTAAGAAACTAAATAAAGATGATATATTTAAAATGCCTTTGATTAAATTAAATGTGTATAGGAATATAGAAGAACTTAGAGAATTAAAATTTAAGTCGTATAATAATGGAAATTATTTAATTTTAAAGGCTGGACAAAAAATTGACTTTAAATTAGATAATGAAGGTGGGGAATTAAGAAGTTTGGCTTATATTGGAATACTGAGTGCCGCTGAATCAAATAAATATCACCCTAAAAAGTTTTATTATGACAAAGATTTTATTATGTTTATTAAGCAGAAAAACTCAAATAAACCATATTTTGCGATTAGAATAAATAGTGATAAGTACCTAGACAATTGAAAAAAGTAAATAAGCTTGATATAATATAAAAAAATCAAGGGTGATGATAATATGAGTGCTAGAACGCTTATGAAAGTTTTTTTAATTGCAGGAGTTTCAGCTGGTGCAGGACTTACTGCGATGATTTTAACTAAAGACTATGGAAACACAGTTAAAATGATAAGTACATTTGTTAGTAGTGGGTTAGGTGCAAAAGTTACTAGTGTATTATTAGATATGATACCTGAAAAAGAGGTTGATTATAAAATGACATTAGAAGCACCGATAGAGCCATTTACTAGTGAGAAAGATAGTACACTTATTACAGAACTTGATTTAAATTGTAAAGAAAAGGGAGACGATGAACTTGGTAAACAATAAGATTAGAAATATATTTTTATATTCAATGCAAATGGAAAAAATGGGACAAAGATTTTATGGATATTATGCAGATCTTTTTGAAGGAGAAGTACATGATTTTTTAGCAGAGATGTCAGTTCTTGAAGAAGGACATTTTAAGTTATTAGATGAGAAGTACGAAACTTTTATGGGAGAAAAACTATTAAAAGATTCTTCATGGGTTATGGATGATACTTCAAAAGTTAATCATACAGATATATTTGAAAATGCTGATAAAATATTAGAAATGAACGAAAATGTTGATGCAGAAGAAGTGCTTAAAATGGCTTATTTATTTGAATCAGATTTTGCTGGTTTCTATACAAGAGCATCTGAATTAGCAGATGATGAAGAGGTTAAAAACTTCTTAAAAGAACTTGCTGAGTGGGAAATAGAACATGCTCATGAAGTTATGAAAAGATACGTTAAACTTAAGCAAAAAGATTGGGATAATATTATAAATAAAATAATTGACTAAAAGCAGCCTAGGCTGCTTTTTTAATTAAATATTAACTAATAATTAACTATTATTAAATAACTCTTTTAAATATTCACAAAAATAAAAATATTATTTATACTTTCTTTGAGTGGAGGAATTAGTATGAATATAAGAGAATATGTAGAAATTAATAATGTGTATTTTTCTTTTGCTAATGAATGCATAATTAATGAACTAGAACGTATTAGCAAAAATAATGATAGTTTTAACATGGAAGAAGAATTTAAAAAATTAGAAAATGAAATAGGTAATAAGATAGGTATTCTTGAAGATGCATCTTGTATTTTATATGGAGAAGTACTTAAAGAAGTTTTGAATAGTCAAGATTTAACTTGTTTATTAAATGATATGCAAGAAGCTTTTAGAGAAAAACTTAACAGAGATAGTCTTAATTTTGGTAAGCAAAAAAAAGAGAAAAAAGAAGATATAACTAAACAAAATGATATAATTAGTAAGCAAAGAGGAAAAATACCTTCTGTTGCTAGAGTTTTAATAAGAAATGAAAAAATTTTAGGTGTATTTAATATAATGACAGCTGAGAGTTTAGGTGAAACTATTGATAAGAGGAATGAACTGGAGAGAGATCTTGCAAATGTTCAGTTTAATATGAAAGATACGATATCAATCTACTGTAGTTTAGATAAAAATTTAGAGGCTAATAATTATAGACCAGAAGAGGGTAAGGAAACAATTAAAATTACAATGGGGAATGAAAAGAAATTATTAGAAGCATAAATTAAATGCTTCTTTTTTTATTTAGATAAGTTTGTTATAATTTTAAGGTAACTTATTAATATTATAAAGGAGCTTAGTATGGAAGAAAACATAATAGAGATGTTAAAAGAAAAATATGAAAGAAAAGTTTCAGAGTTTAACTTACTTGTAGAGACATCAAATAATTTAATAGTTATGAATAACAAACACGAAATGTATGAGAGTATACTTTCAAATATTATATATTTTTTAGGTGTTGAATATTCAGCGCTTATGATAAAAGGTCCAAACGAAGAAATGGATTTTTATTATAAGAGTAAATACAAGGATGAAATTAATAAAAAAATAGAAAAGGTTTTACCTAAGACAGAACCGCTTGAATGGATGGAAGAAAAAACTTCATTTGCAAATGATAATGTAGATGCTAAAGATTATAAATTTATATTCTTTAGAGAAGTGGGATCATTTCTATTTGTTCCGTTAATTGTTAATTATGAATGTATTGGCGGTATGTATTTTGAAAGTAAAAAGAAAGACTTCTTTATAGATGATGATATAAAGATTATAGATGTTTTGGTAAATCAAATATCACTATTTATAGGGAATGAAAATTTAAGAGAATATTATATTTGCAACGCTGAAACAGATAGCCTTACAGGTTTTAAAAATAGGGTCGTATTTGATGAACTTATAGGAAAAGATGAAATAGTTGAAAAATATCAAATGGCATATATAACAATAGATAATCTTAAGAATTTAATATCGGATGAGGAAATAGTTATAGGTGAATTAGTTAGGATGTTAAAAGTTAGTTTTCCAAAGAGTATAGAAACTATGTATAGATATAATAGAAGAACTTTTGTAGTATTAGATAACAATTTAAGTATTAAGAATTTTTATATAATGCTAGAAGATATTAAGAAAAAATTTAAACAAAAAGGATTTATGGTAAATGATGCCATTAAGCATTATTCACTTAGTATAGGGATTGCAGATTTTGATGAGTGTATTGTTAAATCAAATTTATTATATTTACTGAACAAGTCAAAAGAAGCAAGAAATTATTCAGCTATGATGGGCGGGAATAATATAAATATATATACAAGTAAATTAGAACTTCTGGTTAAGTCAGAAGAAATAATAAGAAGAGAACTTGTTAAAGCTAGAAAGTATGGATGGAAAGTTCAAATAGGATATATTAACTTCAAACTAGATGCTATATTAGGAGAAAATTATGAGCCAGAGATGGTAAATATTGTTGATGAGATGGTTGAGACAACAGTTAAAGATTCAGACATGATATTTAAAACATTTGATATTAAATACTTATTTATATCTCATGAAAAGTTTGATATGGATGCTCTTAAAAAAGATTTAGAAGAAAAAGTTAAAAAGAGTAAGCTAGGGAAGATGCAATGTGAAATAGAAGTTTTAGAGTATAATTATCCAGAAGATAGTGGAGATTTCTTAAGTGTATTAGGAATTATGCCAAAAAGATTTTACTCATAATAAAATAAGAGTACTATGTACTCTTATTTTTGTGGTTTGTTTTGCATTAATTTAGTTGGAATGTTATAAATAACATCTTTTCTTTCAACTATCATATCAATCTTATTTTTTAATTCATCATTTTTATTTAAATAATTTATTAGATTTGCATTTGGATTAAATGCAATAGGGTTACCAACTAGTTCAAACATTGTTATATCTCCAGTTGTATCACCATAAGCATAAGAATTACTTAAATCTAAATCATACTTTTCTTTGAAATAATTAATTGATTTTTGTTTGTTATCTCTGTCCCACATAGGTTCAATTTCTCCATTGAAATGATCATCAGAATCATAGTGGTATTTAGTGCCAATATAGTCATCAAATTCTAGGTGTCTAGCAAACTTCTCAACTAATATATGTGGACTTCCTGATATAGCTATAACAAGGTGTCCTTGATCTTTATGCCATTTAATTCTATCTCTAGTGTAACGATAAACTCTATCAGCTTTTTCTTTAATAATTTGATTTGATATATAATCAATTATGTGTTTATCTGTTCCTTTAATGTTTTCTTGATACATTTCTGCTAAATCATTTAAGTAAGTTTCATATGATCCTTTTCTGTTATCCCATCTATCAAAAGCAGGCTTAACTTTAGTAACCCACATTTCTTCAGAAAGAATACCGTATTTAGTAAACTTCTTAAATATTTCTATTAGTAGACTATCTCTATAAATAGTCCCATCTACATCAAAAAATGCTACTTGTTTCATTTACCTAATCACTCCTTAAAGTAAAATAAAGTAGCTATAAAAGCTACTTTATATCTATTATTGTCGTTTCCGCAAAATTATCAAAATGAGGGTCGTTAAGATGCATGTGATGAAGTCTGTTTGAAAGTAACATCACTTCATTTTGTGTCTTACAGTGAATTTCTTTTCCGTTGTTTATAAGTGTATAACCGTGGTTGTCAAAATGAACAGAAACACCCATTTTAGATAATTTAATACAAATATCTTTGAAATTCATAAAAGTCCCTCCTTTTCATTTGAGTACTACTATAATTATACTCCCAAAATACTAAAAAATCAAGGAATTTCACCTTTGACTATGGGGTATATTTATAGTAAAATTAAAAGGAAAATAGGGAGAAATGAGGGATTATATTGAAGCTTATATATGCTAAGGAAGAAAGAATAGGAAATCCGAATCTGTTTTGGGGTAGAAAAAAGGAACTAGAATACCTTATGAACTGGGTTGAAGAGATACCTAAAAAAATTAATGGACCAGTAGCTATTCTTTCAAGAAGTAAAAAAGGAAAGACGGCTATGGTAGAAAGACTTTACAATATTGTTTATTCAAAAGGATCACATGTAATACCTTTTTACTATGAAGTTAGAGAATATCCATATTGGGTAATAGATTTTGCAAAAGAATTCTATTTAAGTTTTGTGCAACAGTATTTAAGTTTTAAATTAAGAAATCCTGAGATTGCTAGAAGTAGATTTGACATAAACTTACTTAGAGCATTAGCAGATGAAAATGATTGTGATGAGTTAGTTGCAGATATATATCAAATGGAAGAATTGTTTAATAACACTGAAAATGAATCTGAAATAGTATTTTATGCTTTATCAGCACCTGATAGAGTTGCAAGTATTACAGGGGATTTTGTTATGCAGATTATAGATGAGTTCCATTTATTAACATCACAAATATATTTAGATAAAGAAAGAAAGGTTCCATTTGAAGATTTAATTAGTTCATATACGACATTAACTAAATCTAAAAATGCACCAATAATAGCAACAGGAAGTAAAATGGGATGGTTAAAAGAGCTTATTCATGAAAAACTACCAGCAAGATTTAAAGAAATTAACATTGGTAATTTTTCTCTTGAAGAGTCAATGGGAGCAGTAATGAATTATGCAAAAGTATTAGGAAAGACAGTTACTACTGAGCAAGCATTTTATATTTCAGAAGTAGCGGAAAATGATCCTTTTTATATTTATTGTATAATGCTTAGCGACTATGAAAATAAAAAGTTTGATACAGTAGAAGATATATATGAAATATTAGAATATGAATATACTGAAGGTAAAGTACATGTAACATGGAAAGAGTATTTTGAAAAAACACTTGAAGGTAAGCACAATCAAGAACTTAAAAAGTTACTAATGCTTCTTACAGATAATCAAGGTAAAGAATATGAAATAGATGAGATTATTAAAGAAACTGGTCTTGATATAAGTGAAGAAGAGTGTAGACATTATTTACATAAATTAATAAAGGGAGACCTTATATTAAGAGGTAATACTAAGTATATTTATAAAGGGATACATGATGATGTGTTAACAAAAGTTCTAAAGTTTGTATATGATTCAAACTTTGATTTTGAAGATTTTAGAGCTAAGGATAAATATAATAGAGATAAAATGATATCTAATATTAAGAAGATAGATATAGAAAAGCAATTAGAGTTTTATAATGATATTAAAGATGGACTTAATTACGAGACTCCATCAGTAGTTGGGAAAATATTTAAGAGTATTGCTCAAATGTTTTCAGGAAGTAAAGAAACAGCAAAAAAGTAAAAGGTGGATTATAAAATGAGAATGTACGACATTATTGAGAAAAAAAGAGACGGATATAAATTAAGCAAAGAAGAGATAGAGTTTTTCGTTAATGGATTTACAAACGGAACTATTCCAGATTATCAAGCATCAGCATTTTTAATGGCAGTATTTTTTAATCAAATGGATAAAGAAGAAACTATAGACTTAACTATGGCCATGCTTGAAAGTGGAGATAAATTGGATTTATCTAAAATTGAAGGAATAAAAGTAGATAAGCATAGTACTGGTGGAGTTGGAGACAAAACAACTATAATACTTGCACCATTGGTAGCAGCTGCGGGAGTTCCAGTTGCAAAAATGTCAGGAAGAGGATTAGGACATACTGGTGGAACAATAGATAAGTTCGAGTCATTTGATGATTTCAAACTTAATATACCAGAAGAAAAATTTATAGCAGATGTTAATGAAATTGGTGTAGCGATAGCTTCTCAAACTGGAGATTTAGCTCCAGCAGATAAGAAGATTTATGCACTTAGAGATGTTACAGCTACAGTTAATAATTTATCATTAATTGCTAGTAGTATAATGAGTAAAAAGTTAGCTTCTGGAGCAGATGCAATAGTGCTTGATGTTAAGACAGGTAGTGGAGCATTTATGAAAGAAGAAGATGATGCATTTGATTTAGCTAAAATAATGGTTGAAATTGGATGTGGGGTAGGAAGAAATACAATAGGTGTTATTACTGATATGGATGAACCACTTGGTTTTGCAGTTGGTAATGTGCTTGAAGTTATAGAAGCAATAGATACATTAAAAGGTGAGGGACCAAAAGATCTAACTGATTTATGTCTTGAACTTGGAGCTCACATGTTAGTTTTAGGTGGAAAAGCTAGTGATATTGAAGATGCTAAAAGAACTCTTGAAGATTTAATTGATTCAGGAAAAGCACTTGAAAAACTTAAAGAATTAATAGCGGCTCAAGGTGGAAACCCAGAGTTTATAGAAAACTATGAAATGTTTAAAAAAGCATCTATAGTTAAAGATATTTATTTAGAAGATGAAGGCTTTATCCAAAAAATAGAATCAGAAGAAGTAGGAAAAGCTGCACTTGTTTTAGGTGCTGGAAGAGAAACTAAGGAAAGTGAAATCGATTTAGCAGTAGGAATTGTTCTAAGTAAAAAAGTAGGAGATTATGTAGGACAAGCTGAGAGAGTTGCAACTATATATGCAAACGATTTGGATAAGTTTGAAGAAGCTAAAGAGATTTTAACTAAAGCTTATATTGTTGAGAATAAAGAAGTAGAAGAAAAGAAATTAATTAAAGGAATTGTTTACGAGAACAATATCGTAAAATATTAAGGAGTAAATTATGTTAATTAGTATGTTGTTTAGCAACCCAATGTTATTTTTTTCAATAATACCTGTACTTATATTTTCATTTGTAGTGCATGAATATGCACATGCATATGCAGCATATAAGCTTGGGGATGGGTCACAAAGGTATAAGGGGAGAATGTCACTTGATCCTAGAAGACACTTGGATCCAGTAGGTTTTTTAATGCTTATTACAGTGGGATTTGGATGGGCTAAGCCTGTTGAAGTTAATCCGTATGCATTTAAAAAGCCTGAAAGAGATAATAAGATAGTTGCTTTTGCAGGTCCATTATCAAATTTTGTAATGGCATTTATATTAACGGGAATATATGTATATCTTGCAGGTAATCAATATTTATCAGCGCTTATGTTAACTGTTTTAGTATGGGGGATTAGAGTTAATTTAATGCTTATGAGCTTTAACTTGATTCCACTTCCACCACTTGATGGTTCAAAGATATTTTTACCAAGACGAGTATTATATCAATTAGAGGCAAATTATGAAATTCTTAGAATAGTATTTTTAATACTTATATTTAGTAATACATTAGGTCAATTTATTATATTACCAGCTTCAAACTTTGTATCGTCTATGTTTTTAACATTTTTTGAAATGGTGATGTAAATGGAATTCAAACTAGAAAACTTTGAAGGTCCGCTTGACCTTCTTTTCCATTTAATGGAGAAACATGAAGTTGATATATATGATATTCCAATAGCTATGATTACTCAGCAGTATCTTGACTATATGGAAAAGTTTGATGAAGATATGGAAAACATGAGTGAGTTTTTAGTAATGGCAGCCACTCTTATCAAAATTAAGTCTAAAATGCTTATACCGCTTCTTAAAGAAGAGGAACCAGAAGAAGATCCAAGAGAAGATTTAATACAAAAACTTTTAGAATATAAAAAGATAAAGATGACAGTTGAATATCTTAAAGAGAGAGAAGAGAAATACAATAGAAGAGCTTTTAAAGAACCTATTGAAGTTGCTTTTGAGCAAGAGACTGAAAGTCTTGAAGAGGTTTTAGAAGGAGTAGATCTTAGAAAGCTATTTGAATTATTTAAGAATGCTGTTAACTCTAACGAAAATAAGAAAGATAAGATGAGATTAGAGTTTAAGTCAGTTAAGAGGGATGTATTTAAAATATCTGATAAGATGGAATATGTGGAAAAACTTATATTAAAGAATAGAGAAGCTAAATTTAGTTCATTATTTAATGAAGAATTTGAGAAGATGGAAGCAGTAGTTACTTTTTTAGCAATACTTGAACTTATTAAAGTTAAGAAAGTTAAAGTAAAGCAAAAAGAAAATTTTGAAGATATATTTATAGAAGCTTGTTAGGAGTAAATTTATGAAGTCAAATATAGGTAGAGATATAGAAGCTATACTTTTTATATCAGGTAAAAAAATTGAAGAAAAAGTTATTCTAAGCTCTTTGGATATGAAGAAAATAGAATTAGCTTATGAAATAAACAAACTTAATGAAACATACAAAGAGAGCAATAGTGGAATTGAGATTATAAAAGTTGGAAATGGTTATCAAATGGTAACAACACCTGAAAGCCATGAGAATTTAAAAAAAGTTTATGAAAAGGTTAATAAAACAAAATTAACACAAGCTGTTCTTGAGACTCTAGCTATAATAGCATATAGGCAACCTGTTACTAAATCAGAAGTTGAAGATGTCAGGGGAGTTAGCTGTGAACATAGTTTTAATAAACTTTTGAAACTTGGAATAATTGAAGAAGTTGGAAGATTAGAGAAAATAGGTAGACCTATTATATTTGGAACAACTGATGAATTTTTAAGAATATTTGGATTTGAATCAGTTGATGAAATAAAAGAATTTGAAGAAAATCTTATAATTGAAGATGAAGTTAATGAAGAAGAGAAGGTATAGAGTAATCTATATCTTTTTTTATTATTTTACTCCAAAAATATGGTTAAAAAGTTCAGCTTTTGTATAGACTATATGATTTATAAGGAGTAAAATATAAGTAACGTATTTAAATGAAATTTATAATATTTGTATGGAGGATAATATGAAGAAAATATGGGCAATTTTATTAATGAATATTTTAATTATTAATTTTAATAGTTTTATGGTTGAAGCAGCTGTAGGAAATGCACAGGTAACATCTGGATATGGATCAGCAGCAGTGGTCACAGAAGATGGAACCTTATATTTTATAGGAAAAAACATAACTGGAAGTACGTGGGGTGGTGGAGCACCAGTTTGCTATGAAACACCGGTAGCCGTATCAGGAGGTACTAACGTTAAGCGAGTTGACTTAGGATATGAACATGGAGTTGTGCTTAAAACGGATGGTAGAGTTTATTCATGGGGAAGAAATAGAAATTATCAACTTGGAACAGGCGGGGGAACAACTTCGTATTCTCCTGGATTAACTAGTGTAAGAGGTGGCGAAACAGGAGCTACATATTTGACAGGAATTAAAGATGTTGCAGCAGGTAGTAATTTTTCAGTGGCATTAAAAGAAGATGGAACCGTTTTTGCTTGGGGAAATAATGATTCAGGACAATTAGGAGACGGGACAAAAATTTCAAGATCAACGCCAGTAAAAGTAAGAGGTGGTGAAACAGGAGATACTTATTTAACAGGAGTTAAAGAGATATCTGCTGATGGATCTCGTGTTATTGTGTTAAAAGAAGATGGAAGTGTCTATTCATGGGGATATAATACATGGAAGGGCGTAGGAGATGGAACAAATACAGATAGAACTACACCAGTAAGAGTAAAAGGTGGAGATGCAGGAGGAACCTACTTATCTAATGTAAAGCGTGTTATAGTATCTGGAGAAAGATCAGTAGCACTTTTAAATAATGGCACTACATATTGGTGGGGAATGGGTAAGTATCAAAGTGTTGGTGGAGGTGGTGGAGGTTCTGCAGGGCCTTCAGTACCTACTAAAATAAGAGCGACTAACACAGGAAATACACATTTTACCAATGTTGAAAAAATAGAGGCTCAAGGTTATCAAGTAATATTTAGAAAAACAGATGGAACTATATATGGAATGGGGCTTAATGGATACGGACAATTAGGTATAGGAGCAACAAGTGCGGTGACAGAACCTATAAGATTAGAAGCTGGTGAATCAGGAGTAGGATATTTAGATTCTTTTGTATCTATGGGAGCAAGTGAATCTGATATGTATTTATTGTTAAATGATGGCTATGTATATGCTGCAGGTAGAAATCAATATGGGTCTCACGGTACAGGCGGAAGAGTTGCTACAGCGTCATTAGTGAAAGTTCATGGTGGAGCAGCGGGGGGAACATATTTAAGATTATTTAATCCTAATGCAGCGCCAACAGCACCAACTGTAACAGCGCCAACTAATGGGATTAAAACTAGTGATAACACAGTAACAGTTAACTGGAACTTTAATGACCCAGATAGTGGAGATACGCAGAGTAAATATAGAGTTCAAGGTAGTACAAATAATTTTTCAACTATTCATTATGAGTCAGGTACTATAAGTAGCTCAGCTAAAACTATAACAACAACTGCACTAGCAGATGGAAATTGGAAGTTTAGAATAATGACATGGGATAGTAAAAATGTGGCTTCACCATGGTCATCTCATAGAAGTTTTATGGTTGATACGACAGCACCTACATTAACATATGGATATACAAGTGGAGCAAGATATGTTAACGGTAAAGATTATTGGGTTAGAACAAATGACACTATAAATTTCTGGGTGCAAGGAGTAGATACGTTAGCAGGAACTAGAAGAGTATTTTTATTAGCTAGAGAAGGAAGTAGTAATTCATATAGATTGCATTATAATAACAATACAGGACAGAATTATAATAATCATGATAAATTTAGTTTCCAAAATTCAATACAGAATATTAGTAATGCAACAACGCTTAAAGCAACATTTCCAATTAATATAAAAGCTGGGAATGGAGTTGTTGCGGAAATAGAAGCAATATCAGATGATTTAGCTAGTCCACACAATAGGACTGGTGGAACATGGGTAGATAATGGACTAAGATTAAAAGTAGATGGAGAAATTCCAACGGGTCCAACTATAAATGTAGATTCTAGTTGGCAAAATACCAATGTCAACTTTACTGTTACAGGAGGAAGTGACACTGGATCAGGAGTAGCTAGAAGAGAATATAAGATAGGAAGTGGAGCATGGACTACATATAGTTCTGCAGTAACAGTAAGTACTGAAGGAATAACTACAGTATATGCAAGAACAGTAGATAATGTAGGACATGTAAGTGCTCAGGTAAGTAGAGAAGTTAAGATAGATAAGACAAAGCCAACAGCTACATTTACACCTAATAATAAGGCTGATTGGACAAAAGAAATTATAGGAGTTACGTATACTCCAAGTGATAATCTATCAGGAGTTAAGGTATATAAAGAGGCATACTCTTATAATGGCGGAAGCACTTATAGTGGATGGTATCCGGAAGAAACAGGAGTATCATCATCAACTTTAAGCGCTGAAGGGCATAGAAAGATAAAAATATATATAGAAGATAATGCAGGAAATTCTAATATAGTTTATTCAGGAGATTATTATGTAGATACTACAGTACCAACATATGTATCTAGTTCAATAGTTGGAGCAAGATATACAAATGGAAATGATTATTGGGTAAGACCTGGAGATAGTGCACAGTTTAAATTAAGAGCTAACGATAACTTATCAGGGCCTAAAAATATGTATGTTGTTATAGATTCTCTTGATGCAAACGCAGCGGTGCATGATCTTTATGGAGCAGTAGGTAATAATAATGAGTGGTATACTAGTGCATTAACAAGTTTAACTAATCCAGTTAGAAGTTACTCAAGTGGAAATATAAAGGAAGTTACTTGGACACTTACAGGTAAGGCTGAGATGCCACTTCAAAATATGAAATATTATTTTAGTGATAGAGCAGACAACGGTATTTCAAAAACTACATTACCATTAAGATTTGGAGTAGATAATACCAAGCCAACAGTACCAACTATAAATGTAGATTCTAGCTGGCAAAATACTAATGTTAACTTCACTATAACAGGTGGAACTGACAGTGGATCAGGTCTAGCAAGAAGAGAATATAAAATAGGAAGTGGAGCGTGGCAAGCGTATTCATCAGCTGTAACAGTATCAGCAGAGGGAATAACTACTGTATATGCAAGAACAGTAGACAACGTAGGAAACATAAGTGCTCAGGTAAGTAGAGAAGTAAAGATAGATAAAACAAAGCCAACAGATCCTGTTATAAGCGTTAATCAAAACTGGTCTAATACAGACGAAAACTTTACAGTAACATCAGGGATAGATGCTTTGTCAGGAGTTTTAAATACAGAGTATAGAATAGAAGGACAAGATGATTGGACATTATATTCAGCACCAGTAACTATATCAAAACAAAATGTAACAAAAATATTTTTAAGAACAACAGATAATGCTAGAAACGTAAGTGAAACTAGTATGTTTATGAAAAATGATGATGGATTTGAAAGTGATTTAGATCCAAGCTTTTGGAAATGGGCAAGTGTTGATGAAAACTTAACTACTATGGTAAGAGATAATGTGGTTAAGAAAAATGGAGCTTATTCACTTAAGATGACTAACACACATTCAATAGCACAAGATGTGTGCGTTACTAACAACATAAAGCCTGATAATGGTGTATTAGTTAGTTCTGGAGATATATATAAAGTAAGTTATTGGGTTAAAGGGCAAAGTGGAAAGAGGAGTTATTTTAGAATATGGTGGTATGATGGAAGTTATACGGCTATAAATAAGATATCAGAAGTAGTTAAAGATTTATCATCTAATGAATGGACAAGAGTAGAAGCTTTAATTACAGTTCCAGCTGGAGCAAGAAAGATGGGGTTTGATTTATTCCAGCTAGCTACAGAACCAGGAGCAAGTTTTTATATAGATGATCTTAATGTATCTAAAGTAATGGCAGAAACAAAAATAGATAAAGGAATGCCGACAAGTATAAGTGTAGATACTATAGCAGTAGATATGAACGGATATGAGGTGGAATTAAAAGGTGCTCTAGATTCTATGTCAGGAATAAATAGAGTACAATTTCCTAGCTGGACTTCTGCAAATGGACAAGATGATTTATTAGTTGATTGGAACACTAATCCATTAGTTAGAGGAACGGATATGGGATCTGGAACATATAGATTTAGAGTAGATATAGCAGATCATGGAAATGAGAGAGGTCAGTATTATACACATATTTACATATACGATAATGCAGGTAATAAATATTTTGCAGGAGGAGCAACTCCATATGTAAACTCAGAGCCAGTAGTTACTATGTCAACAGATAAGGCAGCTTACCTTAAAGGTGAAACTGGAAAACTAAATATAAGTATAAGCGATGTTGACGTAGCTGATACTATAGATTACAGCTTATCAGCTGGAGTATATGCGGTAATGCTGGGTAGAACATCTGGAGTAGGAAAAGGAAGCGTAGAAATAGATATAGATACATCTAAGTTTGATATAAATGAGTTTGTATGGAATGGAACTAGATATGAAAAAGATGTGCAGATAGATTTAAGTGTTACAGACCATAAAGGTGGTCTAGTAAATAAGGCAGTAACTATAAAGATATATAATAATAAGCCAGTAGTTACTCAAGATACGCCACTTAGTAAACTTAAGCCATTTACACATATGGATATAAGTGGAAAGGTTCTAGATGATAGTGGAGAAACACTTATAGGAAAGTACTTCTTCTACTCACCACTAGATTCAAGTAAGAAAACAGCAGAAAGATTTATAAAAGGATTTGTAAGTACAGGTCAGGAAGGTTACTTTGATGCTAGAATCGATTATGATAAGGCATATCTTGATACTATAAAAGATTATCTTGGTGGAAGAGATAGCGAGGAACTTACAGATGTTAACCTAAGACTTATTGTAAGAGATTCAAATGGTGGAGAAGGATATTCTGATAAGCTTATGAAGGTAAAGTATAATATAGTTCCAGATATAACGGTAACAGATAACTTAGTATATAAAAAGGAAGGTGAAGTGCTAAGTTTAAGCGGAACTATAATAGATGCAGATATGGATAACATGATAATAAAAGGAACTATTGGTGGAGTAGAAAAAACTAATACAAGAGTAGGAGCAGGAGCTTATACTCTTAGCTGGAACACAAGTGAGCTACTTGAAGGAACATATACAGGATTTAAGATATCTGTAGATGACCAGATGGGAGGAAGTGATGATGTTACTTACACAAGTAACATTGTAGTAGACAAAACAAAACCTATAGGAAGCTTTACGCCAAACTCACAAGGCACATGGGGTAAAGTAGA
>JAOARL010000020.1 GCA_025210555.1 Clostridia bacterium
CAATTTTATTTTTTTCTTCAATAGTTCGTTTTATTCTTTTCATAGGATGCTCCTTTATTTTTTATAATCAAAAAAGACCATATATCATTAACATGATATCACAGTCTTTTTTTATGAGTCTATTTTACAGGAATATTCTCCAAGGAGTTCTTTTTTTATTTGATAAATGATAAAATATAATAATAGAAAAAGTTAGGAGTTACTATAATGGAAAAAAATGTGGAAAATAAAAATGAAATATTAAAATATACTGTAGTAGGAATAATGGCAACTTTTATAAATATAGGACTTTATTCGTATTTAGTATCTCAAGGAATGGACTATAGATTATCTACGACTATAGCAATTGCAGTATCAGTTGCTTTTGCATTTCCAGCTAATAAGAGTTATGTGTTTAAAAGTAGTGGAGATTATAAAGCAGAATTGATTAAATTTATTACAGCGAGAGTGTTTACATACTTAATGGATTTCGTATTTATAATAGTATTTGTTTCGCTTATAGGTATAGATAAATACTTATCTAAAGTATTAGTAACTATACTTGTTATTATAACGAATTACTTATTGAGTAAAAAAGTTGTTTTTAAAAATTAGCGAGTGATAACTCGTTTTTTTATTGTAACAAAAGTTCATTTATTAAGTGGTATAATTGTGATAATATATAGGATAAGAAAGAAAGTAAAGGTTGGTAGGTGACAAGATGGTTATAAGAATACCTAAAAATGTAGAATATATAATAAATACTATAAATAAGAATGGGCATGAAGCTTATATTGTTGGGGGATGTGTTAGAGATTCGGTTATGAAAATAGCTCCAAAAGATTGGGATATAACAACATCTGCAAAGCCTGAAGAAATAAAGGAAATGTTTGATAAAACTTTTGATACAGGTATTCAGCATGGCACAGTTACAGTTGTTATAAATAAAGAAAATTTTGAGATTACAACATATAGAATAGATGGGGAATATGAAGATAACAGAAGACCCAAAGAAGTTGTATTTACTAAAAATCTTATAGAAGATTTGAAAAGAAGAGATTTTAACATGAATGCTATGGCATATCACCCTGAAGAAGGTATAATAGATCCTTTTGATGGAATGAATGATATTGAAAATAAAATTGTTAGTTGTGTGGGAAAACCAGATGAAAGATTCAATGAAGATGGACTAAGAATGTTAAGAGCTATAAGGTTTTCGGCGCAATTAGGGTTTGATATTGATAAAGAAACATTTGAAAGTATTAAAAGAAATGCAGGATTAATAGAAAACATTAGTTATGAGAGAATTAGAGATGAAGTTTCAAAAACTCTTGTATCTGATAATCCAATGAAGTTTTTATATATTAATGAAGTGGGAATTATGGATATTATAATGCCGGAATTTGTAGATGCACTTAATACTAAACAATGTCATGAATATCATTGTTATGATGTTGGCATGCACACGATTCATGCAGTTGACAGCATAGAAAAAGATTTTATTCTTAGATGGACAATGTTATTTCATGATCTTGGAAAAGTTAAAACACTCAAAATTAAAAATGGAATAACACATTTTTATGATCATTCAATTAAAAGTGTAGAAATAGCAGATTCAATAATGAAAAGATTTAGATTTGATAATAAAAGTATTAACAAAATAAAAAAGTTCGTTAAATATCATGAAGAAAGACCTGAACTGACAGAATATGGAATTAGAGTTCTTGCAAGTAAAGTAGGTAAAGATGATTTTGAAAATTTTATAAAGGTTCAAAAAGCAGATGGAATGGCTAAATCGGATATGAAAAAAGAGGAAGTAATGTTTTATGAAATAGAAGTTAAAAATATATTTGAAAAGATAGTTAGAGAAGGGCATTGTATAGATAGAAAACAGCTAGCTATAAATGGTAAAGACTTACAAACATTAGGAGTAAAGCAAGGAAAAGAGATTGGGAAACTATTAGAATTATTATTTGAAGAAGTTTTAAAATATCCTGAAATCAATAAGACAGAAATTCTTAAGGGTAAAGTTAAGGAGATGCTAAATGATTAAAGAAGTGCTAATGATGATGGCTGTGCTTGGAATGTCTCTAGGGATATTTTCGGCATATAAAGTAAGGAAAATAGAGTTTTATAGGAATATGCTAGAAGAACTTGTTGAGTTCATAAAAAGTAGTTCAAAGGGAGCGTATTTATCTGCTTTAGTTGTTGTAATGTATAATTTTATACTTACATATATAGCAATAATATATATAGGTGGAAGTGTTTTAAAATATATGTCCATAGCTGTAATTATTACTAATTTTATAGATATAGTTAAGATTAAGTTAATGGAAAGTGAAAAATATGATATTGAGAAAATGTATATTTATAATTACTTAACAGACATGATAGAAGCTATGTTATATATAACATATTGTGGTTATATTATATATTTAGTGATATAGGTGATACTAATGGAAATTTTTATTAGTTTAATTCCTTTTTTAAATGGAGGTTATTATTATTTAGAATATTTTGCAATAGGAATAATATTGATTCTATTTCTTTGTTTAAAAAAAGAAATAAAGATTGAAAACAATATGGTTATGTACTCTCTGATAGGTCTTTTGATTTCATATATAATTTCAATAAGATTTGCTGTAGATCCAGGGCTTGCGTTTACTGGTACAATAAAGTTTTTGGTAGTAATATTTCTGTATATAAGTATTGTTAATAGTGATAAAGAAAAACTCAAAAAAAACATGGTTATTTCTGGAGTTGCTTTAGTAGTATTAGGAGTTATATTTAACAAATTTCATAGTGGAAGACTAATATCATTTGTTGGATACGCTAATGTGTTTGGTATGTACTTGCTTATGTGCATATATTTTCTTAAAGACATGTATGTAAATAAAAAATATAAGTTTTTTTTAGAAGTAATATTGTTCATAGGTGCTGTTTTAACTTTTAGTAGAGCTATATACATATTACTTGGGATTATTCTTCTTAAATATGATAGAAAAAAAGTCTTATTAATTATAGGGATTATAGTAGGCGTTAGTTTGTTTAATAGTTCTAGTGAAAGGGTTATTAAAGGAACAGAAAGCTCAAGCGTCTTAGAAAGATTCTTTTATTATGAAGATTCTATAAAAATGGTACATGATAATCCATTTGGAATAGGCGAAGGCGGATATTATTATTTGCAAAAAAAATATCAAACAGCTTATTATTCTACAAAATTTGTTCATAGTGCATATTTGCAAAAGTTGATTGATGTAGGTATAATAGGAAGCGTCTGCTTTTTAATATTATTATTACTAATATTTAAAGAGAGTAATCATAAGTATATGCTTATGGTATTTTTAACTCATAGTGCAATAGATTTAAATTTTGAATTCTTGTTGGGTTATTTGATGTTATTTATGCTTATGAAAGATCAAGAGCTATTAATAGGTATGAAATTCAAGAAAAAATATATGCTTTTGATATTAATAGTTATGATCACTGGATTATTGTTTATAAGCAAGAGTAAAATAACAGCAGAAGATTATTATGTAATTGGTAATTTTGAAGAAGCAATAAGAGTAAATCCAAATCATTATAAAGCTCTATATGGATATATAGAAGAACTTGAACTTGATAAGGAGTATAAAAAAGCAGAAATATACACTTTGAAATATATACATAATTATCCTTATGATATAAAAGGATATGAAAAATTAGTAGATATTTATATTTTTTTAAATAAATATGATAAAATAAAAGATATTGAAAATATGTTAAAAGATGTTAAAATAACAGAAAGGGCATATCGTTTAAAAAGGGTGCCAGATCTAAATTTAAAAAAGTATATTGAAGAGAAAGAAAGGAAAAATAAAAATGTCAGATAGAAAAAATAAAGATGTAAGTTTTGTAAAAGTAATGTTAGCTATTTTAGCTTTAGGTATTATATTAGCTTCGGTTGCTTTTGTTGTTGTATACCTTGCAATTACTAGTAAAAAACCTGCATTTGAAAGTAATAATGATACAAATGGAACGGTTATAGAAAGTAACGTTGGTAAAGAGTATTTAAAAGGAGTAGTAAAAGCTATAAACAGAGATGAAAGCACAATAATGTTTTTAAATGAAGAAGGTGAAGAGGTTGTACTTGAAGTTGATGGTACAACTAGAATTTCAAACGAATCAGGCAGTGCAATTACACCTACAACATTAAAGGTTGGAGATGGAGTTCTTGTTAGATATATGGGCGAAAAATCAATAGCAACAGGAATAAAATTAGATCCTGAAATTTTTGAACAAGTAGAAGTTGATATGGATGAGTTTGATAGAGATGCAAAAACAATTACTGTTGGAAGTAGCTTCTTTACATATGATGATTCAACTATTTTTGTAAAAGATGAAGAAGAAGTATCAGAAGATGAAGTTTTAGAAGTAGACGAAGTTAACTTGAAAATAAGAGGTAAAAAAATTGTATCGTTAACAGTTGTAAAAACTCATGGATTTGTGAAATTTGAAAACATTGCTGATTTCGAAGGTAAAGAAGTAGAATTTTCTTATTTAGATGGAGTGGTTAAGAGTAGAAAGTATTTTAAAATTTCAGAAGATGAATCATATGCATTAAGAGTAGGTAGATATAAAGTTGTAATACAAGCTGAAGGTAAAGAAGTTTATCTTAATCCGGATTTTGTTGTTACAGAGGAAGAAGATCAAAATATAGATTTAGCAGAAGTTAAAACTAAGATAAGCACAGTTGTAGTTGATGTTAATGTAAAAGATTTCCAAATGACAATTATGAATGAACAAACAGGAACAGATTTAATAGTTACAGAAGATAGTGCTATTGAATTGCCATATGGAGACTATATTGTGGCTGTAATGAAAAATGAGTATGTAATGTATAATAAAGAATTAAAAGTAGATAATGATACAGAATTATTAAATATAAATATGCAAAAAGAAAAGTCACTTATTGATGTTAAAATACAAACTAATCCATCAGGAGCAGAAATATATATTGACGGGGACTATATAGGAGAAACTCCCAAAATTGAAAAATTATCTTTGGGAGCACATAAGCTTAAAATTAAAAAAGATGGATTCTTAAGTATAACTGAGAGTATAAAAGTTTTAGAAGATACTAATAAGATATTTAGAACTTTACACACAAAGACATCTGATATGGATGATAATGACATTGATACACCAGTGGAAGATATTTACTAAATATGATATAATTTATGTACGAAGGTGGTGTTAAAGATGAAGCAGAATCACCAAAAGAGTACTAAAAATAAAAAACTTGAAACTATAAAAGAGCTTGAAAAAATGTTTGAAAGAGAATTTAAAGATGACTCAAGCAAACAGTATAAAAAATGTTGCCTTAAACTTCTTAATGATATGAGAGGCGAGGTTGTGAAAAAGGACATTTAAGTCCTTTTTTATTTGTTTTTTTGGGCTATTTACACTATAATATATAAAGAATAAATCATTTAGGAGGACAAAATGAATTATATAGAAAATTATAATCAATGGCTTGAAAGTGATTATATAGATGACGAAACTAAAAATGAGCTTTTGCAGATTGCAAATGACGATAAAGAGATAGAAGATAGGTTTTATAAGGAACTTGAGTTTGGTACAGCTGGGTTAAGAGGAATAATTGGAGCAGGTACTAATAGAATGAATAAATATAATATTAGAAAGGTAACACAAGGACTTGCTAATTATATTTGTATGCAAGGTGAGGAAGCGATGGATAGAGGTGTTGCAATAGCTTATGACTCAAGGCATAAATCTAGTGAATTTGCTGATGAAGCAGCTTTTGTTTTAAATGCTAATGGAATTAAAACGTATGTATTTGATGCTTTAAAACCAACACCAGTTCTTTCATATGCTGTTAGAACATATAAGTGTATTAGTGGGATAGTAGTTACTGCTAGCCATAATCCGTCTAATTACAATGGATATAAAGTGTATTGGGAAGATGGTGCTCAAATAGTATATCCACATGATGAAAAAATAATAGAAGAAGTAAGAAAGATTGAAAGTTTAAGTCAAGTTAAAAGAACTGAAAAAAGAACAGAACTATACAATTCTATAGATGATAGTTTTGACACAACTTACATAGATGTTGTTAAAAATCAAAGTATTGCACCTGAGCTTATTAAAGAATATGGAGAAAACATGAAAGTTGTATATACTCCGTTTAATGGTACTGGAGCTGATTTTGTACCAAGGCTACTTAAAGAGATGGGCGTAAAAGATATATTTACTGTAAAAGAGCAATTTAAGCCAGATCCAGATTTTACAACTACTAAATATCCAAACCCAGAGGAAACTAAAAACTTTGAGCTTGCTCTTAAGTTAGCAGAGAAAAAAGAAGCAGATATAGTAATGGGAACTGATCCTGATGCTGATAGATTCGCTTGTTTGGTTAGAGATAATGCTGGAGAGTATGTATCTTTAACGGGTAATCAAGTTGGAGCAATATTCACAGAATACGTATTATCTAGATTAGAAGAAAAAGAAATGCTTTCTAACAAAGGATATGTAATAAAAAGTATAGTTACTAGTGAAATGATAAGAACTATATGTGCAGAGCATGATGTATTGCTTGTAGATGTATATACAGGATTTAAGCATATAGGAGAAGCTATAAGAAAGTTTGAAGAAACAGGAGTTAATAAATATATATTTGGATTTGAAGAAAGCATAGGATACCTATTAGGAGATTATGCAAGGGATAAGGATGGAATGGTAGCATCTATGCTTATGACTGAAATTTTAGCTTATGCTAAATCAAAAGATAAGAATATATTGGATTTATTTGAAGATATGTATCAAAAATATGGTTATTATAAAGAGTTCACGAAATCTTTTGTTTTTAAAGGAATAGAAGGAGAGCAGAAGATAAAAGGCATAATGGAAAATTTAAGAAATAATCTGCCAACGAATTTTGGAGAGTTTAAAGTTATAGAAACTAGAGACTATCAAATTGGAACAGCTACAACTATAGCTGGAGAAGAAAGAAAACTTAACTTTAGACCGTCTAATGTTTTATATTTTGAGCTTGAGAATAATGCATGGTTTGCTATAAGGCCATCAGGTACAGAGCCGAAAGTTAAGCTGTATTTTGGAGTTAAAGGTAAAACAAATGAAGAAGCTAAAAATTTAATGAGCAGCTTATATGAAAAAGTAACAAGTGAAATTAATATAAAAGAATAGAATTGTCAGAAAATATTGACAAATTGAAAGTGAAATAGTATAATAAGGTAAATGAAAAAAAGGGGAGGGATTTATATGAGTTACACTAGAGGTAAAATTAATAAGAAATTAAAGAGAAGATTATTTATAAATCCTATGTTTTTATTTAAAAGTTTCGGAGATATAGAAATATAAGAGAGAGCTTAAAGCTCTTTTTTATTTATAGAAAGGAGGAAATGTAATGCTAGGGTGGCTAAGGGCTAGAAAAAAAGAAAAAGATAGAAAGAAACAAGAAGAAGAAAAAGAAAAATATTTTAGAAAAATAAAAGCACAAGTATTTAAAAATATAATTGAGTTAACAGAAGGCTTCGAAAATGAGTATAGTGGGATGGAAATTGAATTTCCAATTGAATGTGGATTAGAAGAAATAGCGGAGATAACTAAGACGGCTAGAGGGATGGCAGATCCTATAATTGAGGCTAGAAGAAAACTAAAAAAAGAAGATGAAGAGAAAAGAGCTGCGGAAATAGAAGAAGCTAAAAAAGATGAAGAATTATATAGCTTTTTTAAGAAGATTGATGGGATTGCTAAACCAAAAATGAATGGAAAAGGGTATTTCTATGACAAAATAACAGATGAAGATTTTAAAATTGCTAAAACTGAAGAGGGTGAACATCTGAAAGGATTTGTTCTAGAAGGTAAAGCATATAAAATTAAGGCTATAGAAAACTCTTCACCTTTTGAAATTTAAACAGGCTTGACAAATGAACAAAAAGATAGTAAAATTCAAAGTTTCATTGACACTATGTATAATGTGTGGTATAATCGGTATACAAGGTCAGTTTAGGATGGTGTTGAAATGATAGTACAAAAAGATATTTCAAGATTAAGAGACCACATAGATGGTTTTGTTGGAGCAAAGGTTAAAGTTAAAGCTAACAAGGGACGTCGTAGAGTGGATGAAAATGTAGGGATACTTGAAAAAGCATATCCTAATGTTTTTGTTGTGAAAGTAAAAGACGACGAAAGTGCTATGGAGAGAAAGTTATCTTATAGCTATGCAGATCTAATTACTAGAAATGTTGAGCTGACAGTACATAAAAAGATTTGATTTAAGAACTTACTTATGTAAGTTCTTTTTTTGAGCTATAATATATAATTTATTGTAACCAATAGTGATGTGAAAAGTTATATAGTTAGAGTATAATATAATAAAAAAGATAGAGAGTGATTATATGGACAATAGACCGATAGGAGTGTTTGACTCAGGGATAGGTGGATTCACGATTTTCGATGAAATAAGAAAAGAACTTCCAGGGGAAAACATAATATATTTTGGAGATTTAGCTAGAGTGCCATACGGTAGCAAGACAAAAGAGAACATAATTAAATTTTCGATAGAAATATGTGACTTTTTAATGGCAAAGAACGTTAAAGCGATAGTAGTTGCTTGTAATACAGCAAGTTCAAATGCTATAGAGATATTAAGTAAAAGATATAGTGTCCCAGTAATAGGTGTTGTTAAACCGGGAGCAGAATTAGCAATTAGAGAAAGTGAAGATTCTAAAATAGGTTTGATAGGTACTAAAAGTACTATATCAAGTGGGGCATATTCAAAGTTTTTAGGTGAAAAGCTTATTATGAGTAAGGCTTGCCCGCTTTTTGTTCCTTTAGTAGAAGAAGACTATTTAGATACAGAAGCGGCTAGATACATAGCAAAAGATTACCTTTTAGAATTTGAAGATAAAGTAGATAGTCTTATTTTGGGTTGTACACATTATCCTCATATAGAAGGGCTAATAAAAGAAACACTAGGAGAAAAAATAAAGATTATAAACCCTGCTAAAGAAGTAGTAAGAGTGCTTAGGGAAAGTGTTGATATTAGTGGTAAAAGCCTTGGAGAATATGAAATATATAGTAGCGATGATAGTAAGGGTATGATAAAATATTTAAAAAGATTGAAGACTTATAAGTATGAAGTTATGACATTAGGGAGCTGATATAATTGAAAGTTAATATAAATGGACTTGATATAAATTATGATGTAAAAGGTGAAGGTAAAAGTATATTACTTCTTCATGGCTGGGGATGCAGTGTAAAGACTATGTCAAGAATAGCAGATAATTTAGGTGAAAATTTTAAGGTCTATAATTTGGATCTTCCAGGGTTTGGTATGAGCGATGAACCGGAAAGGCCATTTTCAGTTAAAGACTTTGCGGAAACTGTAAAGGTATTTATGGAAAAACTAAATATAGATAATCCTATTTTAATAGGTCATTCGCTTGGTGGGAGAATTTCAATATATCTTGAGAGTATGGTAGATGTTAAAAAGATAATTCTCGTTGCAAGTGCAGGAATAAAAGATGAAAAATCTAAAGAACAGTTAAAGAAAGAGCAAATGGCAAAAGGCGTAAAAAGAATACTTCAAAAGGTATTGGGAAATAAAAGTGAAAAAATAATAGATATGCTTAGAAACAAAGTAGGAACTGAAGACTATAAAAATTCAAGTAAAATGATGAAAGAAACGCTTAAGTTGGTTGTAAATGAAGATCTTAGATTTTTGTTAAAGGGATTTGAAACGGAAACGCTTCTAATATGGGGTGAAAATGATACAGCAACACCATTAAGACACGGAAAAGAAATGGAGAGGCTTATAAAGGGATCAGGATTAGTGGTTTTTGAAAACTGTGGACATTATATGTTTCTGGAAAATGAATTTTTGTTTTTAAAAGTAATAAATAATTTTTTAGGGGTGGAGCAAAATGACAAGTAATTATATAATGGCTAAACTTTTTATGTTTGTATATTTGGCTGTAAAACTTACTAAGGACACACATAATTTTCAGCTTAATTCATATAGACAAAAAAGATATATCAAATGGGGGATTCCGTTTAAATTTTTGAAAATTAGAGATTTAATACCATTAGGTCTAATACTAATGTTAAATGAAAGGATGCTTTTAGATGTAAGTCTTATGACTATATATGCAGGATTATTGATTGTAAGAAGACATGTAAAAGCAAAAAAACCACTTGTCTATACTGCAAGGGTTAAAAGGTTAACGTTAGCATTAATGATGGCAGCTTTAGCGACCATGATATATGTGGATTCATATATTATATGTTCATTAGCAATAGCTTTTTCATTCATGTACGTAATAGTAATAGGAAGTCTAATGAGTCCTATTGAATCTATGATTAAAAAGAGTTACTACAATGATGCAAAAAGAAAAATGCAAAAAATGAAAAATTTAAAGGTAATAGGAATTACAGGTAGTTATGGAAAAACAAGTACAAAACATGTTGTTGCACATATATTAGGTGAAAAGTTCTATACTCTAATGACGCCAGGAAGTTATAATACCGATATGGGTGTTACTATAACAGTTAGAAATATGCTTAAACCAATACATGAAGTTTTTGTTGTAGAGATGGGAGCAAAACAAACAGGTGACATAGCTAAAATAGCTAAACTTGTAAATCCGGACATAGGTATATTAACATCGATAGGACCACAACATTTAGATACATTTAAAACTTTAGATAATATTAAAAAGACAAAATATGAACTAATTGATAATTTAAAAGAAGAGTCATTAGCTATATTTAATGAAGAAAATGAAAATGTAAAAGAAGTTTCAGGTAAGAGAGATAAAGATAAAATATATTATGGGTTAAATGAAGTTGAAGATATTAAATATACAAAAAGAGGAACAGAGTTTAAATATAAAGGCGAACTTTTTGTAACTAAATTATTAGGAAAGTTGAATGTATTAAACATAGTTGCAGGAATAAAAGTTGCTGAAAGTATGGGGATGGACCTTAATGAAATATCAGCAGCAGTTAGAACTTTAGAAAGCGTTGAGCATAGATTAGAGCTTTTAAATAAGGGTAATATGACAGTCATTGATGATGCTTTTAATTCAAATCCTGAAGGCTTTGAAATGGCTTTAGATGTTCTTAAACATATTGAAGGTAACAACAAGATATTAGTGACACCAGGTATGATAGAGCTTGGAGATAAGCAATATGAGTTAAACAAAGAAGTTGGAATAAAGGCAGCAAAAGCCTGTGACTATGTTGTGTTGGTTGGAGAAAAACAGACAAGACCGATTAAAGATGGGCTTGATGAAGCTGGGTTTAAAAAAGTATATATAGCAAAGAGTTTAAATGAAGCAGTAAATCATGTTAGTAGTATTGCGTCTAATGGAGATGTAGTTCTTTATGAAAATGATTTGCCAGATACTTTTAATGAATAGGAGCGTATAGTATGAAAATTAATTTAGGTGTATTTTATGGTGGAAAATCTGTTGAGCATGAAGTTTCAATTATATCTGCTCTTCAAGCTATGATAAATATAGATAGAGAAAAGTATAATGTGATACCTGTATATATAACAAAAGATGACGAGTGGTATACAGGAGAAGAACTCTTTGATGTGAATTTATATAGAGACTTAAAAAATCTTAAGAAAACTGCAGATAGAGTTTATATGAAGCTTGATAAGATTGACACAAGCTTATTTAGACATAAAAATAATAAAAAAAGAGAAAAAATAGATATGGCATTTCCAATTCTTCATGGTGGATATGGGGAAGATGGAAGAATTCAAAGTTTTTTTGAAATGATAGATATTCCATATGTAGGATCAGATTATGTATCATCAGCAATTGGAATGGATAAAGAACTTATGAAAAAAATATTAAAGGCTGATGGAATAAGACAAGTTGAATATAAAAGTTTTATGTTTAAAGAGTTTGTAAAAAAAGAAGATGAAGTAATAAAAGAGTTAGAAGATGAAGTTAAATATCCAGTAATAGTGAAACCTTCAAATTTGGGATCAAGTATAGGAATTGCAAAAGCATCAAATAGAGAAGAGTTGATTGACGTAATATTTGAAGCTGCTAAATATAGTGAAAAGATAATTGTAGAGAGATGTATTGAAAATTTGAAAGAAATTAACATATCAGTATTAGGTGATAGTGAAGAGCAAAGATTATCAGTATGTGAGCAACCTTTAACTGATAATGAAATATTATCATATACAGATAAATATGTTGGAGAAAGAAAAACTAAAGGATCTAAAGGAATGGCTAGTTTATCAAGAAAAATACCAGCTGATATTTCTGAAGAAATAAAAGGTGAAATTGAAGATTTGGCTATAAAGATATTTAATTCTATTGGCTGCAGTGGTGTTATAAGAATAGATTTTATGATTGAGGATAATGAAAAAGTGTATGTTAATGAGGTTAATACTATACCAGGATCATTGTCGTTCTACTTATGGAAGCATGATGGAATAAAGTATAAAAAGCTTATTAATGATATGTTAAAATTGGCAATTAAAAAATATATGAAAAAAGAAAAATTAACATATGTATATAAAGAAAATGTATTAGCACTTGGAGGCGGAATTAAAGGTCTTAAAGGATCTAAAGGTGCTAAGGGGGGAAAGTTTTAATTGGAAAAGAATATAAAAATAAATGTAAATTTAATTCAAGTAATGGGCGAAGTTAAAGAAAAAAGTGAATTTGAATATATAGGTACATTAAATGAAAAAGATGGAAAAGTGTACATAAGATATGTGGACAATGGTGAAAAAAACCTAATAAAAGTGGATAAAAATGAAATAAGTGTTAAAAAAGGACTTAACAAACTTATGTTTAATACTAATAAAGAATATATAACGGCTTATGATACGCCGATGGGAAAAATGGAATTAAGAATAGTAACAAATGAGTTAAGTGTTTTTGAAAATAGAATATATATAGATTACGATTTATGTAATGGCCAGGAGTTAATGGCTAAAAATAAATTTGAACTAAAGTATAAGGAGATGTAAATATGAGAGTAAGAAAAGCTATAATACCTGCAGCTGGTTTTGGAACAAGAATGCTACCAGCTACAAAATCTCAACCAAAGGAAATGTTACCAATAATTGATAAACCTACAATACAGTATATTGTAGAGGAAGCTTTTGGTTCAGGAATAGAAGAGATACTTATAATTACTGGAAGAAATAAGCATTCAATTGAAGACTACTTTGATAAATCTCCAGAATTGGAAGAAGCTCTTAAAAAGGGAAAAAAGATAGAGTTTTTAAATGAAGTTGAAAAAGTATCAAATATGGATAATATATTTTTTATAAGACAAAAAGAAATGAAGGGACTTGGACATGCGGTTCTTGTAGCAGAAAGGTTTGTTGGTAAAGAACCCTTTGCAGTATTACTTGGAGACAATATAATGCAAAGTAATGTACCTTGTCTTAAGCAAGTTATAGATCAGTATGATAAATACAAAAGAAGTATAATAGGAGTTCAAAAAGTTCCAATGGAAGATGTAAACAAGTATGGGATTATAAAAGGACATAAAATAGATGGTGTATATGATATAGATGATATGATTGAAAAACCAAGTGTTGAAGAGGCACCATCAGATTTAGCTATACTTGGAAGATATGTATTTACAAATGAAATTTTTGAATATTTGAAAACTCAAGAACCAGGAAAAGGTGGAGAGATTCAGCTTACAGACAGTATGCTGAGAATGCTCGAAGACCATGAAATGTATGCTCTGGAATTTGAAGGTAAGTGTCATGATGTAGGGGATAAAATGAAATTTTTAATGGCTACAGTTGAACTTGCGTTAAGTAGAGATGATATAAAAGATGAATTCAGAAATTATTTAGTTAATATTCTAGAAAAATAATATGAATATATGTTATAATTAGAAAAACTGAGGAGAAATATTGATGATTAAAACTGAGTTTGAAAAATTAATAAAACAATAAAAGGGATGGGATAACTGTCTCTATTTTTTTATATTAAAAGGAGTGATATTCATGACCAAAAAATTTGAAAATGAGGTAGAAATAGAAAAAAGACGGGGAAGTAATTATGAAAAAGATGGCTGCTTTTTCTGCAAGGAATGGACATATGTTAAGTACGGTGGTAAAAGATATGTTGCAACTGAAGAAGATGCACAAAGTATACTTGATTATCATAGTGGAAAAGAAAATAACCTTTCGGAATGGGCGATAAATATTTTAGAAAGTATGACAGAAACTATAATTGAACCAAAGAAATATACTGAAGAAGAAAAAGATAAGATAAGGACAATCTATAATATGGCTCCGTATAAATGTAAAGAAGTAGAAGTAGAAAGAATCGAATTAAGTAGTTGATAAAGAGTGTGCCGTGCACACTCTTTATTTGTTTGGATTTAAAATATAAAAATAAGTTGTGAATTTAACCGAGGAATATAACATTAAAATTTGCATACTAACATATGCAATGTTATAATGTAAAAAAATGAGTTATAATGAGGTGAGTAAAGGTGGAAGGTATAAAAAAGTATTTAGATAATACTCTTGGTGAAAATGTGTTTTTGGAAGATATAAATTATAATTTGTTACCACTAATATTTAAAGATAAATATGATATTAAAAAAATTAGAGTATTAAAAAAAGAATTTATATTGGTTAGTGTTGTAGATCAAAATTTTACAGTAGTGAAAATAGTAAAACATTTAAATAAAATAGAAAATATTATGGAAAAAAAACCAATTTTAGTAGTTGATAATTTAAGTAGATATAAAAGAAGTGAATTAATAAAAAAAAGAATTGATTTTATACAAATAGATAGGCAAATATATTTACCATCTATTTATGTAGAGTTGGAAGAAGTGAGAAATAGAAATATAAAAAACGAAATAAAAGAGGCATTTACTCCTTCTGAGCAAGCTATATATTTAACTTTTTTATACAATGAAAAAATTGAATATGAAGCTAATGAGTTATTGGATAAATTTGGATATAGTCTTATGACTGTTACAAGAGCTCTGAACTCATTAGTTGATAGAAATATATTAAAGTATAGAATAGGCGGTTATAATCAAAGAACTAAGATATATAGTTTGGCTCTTAATGAAGGGATTTATGAAAATACAAATAAGTATGTGAAATCACCTGTGTTACGAAAAATAAAAGTTAAGGAAAGTTCTTGTGAATATCTGAAATCAGGCTACACTGCATTTTCGGAGATTTCAAATTTGAATTCTAATAAAATAGAAGAAAAGGCTGCTTATTTTAAAGATAAGTGTCTAGATAGTTTGATAGAGGCTGATGAAGACGATATAGAAAAAGGTGACTATATTGAGTTAGAGATTTGGAGTTATGATCCTAAAAAAATATCTAATAGTGAACTGGTTGATAAGATTTCACTTCTTGCGGTCATTGGAAGAACAAATGATATCAGAGTAGAAAAAGAGATTGATATGATTATGGGGGATGGTAAATGGTATATGGAATAGAAAAATTTAAGGATTATTTTGATGGTTTTGAAGAAAATTATATAATTATTGGTGGGAGCGCTCTGAGTATACATTATGAAGCGCTGGGTGAAGATTTTAAAGAAGAGATAACTGCAAATGAAGAGGATGATGTAATTATTCAAAGGTTTTTAAAAATATACGAATGAACAAAAAATAAAGACGACTTATTTTAAAATAAGTTGTCTTTTCTTTTCACTAAAATGTAATATTTGGCCGATATATAATATGATATAATATTTAAAGAATAAGTACTTGAGGTGAGTTGTAAATGAAAAAAATGTTAATAGTATTAACTATATGTTTAGCTCTTATTAATAGTGATGCAAATGCTGCCGAATATAAGGGGCGAATAGATGGTCAGAGTATAGTAGATACAATAGATTTTAATGATGTGCCAAGGGAATATTGGGCTAGCGAAGCTATAATAAGAGCTGGAGCGCTTGATATGGTTAAAGGTTATAATAATGAGTTTAGACCGCTTGATGGAATAACTAATGAAGAAGCTTTGGCTTTCATAATGAGGGGATTAGGTTATGAAGATAGAGCTATAGAGCTTGGTATAGAATATAGAAATGTTTATCCTGATGACTCTTTAGAAAAAGTTTGGTCAGTTGGATATATAGTCCTTGCAGAAGAGCAAGGGATAATAACAGGAGAAAATTTGGGAGATGCATTAAGATTAGATCAAGAAAATTTGGATGCTAATGCGTTTGCTAGAAAAAATATAGTAGATAGAGAGACTGTAGCAGTATGGCTTGTTAAATTATTAGGAGATAAGTTAGAACCAGTTAGTGGATATCATCAAATATTTGAATTTGATGATTGGAAAAATATAGATGAAGATAATTTGATGTTTATAGAAAAGGCTGTGGCAAATGGAATTATATCAGGCGATGGTAAAAGTTTTAATCCAGATAAATTAATAACTAGAGCTGAAATGGCACAAATGCTTAAAAACATTGAGAAATATTATAATGAAGAAGCAAAGATTGAAAAAAAGTCAGGTTATATAAACAGAATAGAAGACATATTAAGTGAAGAAGGTAAAACTAGAAAGTTCTATATCACGAGTGATGAAGTAGAAGATGTTATAACTGTAACGAAGACAAAATTTGCTAAAGAAGACTTAGTTGTATATAGAAACAATAGAGTTGAAAATTCGGGTGTTATCGAGGAACTAGAGAGTATTGGGTACTTAGTAGATTCTGATGGTAGAGTGCTTTATATTTTTGATAAGGGAGAATCTTTATCAAAAGTTATGGGAAGAATGATACCAACAGAAGAAGAGGGAATATTAGTAGTTGAAAGGGATGGAAATCTTTACGAATATAAACTAGATACAAATATGTATAGAACTAAAGATACAGGAAAAGAATTAAGATTTGATGGTAATTTTATGAAAGATGAAGCCTTACCCTATTATAAAAATGTTGAAGTTATAATGACTGGGAGTGTAGTTGTAGATATAAAAAAAGGAAAAGATGAGGTTGTAGATAAGGAAATAAAAGGTGTAGTAATAGATAATAATCCAATGCTTTCTTATATAACTATTTACACAGAAGATGGGGAAATAACGAAGAGCTACGAAAGAAATAAAGTTAAAGTTGAAAAACAAGAATATACAGATGAAGAGGATGAAATGGGATATATAGATGAAGTGTTCCCTAATTTTGCTTATGACCCTAGAGATACTAAGGTAGAAAATATTGAAGCTGGAGATATTGTATATTTAAGAATGGATGGAGACTTAATTACAAATATAAGTGCTAAAACAGATTATAGTGTTAAGTATGCTAAAGTAACTAACATAGAAAACAAGGGAAAAACAACATATATATACGTAACTTATGAAGATGGAACGAATGAGAGACTTACAGCATCTAAAGGAGTATATGTAAGTAAAGGTGGATATAAGGTTAACCTTTCAGAAATTTTAGATGGGGATTGGCTTAAGATTTTGGTTAATGAAGCTGTTATTGAAGAAGCTAATGTTATAAAGTCGGTAAAAGAGATAGTAATAGATGATGATAATAAAATCATTAAAAATATATATAGAGGAGAGTTTTCGCATTTAAATCATTTACAAGGTAAGGTTGTTTTGAAAGATGCAGAAAAGTATACAAAATCAAGCTGGACAGATTATCAGAATATGATAGAGATTAATCTATCTAATGAAGTTGTGCCTGTTTTTGTTGATGGGTTAAAGGTTTCTCTTGAATATGCAGAAAATAAGTTATATAACTTTGATGGTTATGTATATGTAGCAACAGAGAAATATTATGATAAGGAAATTGTTAAAAAGGTTACTTTTAGTAGTGAAAGAGAGTATACTCTTAAAACGGATGAAGTAGTATATGCAGATGGTAAGGGTAATTTTAAATTGGATTACAAATCAACATTACTTACAGCAGATGATTCGACTATAGTTAGAAGATATGGAAGAATGGTTGATAATATAAGTGTTAAAGATGGAGATTATGCAAAAGTTGTTATGAGTGGAGATAAAGCAGCTCTTATAGATATATTTTCAAAAGCTGACACATCAAATATTGATATATACAGAGCAAGAGTTAAGGATATAGAAACAGGGTCAAGGTTTGAAGTTGAGTCTTTTTCAGAACTTGATGATATGGACTGGGATTACAGCACAGTAGATAAAATTTTCAATATGGATAAAGATATAGTTATATATGAAGGTGGAAATGTATTATCAAGGGATAAATTTATTGATTATACAGAAGATAGTAAGGTTGGCGAAATATACACAATTGCTACAGATGGAACAGATACTTTAGTTATATCAGATATGCCATATACTAAAGAAGCTGTAAAAGGTGAGGTATATAAAATTGATGGAAGTACAATATATACAAAAGACTCATATGTTTATAGAAGAAGTATAAGTAAGTGGCAAGAAACTAGTATAAAAGATACAAGTGTGTTTATAGAAATAGAAAAAAATGCTATAATAGTAAAGGATAATAAAATAATAGATATATCTGAAATTGATGAGGGCGATAAGGTTAGAATTTATACTAATGTAAATTATAAAACTAAATCTGATTCAGAGGATATAAAAGGATATATAGTATTAGTTGAGGGGTAATTAGATGAGACTAACAAACTTTGAAATTCAATCAATAAAAAAGATAGTTGAAAATAGCGATGATGAAGCAGAAGTATATCTTTTTGGTTCGAGAGTCGATAATGCTAAAAGAGGCGGAGATATAGATTTGTTAGTTCTTTCGGATAAATTAAAAAAGATGGATATATATGATATAAAAGAAAAGTTATATATTGAAATAGGGGAGCAAAAGATAGATATTGTTTTATCAAAAAAGGAAGTTGAAGATACTTTTGTTAAATATATATTTGAAGAGGCGGTGAGATTATGAGTGAAAAAGAAAAAATATTACTCAAAGAAGAATTACAAAAGCTAAATAAAATGAAAAAGCATTTAAATTATTCATATGAAACGTCTAAAGGTGTAATAAATAAAGTTAATAAAGATGAAACAGAGTTAGAAAAATTAGAGGCACTTACTTCTAGATTTGAGAGAATGAGTGACATAATAGTACAAAAGATTCTTAGATTGATAGATGAAATAGAGCTTGAAAGAGAAGGTACAGTTATTGATAGGATAAATAAGGCTGAAAAGAGAGGGCTTATAGATTCCGCAGAAAGATTTAAAAAAATTAGGAAGATAAGAAATGCGATAACTCATGAGTATATAGAGGATGAATTAGAAGAAATATATGTAATGGTATTTGAACTTATGCCAGACTTATTAGCTTCTGTAGAAAAAATAAATGATTATTGCAAGAAATACATATAAAGGAGAAGTCTATGAATAAATTTTTGATTGTTAGTATTATGATTATTATAAATTTTAGTAGTAGTTATGCTAAAGAAGGTGAAATTGGCTTTTTTGGAGGTATATCAGAGGGATTTAAACTTCCAAAAACAATAACAAAGTATGTAACGCCTAAAAAAGCAGACGAGGAACTTGTTTATAAGGAAATGATTTTTTTAACAGGTAAGCCACTTAAATTTGAAGGGAATATAGAAGTTAAAACAGGAAGTGTTTCAGATACTTCTGATAGTGGAACTTTTAAAGAAGAGTATAAAGTAACTTCGTATAAAAGAAATTTACCAGAAGAGCCTAAAATTGATAGAACTATAAAATTTAATACTAATTATTATAAGAAAAATGGTCAGATTGTAAAAGATTCTACGGTTGATAGCTGGAAAGAAACTATAACTTTAGGGGATAAGGCATATGTTCTAGATGAGGATGAATCATTTTTTCAAAAAAGTATATTTGTAGATACTACTCCAGGTGTTAGTTACTATAGAGGACACATAGACTACAAAGCAGTATATTATGCTGGAGATAATGAAAAAGTAGTAGTAAGTGTTACAGGGCCAATATATGGCTATGATCAGCCTTGGTCAAAAACACAAACACAAAAATTAAAGACTACTGTAGTTAATAAAACTGGTGAAGATACTTTCACAATGGTTGCGAATGTTTCGCCATCAATAAGTGGAAATAAAACGCTTAAATATTTTAGTAATGAACCAGATGAAATAAGTTTTGAAGGAAATTATATGGAAGTTATTTCTAATAAAGGTGTATTAAAGTATGAAGTTTTAACATCTCCATTTAAGTTAACGAGCAAAGAAAAGAAGGGTAGTATAAACTTAGACGGATTTAATCAAAGTGAACAGTTGATGATACCTAAAAATATAGAATATATTGAGGCTTCATTTGCAGAAACAGATATAAAGAAACTTTATAGTATGGAGATATTAGAAGAAGATCCAATGTTTTATAATCCAGCAGCTGTTATGACAAGAGCTTCATACGTAAGACTTTTATGTAGAGCTATGAATATAGAGCCTGATGAAGTAGAAGAAGGAGAAGATGTAAAGGTATTCTTAGACGTAAATAATCTTCATCCAGATTATGGGTATATAAATAAGGCTTTTGAGAAGAATCTGATAAGAGGGGATAGAGGTAGATTTTATCCAACTAAACCGCTTACAAGAGAAGAAGCAATAACTATATATATAAGAATAATAGGATTAGAAAATTTAGGTTTAGGGAAAAGTAATATAACGCCTTTTGCAGATAATGATCAAATAAGCAGCTGGGCTAAACAGGAAATATATGCAGCTTATAGATTGGGACTTATTAAAGGAGATTTACAAGGGAAAATAAGACCGAGAGATTATTTGTCAAATCAAGAAGGTGCAGCAATAATTAATAGACTTATAGATTATTTAAGATATAACATGGAAAAAAACTATAAAGATAATATAATAAACAATTAAGGAGTGAACGATGAAGGGGATTAAGAAAATATTAGCATTACTTATGGCATTTAGTTTAACTTTTAATAGCTTAAGTTATGCAGCAGAATTAACAAGTGAGAAAGCAGCAGCAAAAGTAAAAGTTATGATGGACATAATAATGGATAGATATGTAGGAGAGGGAAGCGAAGAAATATCAGAAGCGGAACTTATGGATGCGGCGATAAAAGGTATGTTTGATGAACTTGATGTATATAGTGAATATTATAATAGAGACGAATATAAAAAGTTTATAGAAAGTGTTTCAGGTAAATTTGGTGGGATTGGTGTATACATAAATGATAATAATGGCGCAGTTGAAGTTGTAAGACCTATACAAGGAACTCCAGGTTTTGAAGCGGGATTTGCTAAAGGTGACATTATAATTAAAATTGAAGATGAAGACGTGAGAGGATACTCAATTAATAAGGTTGTGAGCCTTATAAGAGGAGACGAAGGAACTAGCGTAAGAGTTACAGTTCTAAGAGGAACAGAAGAAGTTGAAATGATAGTTACGAGGGCTATAATAAGTGTTCCAGCTATAGAAGTTAAAGAGTTATCAAAAGTTCTTAAGAGAGAAGTTTCAGAGGAAGATACAAAGAAAATAAAGTTTATACAACTTATAGATTTTAATGATCATATAAATAAAGAGTTAACAAAAGTATTAAATGAATCAAAGACAGATGGAACTGAAGGAATTATATTCGATGTTAGAGATAATCCAGGAGGATATTTAGTAGAAGTTGTAAATATCTTAAAGCAATTAGTTCCAGAAGGGCCAATTATTCATACAATAGATAAAGATGGAAATAAGGAAACAAGAAGTTCATATCTTAAAAACCCACCTTTTAAAATTGTAGTAATAACTAATAATGCATCTGCATCGGCTTCAGAAATTTTTACTGCTGCTGTAAAAGAAAGTGGTGTTGGTAAAGTTGTAGGAGAAACTACATATGGAAAAGGTGTAGTTCAAGAGATAAAAGTGTTCTTAACAACAGGAGATGCATTTAAAATAACAATGCAGGAATACTTAACGAGAGATGAGAATAAAATAAATGGAATTGGTATTGAACCAGATTATAAGGTTGAGGTCCCAACGTATAAAATTAGAGAAGTTAAAAGACTTAAATTAAATGACAAAGCAGATGATGTAAAAAGAATTAAAAAGATGCTTAAGTATTTAGGTTATGAAATAACAGATGATACGGATGTTTATACAAAAGATGTTCTTTTAGCTATTAAGAAATTCCAAAAGGAACAAGGTTTATTCCCATATGGAGTAGCAGATTTCTCAACACAATCTAAGTTAAACACTGTAGTAAGAGATAAAATAAAAGAAAAAGATATTCAAGCAGAAAAAGCTTATGAAGTTATGAAAGATATGTTAAAATAGAAGTAAGATATAATGAGAGAGGAGGAGCTTATGAAAAAGTTAATACTATCATTACTAATAATGATAATAAGTACTAATGTTCATGCGGAGATACTGACAGTAAAAGATGATGAGAATATAATAAAATATGTAGCTGAAGTTAATTCAAAATACAATATAGAAACAGAGCAAAAAAGAGTATATGGAGCATACTTTAGTAATGAAGAATCACAAGAAATTTTTGATGGAGATAAACTTTTGGTAAGCAAACTCCTAGAAAAGGATAAACTGTTTAGAATATATGATAAGCTTCTTGTTGAAAATAAAAGTGATAATATAGTAATTATAGCTTTGAATGATCAAAGCTTCAGAAAAAACAGAGTATATTTTAGAAAAGATGAATATAAAATTTTAAAGGTAACAGATAATATAGAAGAGAAACATTTAGTAGTAAGCACAATTCCTAAAAAATATGAAACTAATGTTAAATTAAATGAAAATATTACAATTAACTTAGAAGAAAAAATAAAATTTATAGACAAAGATAAAATATATATTTTAACAGGTGATGGAGAAAGTGCTGAAATTAAAGAATTTTACTATATACCAGATTATAATAAGCTTATAGTAGAACCAAAGTTAAAAGCTGGACTTGGGCATACGGTTGTTTTTGAAGCAGGAGCTCTTATAACAGAAGAAGGAAACAAAAATATAAAATATACTAGTATATTCTATACTAAAGATGCTAAACCTTTAAAAATAGAAAAGGTAAATGTAAGTAAAACAAGGTTAGTTGATACTAATAAGAAAATAGAAATTACATTTAATAAAAATATAAAAAAGCTAGATGGAAGATATTTGTTTAGAAATTTGAATTACGTTATGGGTGTAAAAGAGTTTGAAGTAGAAGGAAATAAACTTACAATAACACCAAAGTATTTAAGAAGTAATTTTAATTATCTTATAAATGTACCTAGTAAAGCATTAGAAGATGTTGATGGTCTTTCGAATGAAGAATTTGAAATATCATTTAGAACAAAACCTATGCCGGTAGTTATTAACTCATATCCAGCAGAAGATATGGAAGATGTAAACTTGGATTCGGGAATAGCTATAATATTCGATGGTAAAATAGAAGAGTTTGATTTAAGTAAAGTAAATGTATTGGAAAATGGAGAAGAAGTTAAATTTACAGCTACTCCTTTAGAAGATAGAAAAATAATACTTATTGATAATATAAATCTTAAAAGTAATAAAACATATAAAGTTAATGTATTAAAAGGTGCTGCAAATGCAGCAGATGGATATATTAATCATGAGCATAGTTTTGAATTTAAAACATTAGATTTTTATGATTATACAAATCTAGAAGGATTTTATGGAAGAAATGATATATTGTCATTTGTTAATAAGGGATACTATATAGATTATAAAAATCATGAATTTGCTAAGAATGAAGAACTTACAAAACTTGAATATGCAGAGCTTTTAAGTAAAGTACTAAAACTTGAAAGAAAATATACTGATAAAAGTATGTTTGTTGATATTCCGTTTTCAGATGAAAAGCTAGTATATGCAGTAACGGCAAAAGATTATTTAGCGATAGAAGGTAATACTTTTAGACCAGACGAGAAAGTGACAAAAAAAGATTTTGTTACAAACTTAGAAATGGCGTATGGTAAAAAACTTAATCTTACTAGTGATTTATCTAGTAAAAACATTACTAAAGCTGAAGCTGTAATAATATTAAATAGATTTTTAAATAAAACATCACATGAATAAAATGTGGTGTTTTTTGTATTAAATAAGTTGGAAAAGAATATTAAATAATAATATGTGATGTTAATATAGTATGTATAGACAAGATACTACAAAGGAGATAAAATAATTTTGAAGAAATTTGACTTTGTATGAGTGTAAAATATATAATTATTATGACTACAAGGGAAAAGAATTAAAGGAGGTGCTGGTATGGATGCAAAATTAATTGCTAAATGGTTTATATTTAGAAATGAACAAGATTTAGATGAAGAAAATATTGAGTGTATAACTAATTTAAAAATGCAAAAACTGCTTTATTATGCTCAAGGTGTATATCTTGCATATAAAGATAATGAGCTCTTTGGAAATGATATATATGCTTGGAATCATGGACCTGTTGTAAAAGAAGTTTATGATGAATATAAATCTTACGGTAGACAAGGAATTGATGTAGAAATATCAGAAGGTGAGAAAAGTGAAATTTTAAAAGCAATAGGATTTAAAGAAGATTCCCTTGAAGTATTGGAAACGGTTTATAAGAATTATGCTAAGTACTCGGCTTGGCACTTAGTTGAAATGACACATAGCGAAAAACCATGGAAAGAGACTTATAAAGATGAGGTTATAAGTAAGCAGTTGATAAAAGAATATTTCAGAGAAGAAGTATTGGTTTAATTGTCTGGTAGATTAAAGGTTAAAAAGGAAGAAAAAGGGAATTTTATAAAGTTAGATGAACTTAAGTATTTGAAATTTAATTTTAGTTTTATGACTACGAATAGTAATTATGGGTTTGATAATGCAAAGTTTGTAGATGAACATAAGTCGCAGTTGTTAAGCAGAATATTTGAATTATCAAAGAATCCATATGCGGAAGTATGTTTGATGAGTAAAAACCAAGGTTTTGAATTTATTAAAGAGAATGATATGAAGTTTACATGTAAATATAAAGAAGAAGAGTTTTACAAAAGTGAGTTTAGAAAGAGGGCAAACAATAAATATTGCATAATGCGATTATATTCAAACAATAATCCTGCGTGTATAAGATGTATAGGTAAGGTTGTCAGTAATATATTTTATGTTATGTTTATAAGCTTTGATCATGATAAGTTGTATAAATGAAAACTTAATATATAATTTAAGAGTGTTTGATTGTTTGAAATCAAGCACTTTTTATATTTTTCTAAATAGAGTATAAAACTTTGACTCTGAAAAAATATTTAAAATGTTTGATTTTATTTTGAAAACAAGGCGTATATAATAGTATAATAAATAGTAACAAAAATAATAGTGGGGGGATAAAATGAAAAAAATATTAATGTTGCTACTTGTATTTATGAGTTTTGCTAGCTTAAGCTATGCAGATACTTTTAAAGTATATACAGGTAGAGAAAAAACAGAAGAAAGAGCATACCTTGAAGAAGGAGCTGAAGTAAGTGTAAGTTTAGCTGAGGAGCTTAGAGGACAGAAGAAAGTAATTACTTTCTATTACTGGGATTCAACATTTACTAGTAAAGTATTTAAAGATGGAATTTTTGATGTATCTAAATTTAAAGAATATGATTATAGCAAAAGACCTAAGAAAGAACACACGCATGTATTTGGAATTAATCATGTGATGAATGGCTACGACATAGAAACTGCAGGTGGGGATGAGAAATCTTATAGATATGTTGCTATTGTTCTTACTGATGATTATGTTAGAGACGATACTAAAATATCTGAAGAAAACGTTAAGATATACAATATAGTATCTAAGAGTAGTTACGATAAAGACAAAGGGATAGATATAGAGTATGTATCTCCTAGTAATAAAAAGAAGAATGTATCTATAACTCCAGATATAAAAATATTCTATGAAGGTAGTTATAGAAATTATTATGAAGATAGAATAACTCTTGTAGAAAGAGAAACAGAAGAAGTAGTAGATATGTTAGATATGAAGAAAAAGTCAGAAGATGGTGAGTATTATTTATATAAGAAAGTATTTTTAAAACCTAATACAGAATACTTACTTACTATAGATAATAGTGCACTTGAAACTTCATATGGAAGAGGTAATGAGAAAAAAGAAATAAGATTTACTACTGTTAATACGGAGCATTATGCATTAGATATAGATGTAGTAAAAGGAGAAGGGTTAAATAGAACGATAACAATAACTTATAATAAACCACTTGTTGGAGATTATGATTTAAAGAAAATAGAAAGTGCAATTAAGAAAACCAGAGATTTAAAATACAATTCTATAGTAGCGACAGACAAAAATGTAGTTATGGAAGTAGAAACTAAGCCAACTACAAAATATGTATTTACTATAACAGAAGGACTTCTTATTAATGAAGATTTAAAATTGATAAATAAAGATATAACAGCTGAGTACGTAGAAGGTGAGTTTGAAGGAACAAGACCTACTATAACTCCTAAGTTTGATCCTAATAATATAGATGTAACTGGTGAATTAAGATTTACTGCATCTGAAAATATGAAAGGTTATTCTTCTAGTTTAATATATTTGCGTGATGCAGAAGGTAATAAAATGAAGTTCAGTAGAAAGAAAGATTATAAAACAAATGAAATAGTAATTTATAATTTTGACTTAGAATATAATAAAGACTACGTACTAGAATTTGCTGAGGGAGCTCTATATGATGAGAAAAAAAATAAGTCGTCAAAAGTTATCTACAATCTACGAAGTGTTGATAGTGTTAGCTTAACAGATATTTCAGGTCACTGGGCTAAAGATAGTATCAAAAGAATGTCAGATAAGAAAATAGTAAATGGATACAATGATAATACATTTAAGCCAGATAAATCTATTTCAAGAGAAGAGTTCTCAAAACTTGTAGCAACGGCATTTGAAATTAATCCAAAGAAAATAAGTAAGGGTAGAGAAACGTTTAAAGATTTAAAACATGACTGGTGGTCTACAGGATATGTAGAAGCTATTAAAGATTATTATAAATATGATAAGAAAGACGAAGATCCAGAAAATTTTAATCCATCAGAAGCAGCTACAAGAGAAGTTGTTGCGGATGTATTAATAAAAGTTCTTAAGTATGATAAAGATCCACTTAACATTCTAGAGCTTGAAGCAGCGTTTGCTGATTATAAGAAAATGGAGCCTAAATATAGAAATAACATATACAGAGCATATAAAAGAGGACTTATAAAAGGTTATGAGGATGGAACATTCCTTCCTAAGAAAGCTTTAACAAGAGCAGAGATAGTTGTACTATTAGAAAGAGCATTAAATAATAAGGAGTGATAACTATGGAGAAGTTTTGTCAAAGCTGTGGTATGCCTATGAAGAAAGATCCTAATTTAGGTGGTACCGAAAAAGATGGCAGCAAAAGCGATATGTATTGTAGCTACTGTTACGAAAAAGGAGAGTTTAAAGATGATTTTAAAACTCCAGAAGAAATGAGAACGTTTGTAATTAATTTAATGGTAAATGATTTTAAGATGCCTAAGATGGTTGCGAAGTTATTTACAATGAATATAAAAAAACTTAAAAGATGGCAAAAAAAATAAAAAATATAAGGGGAAGAGAAAAAGTGGAAACTTATCCACATCTCTTCCCCTTATATATTCACTGGTTTAGAGTATTATTACATGTATGTTACAGGACTTGAAATGTAGATATACATAAGATATAATGGTTTCAACATCAAAAAAGTCACGTTTTAATATTACATTAATATTACATCGATTGACTTAATAAGATGTAGGGTGATATAATCACCAATGTAAACCAGCAATGGTTTTATAACCAAAGATGGTTGCAAATTTAAATTTACAACCCAAAAAACGAAGGAGGAATTTGAATGAACAAATTCAGAAGAATTATGGCTTCAATGTTAGCAGTAGCAATGATGTTCTCTACATCAGCTTCAGCTATGACTTTCTCTGATGTAGATAGCGATAGCGCTGCTGCAGTTGAGAAAATGGTAAGCCTAAACGTGTTTAATGGTTTCGAAGATGGAACTTTTAAGCCAAACGATGAAATTACAAGAGCACAAGCTGCTGCTGTAATGGTAAGATTATTAGGTAAAAAAGAGCCTGGTAAAATGATGACTGATTTCGTAGACGTTCCAGAAAGTCACTGGGCAAGCGGATATGTAACAGTTGCTGCAAGTAACGGAATCTTAAAAGGTAAAGGTAACGGAATGTTTGATCCAAACGCAAAAGTTACTTATGCTGAAATGATTACAATGCTTGTAAGAGCTTTAAAAGCTGACAAGGTTGCTGAAGCAGATGAAGCTTCATGGCCAGATAACTACATGAGATTAGCTTACGACATCGAATTAACAGATGGTGTATCATTTGCAAAAATGGCTCCAGCTACAAGAGGAAATGTTGCTATATTAGCTGACAATGTATTAGAAAAGAAGATCTGGGAAAGATCTGAAGGAACTACTAAAGGAGAGTCTACTTATGCAAGAGGAGACGAAACTTTCTTAGAGGACGTTCTTGAAATTGATGAATACAAAAATGTAAAAGTAACAGTTACTAAGGCTGTAGATAAGGCGTATGACGCTAACGAAGTTAAGTTAGAAAATATTAATGACAAGACTGAGTTAAACGGAGATGACTCAACTGAAGAACCTGGTAAAGTTGAATTAGCTTCAGGAGTTAAATTTGATTTAGACGGAAACTTAGGAAATACAGTTGACGTTTGGATTGACAAAGATGACGAAGTTGTAATGATCGTTAAAGGTGAAGATGCAAACACTGAAACAGTAGATTTCGAAGAGTTTGATAGTGTTGATACTGGTGATGATGAAATTACTGTAATCGTTGATGGAGACGAAAAAACTTACGATTTAGCTGATAGTTTTAAAGCGTATGTAAATAGTGTGGAAGTTGATGCTAATCCAGATGCTTCTGACTTAGATGGAAATGCTGCATTTAATGCTGATGCTGAGAATACAACTGGAACATTAACATTAGATAAGAATGGAGATGTTACTTATATCTATGCTAATACTTATGATAATGCATTAGTTGTTGAAAAGATAAGAGATGAAAAAATCTACCATAATGATGATGTTAAAGATGAATCACCATTTAAAGGAAAAGATTTAGATCTTGATGGTGAAGAATATGTAGTAAGAGATGAAGATGGAAATGAAATGGACGTTGAAGATATTGAAGTTGGAAGCGTTGTAATGTGGAAAAAGGATGCTAATGAATTATATACTGTATTAGTATTAGAAGACACTAAAGAAAACGGAGAAGTTTCTAGTGTTGGTTCTGACTACGTTAAAGTAGACGGAGAAAAGTATGAAGAGAGAGCAAAAGATCTTCTTAATTCAGTAGATAGAGATGACGTTGTTGATTTATACTTAGACTACAATGGAAAAGTATTATTCTACGAAGTAACTGATGGTGGAGAAGCTGGATCAGATGATTATGGTATAATTACTGAGTTCTGGGTTGAAACTGATGATAGAACTGCTGAAGATACATTATACATGGTAATCACTGATATGAATGGTGAAGAAACTGCTACTTTAGAGTATGATGATGAAGAAACAATAGAAGAAGCAGGAGCTTCAATTTATTCAATCTTAAATGCTGCTGATGCATCAGGGTTAAAAGGTTCAGGTGCAAATGCGGTTGACGATAGAAATGAAATGATGGGTCAATTAGTTAAGTTTGACGTATCAGGAGACGATGTTACATTAGAAGAATTCGCAGGAATTACTTCAGGTGATGATGATATTAAAGAACAAATAGGATCTACTAGCTACGATGAAGAAGACAAAGAAATCGTTGCTGACAGAACTTATAGATTAACTGATGATACAGTTATCTATGCTGAAAAGAAAATTTCTGAAGATGATGCTGATGGAAATACTAAAACAGAATTTGAAAAAGTTGCAGTTGACAACTTAGACGATTTTGTTACTGGTGACAACCATGAAGTATATGTTGCTGAAGTTGACGGTAGAGAAGTGGAATATGTTGTAATTTCTTTAGATTCAGCAGGAGAAGAAGTTGCTAAGAAGTCTGGAGATAACTACGGAATCTTAGTTGATGCTGACGAAACTGATGAAAATGATGACGAATATACTTTAGATTTAGAAATCGTTACTGCAAATGGAGATGTTGATACAGTAACAGCTCTTGAAATGGAAGAAAATGATTTAATTGAAGCTGAGTATGTAGGGGCAAGAATTGCTTATACTTATGATGACGGAAATGTTTATGATAGTGGATTAGAGTACGATAAAGTTACTACAGCTGTTCCAGCTAAAGTAGTTTACTTTGATGATGAAGATTACGCTACAGTAGTTTACTATAACCAAGCTACAAGTAAAACAAATGTTGCAAATGTTGATTTAGCAGATGCTACAGCATACTTAATAGAGCAACAAGCTGCTGCTACAGTTGCTGGTGTTGCTGGTGTTGAATACTTATTATATGAAGAAGAAGGATCAACTGGAGGATTTACTGCAGGAGAAGACTTTATCGTAGGTATTTCTACAGATGGTAAGACATTTAAATTAGTTGATGCAGGAGATAAGAAAGTGTTAGCAAGTGTTGTTGCAGGAGATTATACTGGAAAATACGAAACTAAGTTTGCTGGTAAAGTTGCAGATGGAGAAACATTTAATGCTACAGCTGAAGGAACTAGCTACTTAATGTTAACAAACAATGCTGCTACATATGATGAATTTGAATTAGCTGAAAACGTAGCTTACGTTGAAGTTGACGAAGATGATATTGATGGTACTTTAGCAACTGAAGATACTACTTACGCTAATGCAGGTGTAAATACTACAAATGCATTCATCTTAACAGAACTTGATGATATCAAAGCTGGTAAGATTAGTGGAATCGATGAAGCTGATGATGATTTAGATACAGAATCTAAAGCTAAAAATGCAAGTGCAGAAGATGATATGACAGATGCTACAAGAGTATGGTTATACTTCGGTACTGACAAAGAAGGTCTTGGAGAAGAAGACGAAGTTGTTGTTGGTATTATCTACGAAGATAAAGAATAATAATATACTTTAAAAAAGAGCCCTTAGGGGTTCTTTTTTTATTGGATTTATCTTTATAAAAAATTAATAAATTCTTTACTAAATATCAATAAAGTAGTAGTATAATAAAGTAAAAGAAATTTAGGAGGGAATTATGAAAGATAATAAAAAAAGACTATCATGGCCGCAGTTAGTAGCAGTTGTATTAGTGTTAGCTATGGTTTTAATACCAGTAATTGGTGCGGTTATGGCTATAACATCTGTTAATGCACAAGAAATGGTTGCAGAAGAATTCAGTTTAGAAAGAGCAAAGGAGTTTGCAAGAGAAAATAACTATGATATAGCATTATCTGATTTAAAACATGAAAGTAGCGAATTAGGTTTTAAGATGGCTTATGAAATGGAAAGAGATTTAGAAAAAATGTATCATGCAACTAAATCAAGCAAAGAGGCGTATCAAACATATCAAGCTAGACAGGGGTATATAACTCAAAAAGCTGAAAAGGGTGAAAAAGCATTATTGCTTACAAATAAAATTACAGAGCTTGGAACTGACCTAGCTATAGAATCAGCATATTATGCAGTGGTAGAAAAAGAAGATATATATAACATAAAAAAGAAGAGTTATAAAAATATTGAAAAGCAGGTTAATAGAAGTAAGATCAAATATGAATTAGGACAAATATCAGAACTTGACTATTTACAAGTAGAACTTAAATTAGATCAAGCTAAAATGACATTAGAATCATCTATGGCAGATTATAAAAAAGCTGTGATGGACTTTAATAAACAAATGGGATTAACATTATCAACTGAGATAGCATTAGTTGATAGAGTTGAAATGTTCGAATATAAACTTCCTACATATGAAGAAATGCTTAATAAATTTACAGGTAATAGTGTTACATATGTTATGAGTAAGGATAATGTAGAACTTTTGACAAGAGAAGTTAATTTAGCAAGAGCATTTTATGGGAATAGAGAACCAGAACATAAGGATGCTATAAATAAGTTAGAGCAAGAAAAAATAAATTATAATTTAGAAGTAATAGCACTTGAAAAGAAAACAAGAGAAACAGTACTTGATTATAATACATTAGTATCAGGGCTTAAGGTAGCAGATAAAGCACGTGGATTATATAAGAAGGTTGCAGAAGTAATGGCAGTTAAATATGAAACAGGACTTGCAACAGATCTTGAAGTAGTAGAAGCAGAGCTTGATTATCAAAATGCTGAAGTGGATTATATATCTGCATTACATAAGTATAAGTTATTTACAGAGCAAGTTGAAAAAGGATTATAATAATAATTAAAAGACTATTTTAAATAGTCTTTTGGTACTATAAAAGTGTAATTGAAATCACTAAGGTGATTCCAATTGCACTTATTTTTATTTTATAATAAGAGAAGTAATTGGTTTGACGATTGCTCTTTTTGGATTAATACATCCGACACAAAAACTGTCAGCCATCTCTTATTATAAAAATTCGATTAAGCAGGTTGAAACCGATAAGGCTTTCGCGTAACTAACCAAAATGAATTGTAATAAGTGCAGGTGGATTCAATTACAATAAAATGAAGGGAGGTAAAACATGATAAGTGTAGGTATAGATGTATCGAAAGGTAAAAGCACTATATGTATACTAAAACCATATGGGGAAGTGCTCCAATCTGCAGTTGATATAGAGCATACGGAAAGTGATCTCTTTGAATTAGTAACTAAGATAAAGAAATTTAGTGAAGAAGTAAAAGTTGTCATGGAAGCTACTGGAGCATATCATATGCCAATTCTTATGTACTTAAATAATCAAGGTATATTTGTATCAGTGGTTAATCCGCTAGTCATGAAGAAGTATGGAGCTAAGAACTTAAGAAAAGGTAAAACGGATAAGTTAGATGCTATAAAGATAGCTAAATATGGATTGGATAATTGGTTTGAACTGAAAGAATATAAATGTGAAGAGTTTAAGTACAAAGAGCTTAAAATACTAGGTAGGCAATATGCGCATTACATTGGTATGAGAGTGGAGAGCAAGCAAACTATGAGCAAGATGTTAGATTATACAATGCCAGGAATAAAAAAACTTTTGAGTAATAACTCGCATAATCCTACAAGAGATAAGTTAAATGATTTTGTAGAGTGCTTTTGGCATTTTGATAATATAACAAAATATAGTGAAGAAGAATTTGTTGATGTTTATATAAAATGGGCAAAAGAAAAAAGATACCATCAAAGCGCTGCAAAGGCTAGAAAAATACATGCAGTAGCTATAGATGGCATCTCAACATTAAGTTCTACTAATAATTCTACAAAATTATTAGTAGAAGAATCAGTTAGAGTTCTTCGCGAAATTGATCAAACTCTACTTAAAATTTTAACACAAATGAAAGAAATAGCAAAGACGCTTAAAGAGTATGATGTAGTAAGGGATATGGGAGGAGTAGGAGAAGTTTTAGCTGTTAGATTGATAGCTGAAATTGGTGATATTAATAAGTTTCATAGTAAAAAAGCATTGATTGCATATGCTGGAATAGATGCTCAGCCTTATCAGTCAGGACAATTTACAGGAGAGAGAAGAAGAATTTCTAAAAGGGGATCATCTGTATTAAGAAAAACAGGCTATGAAGTTATGGCAGCTTTAAAAACAGTTAAACCCAAAGAAGATTCGGCATATAAATACATATTAAAAAAAGAGTATGAAGGGAAGCCTAAGAAAGTAGCTAAGATAGCAGGATTGAACAAATTTTTGAGAATTTACTACGCGAGAGTAAAAGAAGTTTGTATGTAAAATAAAATAGCTAAATGGTTAGGTTATATTTTGATGACAAAAAATAAAATAATTATAATAACTTGACTTTATTTAGCAGGTTTTTGTGTTATAATATTCTTAATATAGTGTATTGGAGGAATAATTGTGAGAATAGGTAAATATAAGGTTAAATTTAGATTTTTAGTTATAGTAATAACATTACTATTTTTGCTTACTAAATGCTTTGGAGGACCTACTAAGGTGTCAGTAGAAGATACTAAAGAGGCTGCTGAAGAAGTTATGTTATTTTATAGTAGTGTATCTATGAATTATGATGAAAACTTTACAAATCTTAATATTGATGGAGATGTAGAGGGATGGAAAGTTTACTATAAAGAGCAAGTAGAAGCGATAGAAAAATTTACTAGCGAAAATTTAATTTATACTACAGATGTTGAGCTTATAGAGTATAAATATCAAAATTATAAAGATATTGCAGATGATCTTAAAAAGTATTCGTTAGAGCTTCTTAAGTTATATGATAAAGCTATTGAAGCTGGAGAATATACAGAAGAAGATAGAATTAAAAAGATAGAATACTCTTCTTATATAGAAGATGGAGAAGCTTACATAGAGCGAAATATAACATTGAAATAGGGGTGCGGTATGAAAAAAGTTTTACTATCATTAGGATTATTTGTAGGAATAGTGTTAAGTTCTTATGCAGCTACTGATGTTTCAAGTAGTCACTGGGCATATGATTCTATCAATAGAGTTGTTAATGCTGGTTATATGAAATTAGATGCATCAGGTAGATTTAATCCAAAAGGAAATATCGACAGATTTGAAGTTACTAGAATGTTAGCAAGTGCTGCTGGATATGATAAATTAAGCAGTGAGCAAGTGAATACAGTGTATGATAAGTATGCAAAAGATATTGATGTTTATGCAAATAGCAGAAGACATTGGCAAAATTCTTCAAATAAGCAAATTGCTTATTTGTTAGAGCAAAAAATATATTCAAATGGAACATTGCCTACATTTGTAATTGTTACAGGTGATGGTAAACACTTAATTAGAAATCTTAGAAGAGAAGAGATGGCTGTTTATTTGGTTAGACTTATGGGTAAAGAAGATGAGGCTAAAAAAGCTAATTACGATATTGATATAACAGATATATCTTCTATCAGAAGTGATAAAGTTCCATACGTTAAGTATTTGGTGAAGGCTAAAATATTTAGCTTGAATTCAGAGGAGAAGTTTAGACCAAATGAAACTATGAAAAGAGCTGAAATGGCAATAGCATTAGATAAAATTATGAATGGAATAAATGTAAAAACTGAAACAAAACCAGAACCAGTTAAAGAACCAGTTGAAGTTAAAAAAGAATTAGAGCAAGAAATTAATTTAGATGAGTATATTGATGGTAGTATAAAGAGTATACTTCCAAATAATAAATTTGTAGTAATATTAAATCCAGAAACTAAAAAAACAAAGTTATTTAAATTTGCAGAGGATGTAAATGTTTATATTGATGATGTTAAGATGAGCAAAGTTGATTTAGAAGAAGGATCTAAAGTGAAATATATACTAAATGAAAAAAGCGTAAGTGAAATAAGAGTTTACTCTGAAAGTATTGAAAGCAAGCTTCCAGTAGTAGTTAAAGAAGATTCTAAAAATATGATTGGAGTAGTAAAAAAAGTTGTAATAGCGAGATCACCTATTTTATATGTAGAAGAAGATGGGATTGTGAGATATTATAAATTTTACGATGATAAAAATATTTTAGGACTTAGAACGGGCACAAAGTTAAGTTATAATAAAAAAGGTAAATTTATTGAAAATTTTAAAATAATAAAATAAGGGCTAGCTCTTATTTTTTTGTTACAAAACAATTGCAATAGTTGAATAATGTAAATATAAATAGTATACTTTAAAAGTAAACATTTTGTTTACTCTTGAAAGGATGGAGGAGATTTTATGAGTGTTAAGGATATTGGGAATAATATTCTATATTACTTGAAAGAGCAAAAGAAGACCCAAGTTGACTTAGCCGAGGGCATAGGAACTTCGAAGCAGATTATAAATAAAATAGTTAAAGGGAAAAAAGCTTTGAGAGTTTCTGAAATATCAAAGATTGCAAATTATTTAAACGTAGATATAAAATTATTAATTGAAGGTAAGAACGATGAAATAAAAGAATCTTATCAAGCAGCGCTTTTATCAGGGAGAGTTAGAAAAGAAGATACGGTGAAAAGGATAATAAGTGTTGTAGAAAGATTAGAAGATATGCAAAATTCACTTATAATTAATAAGGTTATGGAAAAGAAAAAAAGCATTGAAAATTATACTGATGAATTAGAGTTAGTTGTTAAGTATATAAAAGAGAGTCAGTATGGAATTATAAAGGATGATATATTTAGTATTCTTAAAGCTAGAGGATATTTGATATTTTTTCCAATGGATGAAGAAGATTTATATGGTATGTATTTAAGTAAGAATGGAGAAAACTATTATATAATAAATAGTTTATTAGAAAGAGAAAAACAAGTGTTTATAGCAGCGCATGAATTGGCACATAGCTATAAATTTGCTAAAGTTGAAGAAGAAATGATAACTAGTAGAGTAATTGAAAAATGTGTAAATGCACAGTGCGACAATAAGATTGAAAGTAAAGCCAACGAATTTGCTAGAAAGCTTTTAGTTGATGAAGAAATACTGAAAAAGGTATATAAAGATATTGACGAAAATGATGAAATTTTAAAAACATTAATGATTTCGTCAAAATTTTTAGTACCATATAAAATTATTGTAGAGCGATTATATGAGAGTAAAATTATAGAATTAAGTGATAAGAATAAACTTTTAAAAATTGAAAAAGATGAACTTTTACAACTTGCAAGTACTGAAGAGTGTTGTAGATTGAATTATGAGAAAGTTAATCAAAATGTGGAACTTGGACAATATGTTAAAAAAGCAATAGAAATGTATGATAATGATCTTTACACATATAATAAATTGAAACAAGCATTAGAAATTATAGAAAAGAAACCAGAAGAGTATGGAATAAAAGAAGATGAGTTTAATTATTATAGTGAGTTCAGTAAACAGAATAAGGGCGATGGTATATGTGAAAAATAGCGCCTTTATAGATACTGACATAGTAATTAAAATTGGAAACTACGAGGGCGAAGATTTACTGAAAAAAATATTAGGTAGTTATGATTATGATTTATATATACATGAGTATATAATAAAAGAAGAATTATTGAGTTCTGAAAATGCAAAGAGACAGATAAATGAAATGATAGAAGAAGAAACTCTAAGAGTATTTCTTGAATCAAGTTTAAATTTAGATGAAAAGATAGGGTACAGTCTTACTAAAGATTTACTTAGTAAGGATAGTGATAAAAAGCTGGATGATAAACCTCGAAAAAATTTGGGTGAAATATTAAGTATGTCGGCAGCATATGTTAAAGGATACAGTTGTTTTATATCAGATGATAAAGAAGCAAAAATGTTTGCTAAAGATTATTTGATATACGATTCAGGTGATAGTATAAAGGTCATAAATATGAAAGACATAGTTAAATATGTTTCAGATAATGAAAGTATGGGGATAAAGAGAAAAACTATGAAACACTTATATATATCTTTGGGGTTAGGTTGTGAAGATAGGATTAAAAAATTAAAATTGGAATTTGAACAAATTTGGCCAGCGAAAATATTTAATGCATAAATTTATTGAAAATTTTAAAATTATTAAGTAGAAGGAATTCCTTCTACTTTTTTTACAGAAATATTACAGAGAGTACTTAAACCCTTGAAAACACTGGGTTTTAACAAGACTAAAAAAAGTTGCAAAAGCTTTACAAATCATCATATAAATGGTAAAATAATACCGAAGTATTACAGAAATGTTACAAAACATTTTAATAAGTTAATAATTTGGAGGAAATCTATTATGGATAATAATATAGGAAAGTCCCAGTGGAAAACCTATAGTAAAGACAAAGTGCAAACTAAGTCTAAGAAAAAGGTTAAGGTAAGAAATAAGAACAAATTTAAGTTCGCTGGTATACTTTCAATAGTTGCTTTAATGCTAGTGTGGTATTATAACCCAATAACTAGAACGGCAGCTTACAGCTTAGATCTTAATGGTGAGGAGGTATTAGTATCATCAGAAATAGAGAAGGCTGAAATACAAAAGAGGGTTGAAACTTCTTTGGAAGAAGAAACTGGATACAATGTATCAGTTTCAGATAATCTTAATTGGAAAGATGTGAGAGTGTCTAAATCAAGTAAGATTTATGATATAGATAGTGCAGTTCCTGTTATAGCAGAAGCTATAGATTATAAAATTAAAGGATATGCAATTTCTGTAAATAAAAAAGAAGAAGCTAGATTCACTGATAAAGAAGAAGCAGAAATGTTAGTTAATGAATTAAAAGAAGAGAACATAGAAGCTTATCTTATAAAAGAAGATGAAGAGTTTATTGTATATGCAGATTATGATTTTGTATTAAAGAGTAAAGAGGATGCAGAAGGGGTAATTGAAAAGGTTAAATTAAATTCATATACACTAAAAAAAGATGAAAAAGAAGAAGATTTAATTATAGATTTTGAAGAAGATGTTGAAATAACATTAGAAGAAGTAAAAGAAGAAGAAATATTAGAAGAAGATTCAGTTTTTGAAACATTAACAGCTGAAGCTTCAAAAGAGAAAAAAGTATATACTGTAGTAGCAGGAGATCACTTAGATATTATTGCTATAAAAAATAAAATTTCTAAATCAGATTTAATTAAATTAAATCCTGGTGTAACACCAACTAGTATAATAAGAATTGGGCAAAAATTTAATTTAGAAGTTCCTAAGCCATTTTTAACAGTTGTTGTTAGAAAGAAAGTGTCTTTAGTAGACGATATTAAACCAGAAGTTAAAATTATACCTAGAGAAGATAGAAGTAAAGGATATAGTAAAATTATCCAAAAGGGATCTTTAGGAAAAAAAGAAATTGAAAAGTATATAGTATACAGAAATGGTATTAAACAAGGTGAAGAAATAATAAAAGAAGAAATAACAAAAGAAGCTAAGACTGAAATTAGAGAAGAAGGAACTATTCCTACAAGCTCTAGAAATGCAAAAGGGTCTTTTGAAACTCCAATAAGAGTAAGAAAAGTAATTTCTTCAAGATTTGGATATAGAACACTTAATGGTAGAAGAAATTTCCATTCAGGTGTAGATTTCGCAATTGATAAAGGGACTAATATATATGCAGCTAAAGAAGGTAAAGTAGCATTTAGTGGATGGAAAACGAATTATGGATATGTTGTTTATATTGACCATGCTGGTGGATATCAAACAAGATATGCACATAATAGTAAATTATTAGTTAGAACTGGTGAAAAGGTTAAGAGAGGCGAAATAATTAGTAAATCAGGTAACTCAGGGAGAAGTACAGGACCACACTTACATTTTGAAATCAAAAAAGATGGTGTGTCTAAGAATCCTTTAAATTATTTATAAAAAGAAGTCAGTTGGTAATTGCCAGCTGATTTTTTTGACAATTAGTTATCTTATATGATAACATTGGTTTGAAGGAGTGATTATTTGAAAAATACTGTAGAATATTATATTGAGCCGAATGGCAAAATTCCTGTACTAGAGTTTTTGAAGAGCATAACAGCAAAAAATAGAGCAAAAGCAATTAAAGAAATTGAATTGCTAGAAGAGCATGGATTTTATTTAGGTATGCCGCATGTGAAAAAGTTGCAAGGTGAAAAGTATAAGGGACTTTATGAATTAAGAATAAGAGTTGGTTCTGATTCTAGTAGAATATTTTATTTTGTGTATGATGGTGATAAGTTTATATTGTTAAACGGTTTTATAAAAAAAGATAATAAGACTTCAAAGAGAGAATTGGAAAGGGCAATAAACTATAAAAGTAATTATGAAAGAGGGTGTAATTAAATGAAATGTAATAGTGTAAGAGCGAAAGATATTAATAAAGAGTTATTGAAAGATAAGGAAGTTATTAAGGAATATGATAAATTAAAAGTAAGATATGATATTGTTTCAGAAATTGTTAGAATAAGAGCAAAAGAAAATATAACGCAGGCTGAATTAGCATATAAAGTAGGAACACAAAAATCCAATATAAGTAGGTTAGAGAGTGGAAATTATAATCCTAGTATTGACTTTTTAAATAAAGTTGCAAGAGGTTTAGGTAAAGAATTGGTAGTGGAATTTAAATAATTAATTAAGAATTAGATAATAGCATATAAAAGAAGTCAGTTGGTAATTGCCAGCTGATTTTTTTGTTTCAAACTATATAAAAATAGAGTGAATGGGTGTATAATTAAAGTATATACGGATATTTAAGGGGGGATTATATGTCAATAAGAGAAACACTAAATGAAGCTGTGAATTCGTACCAAATAGATTCTTTATCAAACCTAATACTTAATATAGCTAATGTAGATAAAGAGTATTATGAAGAATATTACGGTGGATTTGATGCAGTTGATCAAATGTTAACTAATCCTGAAAAATATTTAAATGAACTTGCAAACATACAGAAAGCTCTTGAGTTAAACGGGAAAAATTTTGTAAATGTTACTAGAGGAGCAACAAAAAAGGAATTATTAAATAATTTTAATATTAAAGATATTGATGATTTAAAATCTTTAGTAGGCAAAAGTGCTGTTATTGAATCGTTTATGTCTACATCAAAAGATAAACTCGGTGCTATGAATTTTATGTATAAGAGTAAAGATCCAGAGCAAAGAGTTCTTATGAATATTAGAGGACGTGTGAAAAGCATGTCACTTGGTACAAAAGGAACAGAAGAAGAAATATTAATTGCTTCTATGACAGAGATGAAAATTAATAGTGTTAAAGTTGAATTGGACTCAAGTGGAAAACCATATTATGTAGTAGATGTTACATGTTCTGAAAAAGAGATAGAAAAGCCAGAAAAAGAATTTACTATTGAGGAAATTGAAGCAAAAGGTAACGAAATAAGTATAAAAAGAGCCGAAAATCTTAAAAAAATAAAAGAACTTGAAAATCAGCTTAGGAGAACTAATGGAGAAGCTGCTTTAGAAGATATAAAAAGAGATATGCAAGGCATAAGTGATCATATTAATGATGTAGATTATGTAGATAAGAAACTTGATAGAATAGATAGAGATTTAGAAGAATTAAAAGCTTATGATGGATATTTTAAAGATCAAAACATTGAAATCGATAGTGCGCTTAACATATATAATAAAGTAATGCTTGAAAACAAAACTATTGAGAGAATAGAAAATAAAGTTATCTTTATGAAATCAAAAGGTATATTGAAGGAATGCATGGTTAGTGTATTAGGGGAAAAAAGTGGAATTGATTTTTATAAAAATGCAAATAATCAAGAAATGTTTATTGAAGATATATTAAAAGTTTCAGCAAAAGATATAGCTTCATTAGAAGTTGGAATAGATGAAGCTCTTACTCGTTTAGCAGAAACTACGAATCTAGAAGTTGAATTTAGTCATTTAAATAGTGATGACCACATTGGATTTAAAGAAGAAGACGGCAAAAAAATATATCAAGAAATAGAGCAAATGATTAGTAAATATACAGATGTAGTAAAAGATAATGAAGAAAAGATGAGAAATGCAAAAATTGAAGAAATAGCTAATTTGAAATCAGAAATAGACAATGGACTTAAAGAATTTCAAGGTATGGTTAAGAGTTACCATACATCAAGGATGATAAATATTCCTAAAGAGCTAGAGGAACAATTTGAAAGAGAAGCTAAAATTCAAGAAGAAAATGCAATGATTGAATATAGAAAAAAGATAAAAACAGAAGCGGAATATAGAAGAGCACATCTATTATCTTTCTTTGAAGGTAGTGAGCAGACGGATGCACAAAAAAAATTCATGGATACACTTGAAAATACCTGTATAGATAATTTATCAAAAGAACAATTAAACTCTGTTATTGAAGAGGTTAGAAGAGTTGATGATGACATAAATAAAACAGGGAAAGAGCATTTTGAAGATATAAAAAATGATGAGGCTTATAATATTAAACTTAAAGGTAATCAATTAACAGCTGAAGAAGCAGTTAAAAGGGTAAGAGATGAACATAAAAAAGAAATGCTTGTGCAGATAGAGGTTAATAATAAAGCGATAGAGAATATAGATACAATGAACATATTTAAAAGAATCATTGAAAAGTTGGTAAATAAAAAAGACTTGGAAGCAGATAGAGCAGAATATTTAAGATTATTAAAAGAAGCTGAGGCGGAGATGAAAGTCTATGGATCAGATTTCTCAGAGCATTTTAATCAAGATACAAGTGAAGTTATTAGAAAGACTGATGAGTTATTAGAAGCAAAAGGTCACAATGTTAAACATAGTGTTTTGAAACAAGAAGAACTTGAAGTTAAGGTTTCGTCTAAAGATATAGAAGAAGAACTAGATGAGGCAGCAGAAAAAATTAAGAGTATCGTAGGAAAAGATACAAACGAAATAGAAAAAGAAGAAGAAGCTGTCAAACCGAATAATGTCATAGAAGAGACAACAGAAATAGAAGTAGTAGAGTAACTAGCTAAGCTAGTTACTCTTTTCTTATGTTACAAAGAAGTTACCTTAGTTTACTTTAAAACTAGCATAATGTATAATAACCTTAATAAGTAGGAGGTGCTTTATGAGTAAGAAGATATTAGTAGTAGATGACGAAAAAGCAATAGTAGATATATTAGATTTTAATCTTCAAAGAGAAGGTTTTGAGGTAATTAAAGCATATGATGGAGAAGAAGCGCTAGAAAAGTTTGATGAACATTCGCCAGACTTAATATTACTTGATCTTATGATGCCAAAGAAAGATGGGCTTACTGTATGTAGAGAAATTAGAACAAAATCAAATGTTCCAATTATAATGCTTACTGCAAGAGCAGAAGAAGTGGATAAAGTATTAGGTCTTGAAATGGGTGCAGATGATTATGTAACTAAACCATTTAGTGTTAGAGAATTAGTAGCTAGAGTAAAAGCTAATACTAGAAGAGTAGTAAAAGAAGTATCTGAGGGTATTGAAGAAAAAATACTTAAAGATGGAGATTTATCTGTTGATTTAAATAGATATGAAGTAAGCAAAAATGGAGAAGATATAGAGCTTACCGTAAGGGAGTTTGAACTTTTAAGTTTCTTAATGACTCAAAAAGGTCAAATTTTCTCAAGAGAAAGCTTACTTGAGCAAGTTTGGGGATATGAGTATTATGGGGACGTAAGAACTGTTGATGTTACAGTTAGAAGACTTAGAGAGAAAGTTGAAGATGTATCTAGTAAGCCTACATATATAATGACAAAAAGAGGGTTAGGTTATTTCTTTAACGACAAATTATAATAGAGGTATAATATGAGAAGTATACAAAGTAAACTGGTTATAATCTACTTGGCGGTTGTATTAATTGTTATGATTTTAAGTGGTGTTTTCATAGTAGATGGATTATCAAATTATGAATATGGTAAAGTTGAAGAAGACTTGATTATAACTGCAAATCAGTTATCCGATGTTATAGATACTGATGAGAGTAGCAATGAAATGAAAGAAACTATAGGAAAAATAGTTTCTATAACTGAATCTAAAAAGAAGCATATATATATTCTTGATAAAAAAGGAGAGATATATGCTTATTTGGGTGAAAGTAGAGATAATATAAATAGTAGTGTTGTAATCGCTGCTATGAATGGTAGAAGTCAGGTTGCTAGGAATGTAAGCAGTGCGACTATTGAGTATGCAGTACCATTTGAGGAATATTATATATATATTAAAACATCTACAAGTGATGTTAATGAAAAAATAATGGAAGCAAAAAGGATAATAATATTTGCAATAGCAATAGCACTTATAATAACTGTTATTATTGGGTTTGTATTTGCAAGTACGTTAACAGGGCCGATAAAAAGTCTTACTATAAAAGCCAGAGAAATGGCTCAAGGTAATCTTAGATCTAAGATAGAAGTTATGTCTAAGGATGAAATAGGAGAACTTACAGAGAGTTTTAATAATATGGCAGAGGAACTTAATAAAACTTTATATTTTGTATCAACCGAAAAAAATAAACTAGAAACAGTTATTGAACATATGGAAGATGGTATAACAGCGTTTAATAAACGAGGAGACCTTATTAAATATAATAAAGCTTTTATTAAAGTATTAGGATTAAAGAAAGTTTATCCAAACTTTAATAGATTATTTAAATTTTTAAATATTGACATTAAGTTTGAAGAGTTTTTAGAAAAAGAAAGAACGATTTCACAACTTGAACTTATAGGTAATAAATTTGTTACTATAAATTTTGTTACCTATACTGATGAATATGGAGATGTAGATGGAGTTATAGTTGTGTTTAGAGATATTACTAAGCAAGCAAAACTTGAAGAGATGAGAAAGGGATTTATAGCAGATGTTTCGCATGAAATGAGAACGCCTTTATCGGTTATAAAAGGAGCAACAGAAACACTTCAAGTTGGAGCTATTAATGATCCAGAGTTTGCAGCTAGATTTTTAGAAAATATTATTAATGAAGCAGATAGAATGGAAAATTTAGTTGGAGATTTATTAGACTTGTCAAAACTAGATAATAAGCAGATATCAATGAGTATGACAAAAATAAACATGAAAGATATTATTAAAAAAGAAATAGATCAAAAAATGGTAGTAGCAAAGAAGAAAAAACAAAAACTTATATACAATGAAATTGAAAAAGACAATTTGGATATAAGAGGAGATAAAAGTAGAGTGCTTCAGGTTATAAGTAATATACTTAGTAACTCTATTAAGTATAGTGGTGAAGGTGCTAGAATAGAAGTTAGTGTTGATGATAATGAAGATTATGTTAGGGTAATAATTAAAGATAATGGTGAAGGTATATCTAAGGAAGATCAAACAAGAATATTTGAAAGGTTCTATAGGGTTGATAAGGCTAGATCAAGAACTATGAAAGGAACTGGATTAGGACTTGCTATAGTTAAAGAAATTATGGATAGACACGAAGGTAAAATAGCACTTGAAAGTAAATTAGGAGAAGGATCAACATTCTACTTGTCATTCCCTAAATATAAGTAATTTAATATTAAAATGACTGTAACATTGCTGTAACAATACTTTGTTATAATAGCCTTACTAAACTATGAGTAGGAGGTTACTATTATGAAAAAGATTGTTATGTTAGCAGCATTAATGTTTAATTTAATATCAGTTGATTCAAATGCAGAATTAGTTACTGTTGATCTTGGAACAGATAGTGACGTTATTCCTACATTTGAACTTGAAAAAGATATCTTTGGGGAAGCTGAAGAAGGTACTTTAATTGAAGTTTCTCTAATAGGAGAAGAAGAAGTTTTATATGAAGAGATAGAGGTTGGACCATCAAAGCTTTTTTATACTTCATTAGAGTTTCCAAGTATAGGAAATTATAATTTAAGTATAAATGCAAAAAATGGTGAGAACGTGTATAATAAAGAAGTGGAATTTGAGATAAAAGACAAAGAGATAATTAAAGAATTAGAAAAAGTAAGTATTGATATATTAAATAACTTCTTTACAAATGAAACAGGTGATAATATTTATGATGAAGGTGTTAAAGAATAAAAGTGATAATATAATATTAGGAACTTTAATATTGTTATCGTTATATCAGACAACAAAGTTATGGTTTGGTGATTTCACAGACTATAACTTTTTTTATAATGTTAATAATGCAATAGATACTAATATTGAATCAGGAAAAGAATATTTTACAGAACCGAGAGAAATTAGAGTGGGTAGAAGTAATAATAAATTTATGATATTAGATGTACACAAGGCTAAATTTGCGGATGTATATAAAGAATATACAAGAATGTTAAATAATGCATTAAATGAAGGTGAGTATAAAGGGAAAGAAAATATAAAACTTTCAGAGTTATATAAAAAGGATTTTATTGAAGCTCTATATGCAACAGATTTAAACTCAGATATATTAAATGAAGAGTTTAATATAAAAGAAGAGAAGAACATAAATAAAATATCGAAGTTTGATAGGATTTATGTAAGTTTTGAAAATGAGAAAAAGACATTGTACTTTTATAGGGATTATTCACGAGTAGCTGATGTAATAGAGTATAAAATAGAAGATTCTAAATTAGCTAGTGAAATAAAAGAATTAAGAGATATAGATGTTATTAATGCTGTAAAAGTAAATATAAATGGATACAGAATAATACCATTTAATAAAAAAGATGAGAGAGTTTCTTTAACAGATTTTATGTGGAAAAATCCAATAAGTTCAGATGAGGGTGTGGATAGCTACGCTAATACTTATTTTGAAAATCCATCTAATGTGTGGAAAAAAGAGGATAATAAAAATGATGTTATAATTTATGGAGATGATCTTAATACAGTTAGGTACCATAGAGAAAGTGGTTTGGTAGAATACTCTAACAATGAGATTAAGGGAAGTAGCAAAATGGATTTTATAAAATCTTACTACATTGCAAGAACTTTTATGGAGCAAGATGAGATATATCCAATTAGAGATATTTATCTAAAATCATATATAGAAACGGAAGAGGGATATAATTTTAAGTTTGAATATTTGATAAATAATTTTACTTATCTAAATAAAGATAAGATATCTATTGAAGTTCTTGTTGAAGGAAATAAAGTTAAAACTTTAAAAAGATATTTGAGAAAATTAAGCGTTTCTAGACTATTTATGGCTAAAATGAAGAGTTATATAGAAATAGCAAATGAATACGCTAAAAACTATGAAATAGCTGATATTAGAGATATGTATATGGGATATGTTTTAGATGATTCAGATAGACTTGACTTAAGTTGGATAATTGAAAATAAAGATGGTAAGAAATATGTATTTAATGCCTATGAGAGGGTGAAGTGATGAATACTAAATTTGCTAAAAGAACACTAATAATAATATTTTTATTTATAAATATATTTTTAAGTACATTACATAAAAAAAATTATGAAGAAAAATTTATACTAAGTGAAGATAGGATAAATAATATATTCAAATATTTGGGAAGCAATGATATAAAAATAGAAGAGAAAATCTTACCTATGAATATAGAAAAAAGAGAACAGGTATATTTTGAGATAGAAAATTTGGAATTTGAAAGTTATGACTACACGGATGGAATAGATTTTTTTAAAAATAGTGGAGTAATAATATATAAAAATGTAAATGAAAAAAAAATATATGAAAATATATCAGAAAAAGAAGTCCTAATCCTTACTGATAAATTTATAAAAGAAAATGCGATAAATGGTCTTGAGTTAAGTACTATATTAAAAGGTGAGTCCTATTATACAGTTGAATATAATGGTTATATTAATAATGAGCCAATATATGATATGTACGGGAAGTTTATAGTAAGTGATGCTGGGATATTAAGTGCAAAAGTATTAACTCCTAATTATACTATTGTAAATAATAGTGGTAAGAGTGTAGTGTTTGCAGATGAAATATTATTTGAATTTGCTAAAGTAATAAAACTTGAAGAGCGTCTAGAAAAAATAGAAATAAGAAATGTAACTATTGGTTATTCTCTTGATAAGAGTAGCAAGCTTGAGGATGAAGCAGAAGGAAGAGGGATACCATATTATAGAGTTTTATTAAATGATGGAACAAGCTATTACTTTAATGCATATACAGGGAAATATGAAAAAGAGAAATCAGAAAATCTTAATTTATATAGATAGAAAAATATGTTATAATATCCATAGCTAAAAATTAAGAGGTGAATTATGGAAAAGTTTATAGTAAAAGGTGGAAATAGATTAGAAGGTGAAGTCAGTATAAGTGGTGCAAAAAATGCAGTAGTAGGACTTATACCAGCGACAGTACTTGCGGGAGATACATGTATAATAGAAAATCTTCCACATATAGCTGATGTATTACATCTTTCAGAAATACTTAACAATATGGGGATTAAATCAGAATTTATAGATAAACATACATTAAAGGTTGAAAGTGGTATGAAACCACATTCAGATCCACAGTATGATTTAGTTAATAAGATAAGAGCATCATATTACTTTATAGGAGCATTATTAGCTAAGTATAAAAGAGCAGAAGTAGCTCTTCCAGGTGGTTGTAATTTTGGGGGTAGACCAATTGATCAACATATAAAAGGCTTTGAAGCATTAGGAGCTAAGGTTGTTATTGAGCATGGTGTTGTTAAAGCATCAGCAGATAAACTCATAGGAGCTAATATATATATGGACGTAGTAAGTGTTGGAGCAACTATAAATGTAATGCTTGCAGCAACTATGGCAGAAGGAACAACTGTAATAGAAAATGCAGCTAGAGAACCACATGTGGTAGATGTAGCTAACTTTTTAAATAGTATAGGTGCTAACATAAAAGGTGCTGGTACTGATGAAATTAAAATAGAAGGTGTGAGTGAACTAGGTGGAAGTACTTATGCAGCTATTCCTGATCAAATAGAAGCTGGAACATACATGGTAGCAGCAGCTATGACAGAAGGAGATGTAACTATTAAAAATGTTATTCCAAAACATTTAGAATCTATTACATCAAAACTAAGAGAAATGGGAGTATCAGTAGAAGAAGCTGGAGATAGTGTTAGAGTATATGGTGAAAGACCATATAAAGCAATAAACGTTAAAACATTACCATATCCAGGATTCCCAACAGATATGCAACCACAAATGCTTACTTTACTTTCAACAGCAGAGGGAAATAGTATTGTAAGAGAGAGTGTGTTTGATAATAGATTCCAATATTTAACAGAGCTTATTAGATTTGGAGCAAATGTTTCTGCAGAAGGTAAAGTTGCAGTAGTAAATGGAACAACTGATTTAACTGGAGCGGAAGTGAAATGTACAGATCTTAGAGGTGGAGTATCTATGATACTTATGGGTCTTAATTCAAAAGGAGAAACTAAGGTATCTGATATAAGACATGTTGATAGAGGATATGAAAATATTGTTTCAAAACTAAGAGGTCTTGGAGCAGACATAACTAGAATAGAAGAATAAGCAGATTATATATCTGCTTTTTTAATATATTGTAACTTGATATATAGGCAGATAATATTTAAAATAAATATAAGAATATTTATACAATAGGAGGAATTATATGGAATACTTGGATATTTACGATGAAAAGGGAAATTATCTTGGTAAAGAAGAAAGAGATATAGTTCATAGAGATGCATTATGGCATAATACTGTGCATTGTTGGCTTTATGATAAATTTGGAAATGTATACTTTCAGATTAGAAAGGATTCAAATACTTTTTATACTACAGCATCTGGACATGTTAGTGCAGGAGAAACTATAAAAGAAGCTTTTGCAAGAGAAGTTAAAGAAGAGATAGGAATTGATGTAGATATTGATAAATCAAGTAAAGTTAATATATTTAAATTTGTTATGGATAAAATAAAAAAGGATGGCAGTGTATTTAGGGACAGAGCATTTTCAAATGTTTATGTGTGTGAATATAATGATGATATTGATAAATTTGAATTTGATCTTGAAGAGATAAATGGATTGGCTAAAATAAACTCAAGAGACGCCTTAAAACTTCTTTCTGGTGAGGAAGAAGAAGTTGAGGCATATATAATAACGCAAGAGGAAAAAGAAAAAAAATTAATAAGTAAGAATGTTTCGGTTAAAGACTTTTTAATAAATGAGAACGAAACTGGAATAGGGAAATATGGAGAAGTTCTGGAAAAAATAATAGAATTAGTCTTGGAAGTGGAGAGAATATGAAAAAAATAATAACGATGGTTATGATGTTTGCTGCTAGTTTTATATTTGCTAATGCTAATACGTATGAAGATTATAAAGTAAATGTAAATGTAGCAAAAGACAATAAATACTATGTAGAAGAATCTTTTAATGTTTATTCACTTGAGGAAAAAATAAAAGTGAAAAATAAGTATGGATTTGATTATGTAAATGTCATAAGCAAGAATAACAACTACAAAGATCTAGAGTTTACAAATATAATAGTTAAACCAAAAAAACAAAATGATGAAGCTATAAATGAATATGAGCTATCATATACAATTGAAAAAGGAAGTGTTGATAACAAAGAAATAAGATTTAAATTAGGACCATTTGATAAAGGTGTAAATAATTTAAATGTGTCACTTAGCTTAGCTAAGCCAATTGAATTAAAAAACGTTAAGGTATTAATAAATGGTTATAAAATAACAAAGGGGTTTTATTACAAAGACAGAAGATTTTCGCTAATAATCCCTAGTCTTCAAAAAAGTGATAGTGTTGAAATAAAAATAAAAGATAAAGATTATTTTATAAAGGAAGATCAGTTTTTAAAAACAAAAATATATGCAGCTATATTTATAATAGTTATATTCATAATATTATATTTTATAAATAGAGAAAAAAATGGAGCAATAGGAACGAAAGCAAAAACTTTAGAAGAAGAATATATAAGTCCTTTTTATATTACATATTTTTCAAGAAAAGATATTAAGTCATTAGATCTTATAAATCAAATGATTTATTGGGCTAATAATGGATATGTGAAAATTTACGAAAAGGAAGATGGTTATGTATTTAGTAAAATAAAAGCACCAAAAGATAATATGTTTGAAGAAATAGTTTTTGATGAAGTTTTTGGACATCAAAATGAAATTAATTCTGTGGATATTGAAAAAGCTATACATCATATAAAAAGACATCTAGATATAAGGGTTGAAAAGTATTTTAATAATGATGCAAATAAAATACATGTATTTTCAGAGAATATATATAAGCTTATAGAATATGTTTTAATATTTGTAGCAACTACATACATTATGTCAGGATATATAAATATGTATCAGGAAGTAAATATGATTATAGCGGGAGCTGTAATAGCGGTAGGATCTGTTTGTATACCAATAAAAAGGATTAATAGGGATGAGATAGCTAAAGAAATTATAGAAGTAATTAGCTTCTATATAATTTTTAAAATTCTTTTTGGAATTCATACAATTGATTATTTAATAATAATAGCAGCAGGTAATTTAATATATGTAATGCTTAAAGCTATGGATGCATATACATACTTAGGCGAGAAAAAGAATGAAGAAATAATAGGTTTCAAAAAGTATTTAGAAACGTTAGAAGTTGATGAGTTTGAATTAAAATACTTACCATTTTTAAGAACTTTTGATATAGAAAAAGAATTTTTAAGTAGAATAAACATTGAAAAACCAGTATGGTTTGATGTTAAAGAATATGATAAAAACGAAATTTTAGAATTAAGTGAAGGAAAAGTTAAAAGATGAAAATAAAATTAATAAGTGTAGGTAAAATAAAAGAAAAATTTTATAGAGAAGCTATATCAGAGTTTGAAAAAAGGTTAACCAGATATTGTAAGCTTGAAATAGTTGAAGTAGCTGATGAGAAAACTCCGGATAATGCAAGTGATAAAGAAGAAGAAATTATTAAGAGCAAAGAAGCAGAAAAGATAAGTAAACATATTAAGGATGGAACTTATATAGTAGCTCTTTGTATAGAGGGTAAACAATTGTCTTCAGAAGAGTTTGCAAGTACTATAAGTAAGTTAGGCAATGAAGGGAAAAGTGATATAACGTTTATAATAGGTGGATCATTAGGTATACATGATAGTATAAAAAACAAAGCTAATTTGAAGCTTAGCTTTTCAAAGATGACATTCCCTCATCAAATGTTTAAAGTAGTATTATTAGAGCAAATATATAGATCATTTAGAATAACGGCTAATGAACCATATCATAAGTAATTAAAGAGTGTAGAGATACACTCTTTTTATTTTGCTGATAAAATAATATTTAAATGAATATAACAGTGTGATAAAATAAAAAAGAATTGATATTAAAGTATAAAGAATAAGGAAAAAGGTATATAAGAAATGTAGGTGGAGTTTATGAGATTAAGTAGAAAGACAGAGGAGTTATTAATAGAGTTACTAAAAAATGAGGATAAGGGTAAATTAGGTGGTTACATAAGTGAATTGTATAAGAATAAGTCCCATGCTGAAAAAACAGAAGTTAATCAGAGATTAGGTGATATTAAAAATAGCGGACTAGCTAATGTTCAATATGGAGATGATATTGCTTATTTAGTGTCACTTACTCATAAAGCATATGATTATATTGAAGATAACAGATTATATATTAAACTTTTTGATAAGGATAAATTAATAGAGATTCTAAAAACTATTGGTAGTTCAAATGGTATAAATAAGATATTGATATATGATATTGGAAGTTGTGGAAAGTCTCAGATTGGTTGGAGACAAAACGATGAGTATGAATGGCAAATAAAAATAGAAGCAATATCAGGCATGTTGTTAGTTAAACGTGTAGCAGGAGAAGTTGAAAAGGAAATGAGTAAGTATGGGTTCGAAGTGATTGAAATAAATGATGATAATTCTACACCTAGGTTTAAGCGTTATATAAAATTTGCGCATGCATCAGTAATTCCTACGGAACCTATTCAATATGGTCAGAAACAAGTTTTTAACTTCGAAAATTTTTTTAATGATTTCATGAATTCTTGTATTAGGTTACAGGGAAATAAAAGAGCTAGTGAAGGGAACGAAGATGAAAAGACGACATATATAAGGGATATGCTAAACGCAGCTAACTATAATGTCTTAGACCAAACTAAAAGAGGACAGTCTGCCACTGGTTTGCAAGCAGGAGAAGTAGATTTATTAGTATGCGATTTAGAGTCAATTCCAACAGCAATAATTGAAGCGTTGGTCTTAGAATCAGTTGATTCAGCAAGTATTAAACTTCATATAGATAAATTGTCAGGTTATGATGCTAATGGTCTTGATAAGAATATTATTTTATCATATGTGTATATTGCTGATTTTAAGAGCTTTACAGAAAGATATAAAAGACATATTGGAGAAGCTAAGTTTAATTTTCCTTTGACTGACATTGAGGATATATCTAATAAACAATATAGTGAGATAAAAGTGATTAGTTCTAAGTTTAATAGAAGTGGACTAGATAGAGAACTGTTTCATGTTCTCCTGAATCTAAAGTAGATTGAAAGAACAGTTCAGTTATAGTAAACTCTAGATTATTAAGTGAAGATGTATATAATTTTTTAGAGTTAGTAGAAACCATATTATAAATAAATTATTCTAACATAGGAGGAAAAATGGCTACATATAAAAATATACAGAAATATGTTAAAGATAAATATGGAAATTCAATTAAAACTTGTTGGATCGCAGATATGAAAGAATACCATGGTTTGAAAAAAAGAATAGCACCAAATAGAATTTCAATGGATACAAAAACAAATCCATGCCCAAAAGATAAAATGGATATGATAACAGAAGCATTTAAGCATTTTAATATGATTTAATATTTGATATAAATGAATAATAGTGGTATTATATTTCAGGATATTTAAGTTGAGGAGGAATATAATATGGAAAGTTTACCAAATTGTCCTAAATGTAAATCAGAATATGTATACGAGGATGGAAATATGTTAGTATGTCCAGAATGTTCATATGAATTTACTTTAGAGGAAGTTACTGAAGTTGAAAAAGTATATAAAGATGCTAATGGAAATGTATTAGTTGATGGGGATTCAGTAACAGTTATAAAAGATCTTAAAATAGATGGTTCTACAACAAATGTTGTAAAGAAAGGAACTAAAGTTAAAAATATAAGATTTATAGAAGAAGTTAATGGACATGATATAGCTTGTAAGATAGATGGATTTGGAGCTATGTATTTAAAGTCAAAATATGTTAAGAAAAACTAGAGTTTATTCTAGTTTTTTTTATTGTAATAAGGTATATTTAGAGTATAAAAATATAAGGAGTGAATTATGTTAGAAAATTTAAAGAAATACTTGATGATTTTTACGGGAATATTTTTCCTAACATTAGCAATAAACAATGTTTTCATACCATTTAAAATATTAAGTGGAGGGATAACAGGATTTACACTTTTTGTGCACTTATTAACGGGTGCAGAAAAAGGAATGACATTTTTTTTAATGAACATACCGCTAGTTATAATAGGCTTTATATTTGTAAATAGAAAATTTATGATAGAAACTTTTATAACTATGTTTACACTAAGTTTAGCTTTAAAATATGGAAGTAGTGTAGATTTAAATATACAATCAAGTTTAAATGCTATGTTTTTTGGTGGGGTTACTTATGGTCTAGGACTTGGAATTATATTTAAAACAGGCGCTTCAACAGGTGGAATAGATATTTTAGCTAAAATAGCTAAAAAATACTTTAACTATAGTATGGGAACGTTTCTTATAACGTTTAATCTTATTATAGTTGCCTTATCAGCATACTTCTTTAATATTGATAGTGCTCTTAATACTATGATTGTTATACTTATATATGGACAAGTATCTAACTTAGTGGTTAGAGGATTTAATAGAGAATGTAATGTTTTTATTATATCTGAAAAAGAAAAAGAGATTGTAATGATGATAGAAAGTATATTTGGAAATGAACCAGTTGAAATCTTTGAAAAATATGCAGAAGATGAAGATACAAATAAGAAAATGATTTTCTATACTGTGAGATATAGTAAAGTGCCTATGCTTGAAGAAAATATAAAGGCAATTGATCCAGAAGCTTATGTAACAATCACTGAAACTCTTGAAGTTGTAGGAAAACAAAGACTTATATAAAAAGTCTGAAAATTTATTAAAAAGTACTTGATTTTTTAAAAAAAGAGAGTAAAATATGGAATAGATAACAAGTCATCTTGCTATGGCTTGTTTTTGCTTTTAGAAAAAATAACGCTAAGGCGATTATCGGATAGATATACAAATAAGATAATTGGAGATGAGAAAAATGGGAAAAAGTATTGAGCAAGAATGCTTAGAAATGGAAAAAGAATTAAATGAAGCAACAGAAGCATTTGGAGTAGAAGTTATGGAAGGCATATATCCAACAATAAGCATGGAAGGCGATACAACAAAAATAGGGGTTGTATCAAAAAGTAAGAAACCATTAGATAAGATGAAAAATTTTGCAGTTGGTTTTTTTGGAAGAGAATTGGTTGATTATGTAATTTATACAAAAAATGACAAAGGGAATGTTATGGTAAGAGATGAGCAAAGGATTGTTCATAGAGATTTTAGTGAGATCCAAAAAGGGATGAATGAATTAATAAAATAATAGGAGGAAAAAATGTTAGGACTTGTAGGAATGAAACTTTATATAGTAATATTTGTACTTAAAACAATAGAAGTATCAATAGCTACTTTTAGAATGATACTTAGTGCAAAGGGCGAAAAAATATGGGCATCAATTATAGGTTTTTTTGAGATAGTACTGTGGATAGGGCTAGCTGCAACAGTTCTTAATGGAATACAAGAAGATCCAGGAAAGATGATAGCATATTCTTTAGGGTTCTGTGTTGGTATATATTTAGGAGGAATCTTAGATAATAAATTGGCAGTAGGAAATGTTAAAGTTAATGCTATAGTAATGGAAGAAGATGGAAAAGAACTAGCTGCTAAGATAAGAGAACATGGTTTTGCAGTTACTAAATTTAAAGGTGAAGGAATGCACCACCCAAGATATATGTTAGTTATGATAATTAAGAGAAGAAGACTTAACGAGCTTAAAAAATTATTAACTGATTATCAAGAGAATATAGTAATAGATTATCATGATACTAATGCAGCTACATGTATGCATGGATTAGTTAGAAAATAGCTATTTATATAGCTATTTTTTTTATGTTTTGATAAAATTTATTTATGAATATATATGTAGATGGTGGATTTAATAAAAAATTAAATATAGGTGGATATGGAATTATTAGAGTTGAAGAAAGAGATAAATATTATTATATAGAAGAGCATTTTGGGTATGAGGAAGAAAGAGATAATAATTATATGGAAATGCTTGCTTATAGTAAGGCAAGAGAACTATATGGAAAAGATATAATTATTTATACAGACTCAAGAGATGTTATATATAAGGCTAATGATAAAAATTTAAAATGGATTAAGGGACATAAAAATAAGTGGAATATATTGGCAGATAGGGCAGCAAACAATGCTATAGTGAACAAAGTTTCTGGAAGTGAAAAGTATAAGCTTAATAATAGTTTTTACATATTGAAAGATAGAGTTTGTGATATTGATATTAGTAAATATGAATATATAAAGAATTTGAGTTATGAAACAAAAGAATTTTTTAAATATATGATATGTGAGCATAATATAAATGTATATGAGCAATTTAATCATATGAGAATATCAGGAATTAATAAAGAAGGTATATATGAAAAATATATAAATAAAAATTATAGAAAAAAATATATAAAAGGAAATGAGGAAAGTATTAAAGAAATTATAGAAAGGGTTTGGAGATGACAGTATGGCAGAGTTTAGTGATTTTTTGAAGTTAGATATAAGAGTAGGAACAATAGTTGATTCAAAAGTATTTGAGGGAGTGAAAAGACCCGCATATAAATTATGGGTGGATTTTGGGTCAGAAATTGGCACAAAGAAAACTAGTGCTCAAATAACAGAAAAATATAAAGTAGAAGAATTGATAGGAAAGCAAGTATTAGGTATAATAAATTTTGATAACAAGCAAATTAAGGATTTTATGTCTGAGTTTCTTGTGTTAGGATTATATGAAGAAGGTGGAGTTGTTTTAATAACTCCGGATCAAAAAGTAGAAAATGGAATTAAATTAGGATAGGAGAAAGTTATGGAAATATTAAAGGAAATTGAAGATAAAAAAATAGAAAGCAAAGATTTTTATGCATTTAAAAGAGCTGCAAGAGCAGTTATAATAAATGATAATAATGAGATAGGGCTCATGTACATTGGTAAGTATGATTATTACAAACTACCAGGTGGAGAAGTTGATTTTAATGAAGAAATACATGATGCACTTGGAAGAGAAATTGACGAAGAGGTAGGAAAGTGTGATATTGAGATATTAGATGAAATAGGAGTTGTTGTTGAAACTAGAGAGTTTGATAGAACTCTTAGTATGTCATATGCATTTTTGGTGAAAATTGTAAGTGATATAGGTCAAAACTTCCTAACTTCAGAAGAGAAGGAGCAAAGACTTGAATTTAAGTGGGTTGATATTAATGAGCTTGAAGAATTATTTAAAGTGAAAAATAATCATCCAGTAGAGATACTTACAAAAGATAGAGATTATACATTTATAAAAAAAGCATTAGAAAAAATAGAAGGTGGAAAATAGATGAGAAAAATATTAAGTTTACTAGTATTAATGGCATTAACGTTTAGTTTTAGTTATGCAGAAGAAGATATGGAAATAGTATATTTAGACGAAATAGATGGTCAGGAAGTATACGATATTGATGATCACTGGGCAGAAGAAACTATTAGAACATATATGTTAAATGGATATATAAATGGATTTGAAGATGGAACATTTAGACCAAATGATACTATAACTAAAGAACAATTTGCAAAAATTGTAGTAGATTATTTGGCTCTTGAAGGTAAGGAATATTCATTTAGTGATGTTTCAAGTGATAGATGGTCAAAGTCTTTTGTAGGAGTCTTTGGTGGTTACATAGGAGAAAAAAGTGGAACTTTTAATCCAACAAAGGAATTGACTAGAGAAGATGTAATAGTATATTTAGTTAAAATCAAGGAAAAATTAGGGGATAAATATTATAAATTTACTATCGATATAGATATTAGAGATGAATTTGTAGATGGTGATAAAATAATAGATGCTGATAGAATTTTAAAGGGTGTGCATAATAAACTTGTAGAAGGTTATGAAGATGGAACTTTAAAACCAGACAAGAAAGTTACAAGAGCAGAATTTTTAACGATACTTGACAGATTACGTTAAGCTAGTTATAATGATAAAAAATTAAAGCTATGATTAAGAGTAGTAGCAGTGCTAAAATTTTTAGAGAGCTAAGGGTTGGTGAAACTTAGTAGTTAAAGCATATGTGAATGGACTTATGAGCGAGAGCCGAAACTTAGTAGGTGATACGTATGTTCTGCGTTAAAGAAATAGGATGTGATGGCATCTGAAAAAGTGGGAATTCCAATTGAGGTGGTACCGCGGATAGTTTTAATTATTCGTCCTCTGCATATACATGCAGGGGACTTTTTTATTTTAAGGAGATGATTAGGATGAGTAAGAAAATAATATTAACAGGAGATAGACCTACAGGTAAGTTACATTTAGGGCATTACGTAGGATCTTTAAAAAACAGAATAGCTATGCAAGATGAGTATGAACAATATGTTCTTATAGCGGATCAACAAGCGTTAACAGATAACTTTGATAACCCAGAAAAGGTTATAACAAATGTGCTAGAAGTTGCAAAAGATTATTTAGCTGCGGGACTAGATCCAGCTAAAACAACTATATGCATACAATCACAACTTCCAGCTATAGCAGAGCTTACAATGTACTATATGAATCTTGTAACTATGTCTAGACTTATGAGAAACCCAACAGTTAAAAATGAAATAAAGCAAAAAAACTTTGGGGAGAGTACACCAGCTGGATTTGTTAATTATCCAATAAGCCAAGCTGCAGATATAACTGCATTTAAGGCAGAAGTGGTTCCAGTGGGTGAAGATCAAAAACCAATGATTGAGCAAACAAATGAAATAGTAAGAAGTTTTAATAGAATATACGGTGAAACACTTGTTGAGTGTGAGGCTGTTATTCCAAAAGTTGGAAGACTTTGTGGTATTGATGGGAAAGCTAAAATGAGTAAATCTTTAGGTAATGGAATATACATCTCAGATGATAGTGAGACAGTTAAAAAGAAAGTAATGGGTATGTATACAGATCCAGATCACATTAGAGTTGAAGATCCAGGAAAAGTTGAAGGAAACGTAGTATTTGAATATCTTGATGTATTTGGAACAGATAAGGAAAAAATAGAAGAGATGAAAGATCATTATAAAAGAGGTGGACTTGGTGATGTTGTAACTAAGAGATACCTTATTGAAGTTTTAGAAGAAGTTCTTTCACCTATTAGAGAAAAGAGAAAGTACTATGATGAGCATGAAGATGAGGTTATGGCTGTCTTAAAATCAGGAACTGAGAAAGCTAGAAAAGTAACAGATAAAACGCTAGAGGATGTAAAAAATTCAATGGGAATAAATTACTTCAAATAAAAAAAGTTGAGAATTTTCAGAAAACGATATATAATATACATATACGTTTTCTTTTTTTAGGAGGAGATTATATGATAGGATTGTTTTTGAAAACAAAAAGAAGAGGAATAGATTATAGAGTAAGGTCTTTGAGAAAATTTGAAAAGGCTTTTTTTGAGTTGGGGCTAAAGTTAAATAGAAGAGTACCGCAAAAGTATAAAGGGCAATTTAGAGATTTTTATAGTAAACATATAATGGGATATGATGAGGTTAAATTCAAAGACGAAAAGTTTAAAGAAAGAATCCTATCAGATTTAAATTCAGTTGGAAAAAAGGTATTTAAAAGGGATTTACTAAATTTTGAAAAATTGAATTTGAATTTAGATGAATATGAAATAGGGGATGAATTAAAATACTTTAAAAATCTTATTACTCTAAGTTTGGTAAGTGAGGAAGGTAGAGCCTTTGATTTAAATAAGCTTTCTAAAAATAGAGGAATTAAGAATATTGATTTTGAAAATATAAAAGGCCTTGATTTTACGTCAATTAATAATGGTTTGCAAAAAATTGTTTTAGATAAATGTGAAGGTGAAAATCTGGATATTTCAAAAAATGTATTTTTGCATATTGTTGATATAAGAAATTCAAAAATAAGAGACTTAAAAACAGAGGTCGAAAATTTGGTTAAAAAGAACGATATAAATTTAAATATAAGTATTAATGATAATAATATGGGGTATTCAATAGAAGAGTTGGATGAGTTAAATAATAAAAATAGACGTGGGATAATATTTGAAACACCAGTAGATGATAAAAAAATTGAATTTGAATCTAGTACATTAGTAGAGATGTTTGAAGCAAAAAATAAATTTAGTGAAGTTGGAAGATTAGCAGAGTTAGATTTGCGAGGTAAAAAGTTATCTAATAAAGAATTGAAATTGATAAACCGAGAAATTGAGGAATTTAGAATGTTAAATACAATTCTAATAGATGAAGAGATATTGAATGAAATGAACGAAGAAACAACTTTTGGTAGAGTAAATATTAAGATGAGTAAAGAAGATATCTTAAAGAATAGAGACATAATTGAAAACTTAGGTGCAGTATTCACATTTGATAATGAAGGAGAATTAGAAAAATATGATTTTAATATGAAAAACGGTGGAGAAATACGTATTAAAAATCCGCGAATAATTACAGAAGGTTTTGCTAATTTAAACTTAAATAACGATTTTGTTGCTAAGATAGAAGAAATTGAAGAGGAATATGTTAAAGAAGGAATGACAGTTGAAGAAAAAATTGCAGCTATAATAAAAGGTATAACAGACAACACTTCATATAATAGAGAAGAGTTGGCTCTTAGGATGACTACAGGAGATAAATATTTAGATCCTAACGTGCATAATCCGTATGGATTGATAATAAGCAATGGAATTGTATGTAGTGGTGTTTCTAAATTATTTAATTTAATGTGTGAGAGGCAAGGATATGAGGCTGAATATATTTCTCACGATAGCCTTAAGGCAATTGGACATGCAACAAGTGAAGTTATAATAGATGGTAGAGTTAAGAGGTTTGATATATCAAGAGAATTAGAAGTTGAAGAGGATGAAAGCTTAGGGAAATATTCTTTTGTAGACGCAGAAGAACCAGAGAGAGATGTTGATAAGCACAATGATGAAGTTGCAAAGTTGTTTATGGCAGTAGAAGACTATATAAAAGATAAAGATGAGAAAAAAGAAGAGTTTGAAATAAAAACTGATGAAAAAGGAAAAAAGATAGAACAAGGAGTAGGCGATTAATTTGCCTACTTTTTTTATTGGGAGTAAAATGAAAGTAGAGAGGAGTGATATTATGATTGAGTATTTAGGAGTTATACTTATTTATTTTACTTTAATATACTTACTCGGATTAAAACTTAAAAACAACGGAATAGTAGATATATTCTGGGGATTAGGGTTTATAGTAACAACATCATGGCTAATATTAATGCATGGGATAAATAATATAGCAGTTAATTTTATTTACCCAATAATACTTATATGGGGATTGAGATTATCTATAAGGATATATTTAAGAAATAGAAATAAACCTGAAGATTTTAGATATGCAAATTGGAGAGAAGAATGGGGAATATATGTTAACTTAAGATCATTTTTTCAAATATATATGTTGCAAGGCTTTGTTATGTTTATTTTGATGATACCTATATATTTTATAGTTGTAAGTAAATCGACAGTTAATATAAGTATTATGCTGTTAGGGCTTGCAGTATGGCTTTTAGGATTTGATTTTGAAGTAATAGGGGATTATCAACTTGATTACTTTAAAAGGGATAAAAATAATAAAGGTAAAATAATGGACTACGGACTGTGGAAATATACAAGACATCCAAATTATTTCGGAGAAGCGACTATGTGGTGGGGAATATTTATAATTTCATATGCAGCTACAGAAAATGTATATGGTATAATTAGTCCAATGTTAATAACATATTTACTTTTATATGTATCAGGTGTTCCTATGCTTGAAAAGAGATATGAGGGAAATAAAGAATTTGAAGAGTATAAAAAGCATACCAATAAGTTTATACCATGGTTTAGAAAGAAGTAGGTGAAAATATGGACTTAGTACTTAGAGATAAAGTGAAAATTGGAATTAGTATGTGCTGCTATGGTGCAAAAGTTAGATATAATAGCAAAGGATGGAACTTGGTAGAAAATTTAGGTAGGGAAAAATCCAATTTTATATGGTATCCAGTTTGCCCAGAGTGTATGGCTGGTTTAGGAGTTCCAAGAAATCCTATAAAAATAGTCGGCAAGAGTGGAATGGAAGCCATTGAAGGCACTGCAAAAGTTAAATCTTCAGGTGGAGAAAACGTAACAGAAAAGTTGGTTAATGCTTCAAAAGTTTGTCTAGATACACTTAAATCTGCAGGAGTATACATATACATATATAAAGAGGGAAGTCCTAGTTGCGGTGTTTATAGAACAACACTTAAGAATAAAAGGTTAGGAAAACCACCAGGAGTTTTTGGTGCAATGCTTTTGAAGGAAGACTTTTTATTAATATCAGCAGATGATCTTGAGAGTCCGATTAAGCGCTGGGATATTAGACGTAGAATACATGCGTATGTATGGGTTAAGGAGTATCAAATTAATAGTAAGTCAGAACTTTATGATTTATTCCATTCTGTAAAATTTTTAGTTCAAGAAATAGATGAAGTAGCTGCGAGGAAAATTGGTAGAGAAATTGCCAATGCTGGAAAAATTGATAGTGAATATGTGGAAAAATTCAAGAAAGAAGTTTTGAATATTATAAGAAAACCTTCAGAACTAAAAAAGATAAAAGGATGGATGTTTAAAAATTATAGTTATTATAGAAAAAGAGGGCTTATTAATTATGAGATTAAGATGGAGCCTAGAGCAATTTCAGGTAGTACAAAATTGGCAAATGAAATTATGAAGGTTGAGAAAGAACTCTTTAAAGCTGGTTATAGTTTTGGATCTTCGCCAATTTTATATAGAGGGAGATAATGGTATGATTTATATATGGTTTAGAAAAGATTTGAGAATAGAAGATAATAAAGCATTATATATGGCTGAAAAAACAGGACAAGAATTGAAATACATATATATAATGGACAAGAATGTGCTATTTGATGAAAATCCAAGAAGAAAAAAATTTATATTAGATAGAGTGAAAGGGCTTGATGATAAATTAGATGGTAAGCTAATTATAGAAGAAGGAAATCCAATAGATATTTTTAGAAGATTTAAGAAGCTAGAAGAATTTGAAATATACTTTAATAGGAATTATGAACCTTATGAAATTGAAAGAGATAAAATGGTTGCTGCCGAGTTTGAAACTCATTCTTTTAAAGATTTTGTTTTACATGAAAGAGATGAAATACTAAAGAGTGATGGAAATCCTTATAAAGTGTTTACAGCATATTACAATAAATGGAAAGAGAAAGACAAAGATATTGAATATGGAGTAAGTAAAAATGCCATATTGGATGATTTCATAGAAAATGGAGTAATTAAATATGAAACTACTAGAGATTATCCAAACCTTGATTCAACATCTAAGTTATCAGCCTATATAAACTGTGGTGCAGTTTCAATAAGAGCAGTTTATTATAGAGCTTATGAAAAGTATTTAGACACAAAAAATGAAGAAATACTAACTTTTATAAAGCAATTAGCATGGAGGGATTTCTTTATACAGATAATGTATCATTATCCAAGAGCTGAGAAAGAAGCTTTTATAACAAAATATAAGAATATTAAATGGGAAAATGATATGAGTAAGATAGAGGCGTGGAAAAAAGGTGAAACTGGTTTTGATTTTGTAGATGCAGGAATGAAAGAATTAAATCAAACTGGTTATATGCACAATAGACTTAGAATGTTGGTTGCTAGTTTTTTAGTTAAAAATTTAAATGTTGACTGGAGAATAGGAGAAGCTTATTTTAGAGAAAAACTTATAGATTATGATTTGGCACTTAATAATGGAGGATGGCAATGGTCAGCTTCTACAGGTGTAGACAGCGTGCCTTATTTTAGAATATTTAATCCTAAAAGGCAGCAAGAAAGATTTGATAAAGATAAAGGATATATAAATAAATATTTAAAAAATAATTTTACAAATGGAGAAATTGTAGATTATAATGAAACTAGAGATAATTATAAAAACAAGATTAAGAGTATGGGGGAAGAGAAATGAAAAAACATGGATTTTTAGATTTGTTATTATGGGTACTTGCTATAGTAGGACTTGCATATTATGTTGACTATTTAGTGGATGAAAGCGTTAAAGAAGCGCTTGAGGAAGTAAATAAATAGGAGGACAAAATGAAAATATATTTAATAAGACATGGCCAAACAACTGGTGATGTTGAAGGTCGTTTTGGTGGAGATTATGATGATGAACTAACAAGATTAGGGATAGATCAAGCCAATGAATTAGTTAGCAAGTTGCAAGATAAAGAAATAAAAGCATTATACCATAGTCCTAAAATAAGAGCAGTTCAGACTGTAAATATAATTAGGAAAGGAATTAAAGCAGAGGCCATAGAGATTGAAAACTTGAGAGAAAGAAATGGTTATGGAGTTTTAACAGGTTTAACAGTTGAGGAGGCTAAACTTAAATACCCAGAGGAACTTATTAAATTTAAGGAGTTAGGTTATAAGTATCATATATTGGAGTCAGAAGATAATAGTGATTTTGTTAAAAGGGTATCTGAGGTTATGGAATTTGTTGAAAATGTTAATGAAAATATCGCAATTGTAACTCATGGTGGAGTAATAAGAACTTTTTGCAGATTGCTAGACTTAGGAGAAATATCAAAATTAAGCGATTGTGCAATAATAGAGTTTGAAAAAAATGAAGAAGATTTAAAAGTTAAAAGTTTAGATGGAGTTAAGTTTGAGTAAGTAATATATATAAGGGACCTTTGGTTAAAAGGTCTTTTTTATTTTCACATATTTTTCACACAAGTTTGGTATAATATATAAATAAGATAGGAAAGAAGGTGGTTTAAATGAAGCATATATTTGTTGTAGATGATGAGAAAAATATTAGAGATTTAATAGAGAAATACTTGGTCAAAGAAGGATATAAAGTAACTACATTTTTTGATGGAAATACAGTTGCTGGAGAAATACCTAGACTTAAACCAGATCTTATAGTACTTGATATAATGATGCCGGGAATAGATGGGCTAGAGTTATGCAAAAATATAAGAAAAGAAACAGATATACCTATTATATTTGTTTCAGCAAAAGATGAAGAAATAGATAGGATTTTAGGTTTAGAATTAGGTGCAGATGACTATTTATCAAAACCGTTTAGCCCAAGAGAATTAGTGGTTAGAATAAGAAATATATTTAAGCGACTAGATAAAGTTAATAGTGGGGATGATAAAGTTATAGATATAAAAGACCTTAAACTTTATCAAAGCAGAAGATATCTTGAAAAAGATGGAGAAGTAATAAATTTAACCACTAAAGAATACGAACTGATGGAATATTTAATGGTTAATAAGAATATGCCATTTACTAGAGAGAAACTTATTGATGAGATATGGGGATATGACTTTTTTGGAGAAACAAGAGTAATTGATGATTTAGTTAAGAGACTTAGAAAAAAATTAAAAGAACATAAGTCAGAAGTTGAAATATCAACTGTTTGGGGTTATGGATATAGGGTTGATGGTTAATGAAAAAGATAGGTACTAAAATATTTTTAAGTTATATCTCAATAATAGTAATAATATTTCTTTTAACAACTGGACTATTTAATATATTTTCAGATATATATTTGAAAAAAGAAGTTAATGCACAATTACAAAAAGATATAAAAGTTATATCTAGCAATATTGATAGAATAGAAAAGCTTTCTAGTTTAACTAATCTTAAGAACTTAGATGTTAGAAGAAATTTTGGATTTTTAGGTAGGATAATAAAATCGGAGTTAGTAGTTCTTGATAGAAATGGAAAGATGTTATACTCAGATTTTGATGTTAAACCTGCGGATAGAAAACAGCTTAATGTTGATAAGTTATTTGAAAATCACATATATGAGAAGATTAAGTTAGAAAGTGGATTTACAGTATATTTGGGAGCTCCAAATAGTGAGTTTGAAAAGTTCAATAATATACTATTTATGGTACAAGGTATAAGTATACTTATAAGTTCAGGAATTGTTATAATAATAGCTAAATATATGCAAAGTGTATTAGTTAAACCACTTAAAGAACTTAAAAATAAGATGGAAAATTATGAAATAGATAGAACATATGAAAATGATATATTAACAGGTGATGAGATTGAGATACTTGATAAAACTTTTGTAAATATGTCAGATAGAATAAATGTATATAACAAGCAAAGAAAGATGGCCTTTCAGAATGCATCGCATGAACTAAAGACACCACTTATGTCTATACAAGGATATGCAGAGGCTATAAAGGATGGAATAGTTGAAGGTGATGAACTAACAAACAGTTTAGATATTATTATTAAAGAATCTCAAAGACTTAAGGGAACTGTAGATACAGTTATTCTTATAAATAAATTAGAGGATAATATAGAAACATTTAATTATGAAAAAGTTGATTTATCTAATTTAATATTAGATTCGATAGCAGCAGTAGGATACTTGGCTAAAGAAAAAAATGTAGACATTGAATTTGATGCTAATGTAGAGCATATAGGTGATTATGATGCAGATAAGATAATAAGAGCATTCATTAATATTTTAAGCAATGGAATAAGATATGCAAATAGTAAAATCAAAATAGATATATTTGAAAAAGAAAACAGTTTAGAAATTCTGATTAAAGATGATGGTAAGGGAATAGATAATCCTGATAGAGTGTTTGAAAGATTTTACAAAGGTGAAGATGGTAATACAGGATTAGGGCTAGCTATAACTAAGATAATTATAGAGGGACATAATGGTGGTATATCAGCATATAACTCTAAAGATGGCGGAGCTGTATTTAATATAACCCTTTCAAAAAATTGACAAAAAAACACTTGTGTATTACAATGTAATACAAGAGGAGGTGTTTGATATGTCTATTTCAATGAGACTAAAAGAAGAAGACGAATTACTTATTAAAAAATTTGCAAAAATGAATAATGTTTCTGTTTCTGAGCTAATAAGAAAAGCTGTAATGGAAATGATTGAAAATGAAATTGATATAAAAGCATTTAATAAAGCTGTAGCTGAAACTAAGGGAACGTACACGATTGATGAAGTTAAAAAGGAATTAGGAATTTGAAAAAACACTGGAAGATAAAATTTTCAGATGTTGCATTAAAATCTCTGAAAAAAATGGATAAGTTTACAGCAGCTATGATATTAGGGTATATTGAAAAAAATTTAGGTGGATACATAGATCCAAGATCTATTGGTAAACCACTTGTAGGTAATCATAAGGATAAATGGAGATATAGAATTGGAAAGTGTAGGATTTTATGTCAAATAAAAGATGATGTAGTCACTATATATGTAGTTCAAATCGGTCATAGGAAAGATATATATAAATATGATAAGTAAAAAGCGCTAAAGATTTAGCGCTTTTTATTTGTTTTATTATAATGAAAGATTGTTTCCTGTGGTTTTCTTCTTTTCTTTTTAGGTTCATTTGTAAAATCTATTAATTCATTACCTTTTAACATTTTTTCAATTACAGTTATATTTAGTTGTTTATTTATATTTTTAATAAAAGATCTTTCTTTTGTTGTTACTAAAGAAATAGTAGTTCCTTTGTTATTACCTCTAGCTGTTCTTCCAGCTCTATGCAAATATTCGTTATTATCTTTTGGAAGATCTAAGTTAAATATATGCGTAACACCTTTTATATCCAGTCCTCTTGCAGATAAATCAGAAGATATTAATATATTAGTTTTACCAGTTCTAAAATCTGTTAATATTTTCTTTCTATCTTCTTTCGTAGCACTACCATATATAAATCCAACTTGTAAGTTGTGCTTTCTAAGTATTTCAGCAACCTTTTTAATTTGAACATTGTTATTTAAGAATACGATAGACTTAGTTGGTTTTAAGTTATAAAGTAATTTTCTAAGAGTAAACACTTTATCCCTTTCATCAACAGTAAGGTACATATGTTTTATATTTTTATTAACTTTATTCTCTTCTAAAAGTATTAAAGTTGGGCTTTTCATAAGTTCTGTTGCAGTTTTTATAGCTGCATCAGTAATAGAAGCTGAGAAGAAAACAAGCTGTCTTTCTTTAAGTGTTGTTTTAATAATACTCTTAATTATTTCAATCTTTCTAACATTAAGAAGTTTATCAGCCTCATCTATTATTATTGTTTTAACATTATGAGCTTTTAGCTTCTTTTTGTTAATAAGATCTAAAACTCTTCCTTCTGTACCTACAATGATATGAGGTTTGTTCTTTTTTAACTTTTCAATTTGTCTATCAATGTTAACTTCTCCTATAGCAGTCATCGCAGTGATTTCAACTTCAGAGTTTTTAGATAATGTTAATACCTCATTATATATTTGCATAACAAGTTCATGGGTAGGAGCTAAGATTATTGCTTGTGATTCTCTTTTTGTAGAATCAATCTTCTCGAAAAGAGGAAGTAGATAAGCCAATGTTTTACCACTACCAGTAACTGATTTTGCAATTACATCTTCATTATTTAATTGTGCACCTATCGATTTTTCTTGTATAAGCATAGGTGTAGTTATATTTTCTTTTGATAAACCTGATATTAGGTTTTCACTTATATTTAGTTCTTTAAAAGTCATTATATATCCTTTCTAAAATATATTTATAATCATCTAATAGTATATAGTTTAAAGGTTTTTGTCAACTCTTACAAAATTTACATATATCAAACAATGTTTTCACATAGTGTGGTTGTAGAATTAACTTGTAATTAAAATTACAAATTTAAAAGTAAGGGGTTGATGAATGAAGAGATTTTTAGGTGTAAGATGCAAAATTAAGACAAATATTTAATTCTTACAAATTTCACACATTTAAGACAATGTTTTCACACAAGGTAGTTGTAAAATTAACTTGTAATCAAAATTACAAGAACAAAAAACAAAAATAAAAAAAGGGAGATGATTACTATGAAAACTACAAAAAGAATAGCAGCAGCTGCACTTACAGCTGGATTATTAGTAACAATGGTAGGTGGTGCAGAAGCAGCTACATTAGAAAGAGGGAATCAAAGTAACTTCAGAAGTACTATAATTGAAAAATATGGAGAAGATTTTAAATTCCAAACAGCAACAGATGAGCAAAAGACAGAAATAATGGATTTATTAAAAGAAAAAATGGATCTTAGAAAAGAAAGATATCAAGGTAAGTTAGATGGAATTAAGCAAAGAATAGGTGGTAAAGGTGAGGGTAACGGATTAAGATCTGAACTTACTGAGAAGTATGGAGAAGATTTTAAGTTATCAGAAGCTACAGAAGATCAACTTGAAGAAATTAAAGAGTTAATGACTGAAAAAGTTGGAGAAGAGAAAGCAGAATTATTCCTTGAAAGATTAGAAACTAGAAAAGAGTACAGAGAAAAAATGGTTGAAGCTTTCGGAGAAGAATATAAAGTAAAAGATTTCACAGATGAACAATTAGATGAATACAAGAATATTTTAATCGAAGTACATGGAGAAGAAAAAGGTGCAGAAATATATGATGCAAAAGTTAAGCATATTGAGTTCAGAGAAGCAGTAGTAGAAAAATATGGAGAAGATTTCAAAGTAAAAGAAGCTACAGATGAACAAAAGGAAGAAATAAAAGAATTAGCAGAAAAATATGGAATTGAAAAGTTAGGTAAGCGTAATCCAAGAAAAATGTTTAATAATGTAAACGGTGGAGTAAAAAGAGGAATGAGAAACCAAAACGCTAAAGTTCAATAATAGTAAAAAAGGCTGGGAGTAATCTCAGCCTTTTTATTAATATTAATTATAGATAGTATTTAGATATTAAAAATATGATATACTTGATTTGAAGAGGTGATAGGGTGAATAATCTTAATTTTATATTCGATAGAAATGCTGATTTTTTACATTTAATAGATAATTTATCTGGTTGGAGTAAGTTTGTAAAAATAAACGATAAAAATCAATATTTAGAAGTCTCAAGCATAAATCAAAAAGATGAAAAAATGCTGAAGATATATGCGATGGCTAGGGAAAAACTTAAGTGGCCCAATGAAATTGCTTTATTTAAATGGGCATCAGATGGGTTTACATTAGATGCGTTTGAAAAAAATATAGAAAAAGATATAGATAAGCAAAGCTTATATGATGATTTAAAAGGAGTAATTGATTATTTCAAAGTTAAAGATGAACTTGTAGAGTTTGCAAGGAAAAGATATGATGGGGTTCTTGCCAATAAAGAATTAGTTTTAGAAGAAAGTAAAAGCATAAAAATAGGACTTGAAAAAAGTATGAAGATAATAGAAGTATTTGGAGAAAATAACATTAATATGTCATTACCCATATATATTTTTTCAGGCCATGGCAGATCATTTGGTGGCGGAGCTAATGGTAATGGAATATATATTAAAGTAGACATAGAGCCAGCTTCAAGAGATTTAATAAAAGCTAGGATGGTTGTAGCTGTTCATGAGTTAATACATAAAATGTTAAATGTAAGGAATAAGGTGAGTAGTTATAGAGATATTATGTCAAATGATATAAAAGAAAAAATTGATGAAGCATTAAATGAGAAAATGATAAAAGATAAAACAGAGTTAGGGATTATGGAAGAAATTATAGTATATACGCTAGCGGAAGTATATCAAGGTAAAAAAGATATTAATAAAACTATAAAAAGGTATGAAGAATCTCAAAAAAGGGATGATTTAATTAGAATATGGAGAGGTATAAAAATACTCAAACCTTTATTTGATAGATTTATGGCTGGAGAAATTACAAAAGAAGAGTTTGTAAAAAGTTTTCTCTCTAAGTATTTTGAAAAAGTATATAAGAGTAAATAAATTAGCAGATAAATATACAGAAAACGAAAGAATTTTTATATGATGTAATTATTTAATACCACAAGATAAGTAAGTATTAACAAAGAAGAGATTAAACTTTTAACAAAGTCTAATCTCTTTTTTTATAAAAATTTATTTAAAATTTCAATAGCATTTTCTTTAATAATAACTTCTCCATGTTCTAATAGATGATTTTCTGTAAGTTCGCTTGATTTTTGGAACGTACCATAATCTGAAAGAACTGCTTTAATGTATGCGTAAGGTTTCTTTTGAACACCTTCTTTTCTAAGAAGCATATAATATTTATCATCCATTTTAAATACTGCATTTGGACCAAAGAATACACCTGATAGTCTGTATGCAACTTCTGATATATCATCTAAGTTTTTGAATGAATATAGGAAATAAGGTGAATGCACCTTTTTTCTATTATTGTTTCTTTTTTTGTTATTATTTTGCGTTAGTTGATTGTTTGGTGCTGCATTTTCCTTGTCAGCAACCTTTGTAACAATAATTGTTATGTCCTCAGGTGAAGAGGTAGAAGCCTCAATCATGAGAGGAGCATTGTTTGTTTCAAATCCAAATTTATCATAAGCCTGTTTCATTATATCCTTAAAAAATGCTTTTGCCTTGTCTGAACCATAAGCAAATTCATTTATTTCAATATTTCTTTCAGTAAGATCCTTTTTACTAAGTATAAACTTAATTTGTCTATCGTTGATCTTTTCAATTCTCATGTTTATCACCCCCATAAACCCTTTATATCTTAATTATAAATTATATAACTTTTTTAAGCAAAAATAAATGCTTAAAGTATTATAATATATTTGATAGATATTTTCAAATCTATAAAAATTTGTTATAATAGGACAGTACAGAAAAATATAGGGGGAAAGAGATTTGAGTAATGTTAAATTAAGGTTTGCTCCAAGCCCAACAGGATATTTACATATAGGTGGTTTAAGAACAGCTTTATATGGATATTTATATGCTAAAAGACTTGGTGGTAAATACGTATTAAGGATAGAAGATACAGATCAAAGTAGATTAGTAGGAGATGCTACTGAAAAATTAATAGATATATTAGAAACTACAGGAATAACTTTTGATGAAGGTCCTGTAATAAAAGATGGGAAGATTGTAGAGGTTGGAGAAAATGGACCTTATGTTCAGTCAAAGAGACTTGAAATCTATAAGAAGTACATAGATCAATTAGTTGAGTCAGGACATGCTTACCATTGCTTCTGTAGTAAAGAAAGATTAGATGAACTTAGAGAAATTCAAAAGGCTACAGGGAAAGTTCCAAAGTATGATGGGAAATGTAGAAGTTTAACACAAGAAGAAATAGATGAAAAGATTGCAAATGGAGAAAGCTACGTTATTAGAATGAAGCTCCCAGCAGATAAGGAATTTGTATTTGAAGATTTAGTAAGAGGAAAAGTGTCATTTAACTCTAATGATGTTGACGATCAAGTTCTAATGAAGTCTGATGGATTCCCAACATATCATATGGCAGTTGTTGTTGATGATCATTTAATGGGAATTACACATGCAGTAAGAGGAGAAGAATGGTTATCTTCAACTCCAAAGCAATTATTCTTATATGAAGCTTTAGGATGGGAACCAACTACATTTGTTCACCTTCCAACTGTTTTAAATAAGGATAGAAAGAAATTATCAAAGAGACAGGGAGATGTTGCTACTGAAGACTTCCTAGCAAAAGGTTATTTGAAAGAAGGATTAATTAACTACTTAGCATTAGTTGGTTGGTCACCAGAAGATAATCAAGAAATCTTTGATATGGATGAACTTATACAAGCATTTGATTTCTCAAGAGTTTCAAAGTCAGGTGGAATATTTGACTTAGATAAACTTAATTGGGTTAATGCTCAGCATATAAGAAAAGCAGATATAGGATATATAACTGATTTAGTTATGCCTTATCTTGCAAAAGCAGATTTCTATGTAGAAAAAGACAGATCATGGGTAGAAATGGTTGTAGATGCTGTAAGAGGAAATGTAAATGTTATAGCAGAAATACCAGCGCTTATGAAGATGTTCTATGTAGAAGGTGTAGAACTTGAAAATGATGAAGCTAAAGAAATGATAAAACTTGATCATGTTAAAGAATTACTCGCAGTATTTAAAGCAAAGGTTAACGAAGCTGAAAGTATTGATGATGAATTTGCTAAATCAGTATTTAAATCTGTTCAAACAGAAACTGGAATTAAAGGTAAGAATCTTTATATGTGTACTAGAGTTGCACTTACAGGATGTTGCCATGGTCCAGAAATGGTTGAAATTCTTAAGATTTTAGGTAAAGAAGGAATAATAAGTAAAATAGATTTCACAACAAATAATTTAATATAGGAGTGATAATATGATAGCAGCAATAATTATTTTAGTAGTAACGGTAGTATTAGTAGCAGGGATTTACAATAGTTTAGTAGCTAAAAAGAATGGAGTTAAGACAGCTTTTTCAACGGTAGATGTATTGCTTAAGAAAAGATATGATTTAATTCCTAACTTAGTTGCAACAGTTAAGAGTTATATGGAGCATGAAAAGGAACTTTTAACTAAAATTACAGAGTTAAGAAGTAAAGCAATGGATGCAGGAGATTCAAAAGAAGAAAGATTTAATGCGGATAATGAAGTTTCAAAAGCTGTTAGAGGAATAATGTTAGCAGTTGAGAATTATCCAGATTTAAAAGCTAACCAAAACTTTATTCAACTTCAAGCTACAATGACAGAAGTTGAAGAACAAATATCAGCAGGTAGAAGAGCTTATAATGCAGCAGTTTTAGAATATAATAACGCAGTACAAATGTTTCCAACGAACATTTTTGCAAGTATGTTTAACTACACGTTAGAGAAGTTCTTTGAAGCTGATGAAACAGAAAGACAAAATGTAAATGTTTCAGAACTTTTTAAAGGATAATATTTTAAAACACTCTTCGGAGTGTTTTTATTTTTAGGAGCATAGTTATGGATAGAAGTGCTAAAAAATTTAAACAAGTATTTTAAAAATAAAGTAAGGGAGCATAGGTATGAAAAATATAGATGAAATATTTAGTAGTGTTGAAAAAGATTTAGCTAAGTTTGAAGAAAAAAGATTAAGCATTAAAGAAAAAGAAAAAGGGCTTCCACTTTTGATAGCTCCTTCAGTAGTATGTTTTATTTTAGGAATAATAGGTAACAGCTCATTATTTTTTATAGGAGCTGTGGTAGGATTACCATTCTTAGTAAAGGGACTTAGCAAGTTAACAGAGGTAATGAAATTAAAAAATGAATATACATATAAGTACAAAAACGAAGTAGTTGCAAAGGTAATTAAAAGTTTTGATGAAGAATACGAATATAATCCAGCTAGTGGAATATCAAAAAGTGAATATTTAGAAAGTAAAATATTTACAACAAGACCAGACAGATATAGTACAGAAGATTTAGTTGAAGGTAAGTATGGAAATAGAGGTTTTAAATTTGCAGAAATACACTCAGAATATAAAACCGAAACTAGAGATAAAGATGGGCACAGACATGTTCATTGGCATACTATATTTAAAGGTATTTTCTTTATAGGTGAATTTAACAAGAATTTTAATGGATACACACTTATTTATCCAGATACTGCTGAGAAGATGCTAGGGATATTTGGAAAGTCTTTACAAAAGTTAAGTTTTAAGGGGAAATTAATAACGCTTGAAGATCCAGAGTTTGAAAAAGAATTTGCCGTGTATTCTGATGATGAAGTGGAAAGTAGATATATATTATCAACTTCTTTAATGAGAAGAATACTAGATTATAAAATCAAAAATGGAAAAGGAATTCATTTAGGTTTTGTTGATAATAAGATATATGTAGCAATAAGTAATATGAAAGATTGTTTTGAACCAGACTTTTCTAAAAGTGCACTAGATAAAACAGAAATTGAAAGTTATTATAATGATTTAAAAGTTGTTTTAGATATAATAGAAGAGTTTAATTTAGATCAAAAAGTATTTAAAAATTAGATGAATTTGAATGAGATAAATTAATTATATATAATGTTAAGTAGAAGTGTTTAACATGGGAGGAGGAAGTATGAAAATATACAATACAGAAACAAGAAAAAAAGAAAATTTCGTACCAATAAATGAAGAAGAAGTGAAGATATATACTTGTGGACCTACAGTTTATAACTTTGCACACATAGGAAATTTAAGAACATATGTATTTGAAGATATTTTAGTAAAGGTATTTAAGTATTTAGGATATGACGTTAATAGAGTTATGAATATAACTGATGTAGGACATCTTGAGTCTGATGCTGATGAAGGCGAAGACAAAATGATGAAGGCAGCAAAAAGAGAAAATAAAAATCCGCTAGAGATAGCAAGATATTATGAAGATAAGTTTTTTGAGGATATGAAAGAACTTAATATAGAGAGGCCTAATACAGTTTGCAGAGCTACAGAAGAAATTGATACTATGATAGAACTAGTTAAAAAGCTTGAAGAAAAAGGATATACTTACGTAGCAGATGGAAATGTATATTTTGATATTTCTAAATTTGAAAAGTATGCAGAATTTGCAGGTCTTGAAATAGGAGCAGAAAATTATAGTAGAGTAGAGATAGATGAAAATAAGAGAAATCAAGAGGATTTTGTTCTGTGGTTTACTAATTCAAAATTTGAGAATCAGATTCTCAAATGGGATTCTCCTTGGGGAGTAGGATATCCAGGGTGGCACCTTGAATGTTCAGCTATGTCAATTAAGTATTTAGGAGAAAAGCTAGACATACACTGTGGGGGTGTTGACCATATAAAAGTTCACCATACTAATGAAATTGCACAGTCTGAAGCTGCAATTGGACATAAATGGGTTAATTACTGGATGCATGGGGAATTTTTGAATGATGAAACAGGTAAGATGAGTAAGTCAAAAGGTGAGTTTTTAACTCTAGAAGTTTTGAAAAATAATGGAGTTAATCCACTTGTTTATAGATTTTATTTGCTTGAATCTAGATACAGAAAGCAGTTAGTATTTTCATATGACAATATGAAAAAAGCAGAGCAAACATTAGGTAAATTAAGAGAAAAAATTGACTTAATTGAAAAAGATGGAGATATAGAGCAAGATAACATAAAAGCATATGTAGAGAGGTTTAAAGATGAAATAGCTGATGATTTAAACACAGCTAATGCTTTAACTGTTTTATATGATGTGCTAAAAGATGACACTTTAAGCGGCAATAGTAAAATAGAGCTAATTAAAGATTTTGATAGAGTACTATCACTTGATTTAATAGTTGAAAAAGAATTACCAGAAGGAGCAAAGGGACTTATAGATGCTAGAATAGAAGCTAGAGCTAATAAAGATTTTGCTAAATCAGATGAACTTAGAGATGCATTACTTGAATTAGGAGTAGCTGTTAAAGACACTCGTGAAGGAATGAAGTGGATAGTGAAATGATAAAAGAAATTATGAATGAAAAAATAGATGCTAAGGGATATTCTCCTTTAGCACTTGCTTATATAGGAGATTGTATATTCGAACTTTTGGTAAGAACGATGCTTGTTAAAAAAGAAAATAAGCAAGTGTATAAATATCATAAGGAAGCAGTTAAGTACGTTAAAGCATCTGCTCAAGCTAGCATTTCAAAGTCAATAGAGCATATGCTAAGTGAAGAAGAGATTGCAGTATTTAAAAGAGGTAGAAACTCAAAGTCTAAACCACCTAAAAATGCAGACACTCTTGAGTATAAGTATGCAACAGGATTTGAAGCTCTTATAGGGTATTTATATTTAAAAGGTGATATGGAAAGAATATATAAAATTGTTGATGAAGGGATAAAAGAATTAGATGTTTAGTTATATAGAAGGTAGAAATGCCGTAGCAGAAGCGATAAAACAAGAGAAAAACATAGATCATATACTTTTACAAAAAGGTGAGAGGAAAGGATCTATAATTAAAATAGTAAATGATGCAAATAAAAAAGGTATTCTTATTAAGGAGGTTGATAAATCTAAATTAGATAAAATCTCAGAAACAAGTAACCATCAGGGTGTAATTGCCTATATAAATGACTATGAATATAGTAGTGTTGAAGAAATTCTTGAATATGCAAAATCAAAAGATGAAGCGCCGGTAGTTTTAATTCTTGATGGAATAACTGATCCTCATAATTTAGGAGCCATAGTTAGAACGGCAGTAGCTTCTGGAGTTCATGGAGTTGTAATTGGTAAGAGAAGATCGGTTTCGGTTAATTCAACTGTTCATAAGGTTTCAGTTGGAGCAGTTATGAATATGAGAATTGCAAGAGTAACAAATATTACAAATACTATTAAAGAGCTAAAAAAGCATGGATTATGGATAGCATCAGCTGATATGGATGGAGATGTTATATATAAATCAGATTTAAAAGGAGCACTTGGAATAGTAATTGGGGCTGAAGGTAGTGGTGTTGGAAGATTAGTTAAAGAACAATGTGATTTTAACTTTAGTATACCAATGGTAGGAGATGTAGAATCTCTTAATGCATCAGTAGCAGCATCACTTATAATGTACGAAGTACTTAGACAAAATAATTACTAGGAGGTGTTACATGCTTGAGATGGTTGATGAAAAATTAGTATTAATGGCTCAAGATGGAGATAAAGTAGCAGAAGGGGAACTGCTAAGCAAGCACAAGCAGACAGTAATTAAAATAGCAAAGAAATATTATATGTTAGGATCAGATTATGATGATGTGATTCAAGAAGGTATGATAGGATTATTTAAAGCAATAAGGGATTTTAAAATATCAGAGAGAGGTAATTCTTTTTATAACTTTGCAAATATGTGTATTAAGAGGCAAATATTAAGTGGGGTTTCAAATGCAAATAGGCTTAAACATTCACCTCTTAATAATGCGATATTTATAGAAAAAGAGGAGTTTTTGGAAAACTTAGAAACTCCTGAAAAAATACAACTTAATAAAGAAAAACTTTTGGATTTTAATGATAGTAAAAATAAACTTTTAACTAAGTATGAAAAAAAAGTATTAGAACTTTTTATAGATGGTAAAAAATATAAAGAGATTGCAGAAGTTGTTAGAAGGGATGAAAAGTCTGTTAACAATGCAATGCAGAGGATAAGAAAGAAGTTTAAAGAAAACAATTAAAATAAAAAAGAAAGTGGATTGATTTTTATGAAGAATGAACTTGGTGAAAACTATGATGTTTATGAGCAATATGGTCTTGATAAAGAAGAGGTATCTAGATTGAAAAAGAAGCAAGATAGATGTGATAGAACAGATAAAGAGTGTATTAGAAATAAGGATCATAATACTAAAAAGAAGACAAATATAAAGAAAAAGTAGATAAGAACTAGGTAACTAGTTCTTTTTATGTTGATTAAAATTATGAATAATAGTAATATATAAGGTGTTAAGAGGAGGTTTGTATATGAAGAAAAAAATAGTAATGATTATAATATTTATAATTGCATTTAGTAAAGGGAATGCACTTGAGATAAAAGATGTTTTACCTAAAGTAAAGGATAATTATGTAATAGGGTCAAATTTTGAAGAAAGTTTTAAAAAGATAATAAAGCTTAAAGGTGGTAATTACTTAGCAGTAGGTGAGAAAGAATATAGAGACAAGGAAGTAGAAAAACTTTATCAGGGCTATGCTGTTAAATTAAACGATAAGTTTGAAACTATATGGTCTTATGAATATGGGAAAGAAAAGATTGAAAACTTTTTTGACGTTGCAGAAGAGGCTAATGGGAATTATATAATGGTAGGGAAAACCAATGATTATAATGAAGGTTCAGCTATGACTATAAATGAAAATGGATATATGGTATCTGTTAACAAAGATGGAGAGAAAAATTGGGAAAAAATTTATGGTGATAGATCATCAGAAGTTTTTTATGGTATTGAGCCAATTGCAAATAATAAGTTTTTTGTTTATGGTCAAAAAACTAGTGCTACTGGAGATGTGGATTTATTAGTTTTAAAAATGAATAGTGTTGGTACTATAGAAAATGAATTAGTACTTAAAAGACCAGGTAATAATTATGCAGTAGCTAGTTCAATTGATTCAAAAGGTAATGTTTGGTTAGTTGGATCAACTAATATAAATCCTGAAAAAGATTATGATGGATGGATTATAAAGATAGATGTTAATTTAAATATTGTTGGTGGTTCATATATTGGCGGAACTGATATTGAATACTTAAACGATATAAAAATATTGGAAAATGATGATTTTATTGTTGTAGGAACAACAAAGTCAAAAGATATTAAAGGTATTAAAAATGGTGAAAAAGAAGACGTTTTAGTTGTTAAATATGATAAAAACTTAAATCAGAAATGGATTAAGACAATTGGAACTAGAGAGTCAGATTTTGGATATTTTGTTGATGAATTAAATGATGGTGGCTATTTAATTGGAGCTGCTTCAGATGTTATAAGAGAAGATGGCAAGAAAAATTTTGATGTATTAGTATCTAGATTAGATATAAGCGGTAAACTTATATGGACAAATTTTTATGGTGGAACTAATGATGATATAGCCTATGATGTAAATATATTAGATAACAATGAATTTTTATTAGTGGGAGAGACTAATTCAAATAATGGAGATATAAAAAAATCAAATGGCTTAAGAGATACACTATTATTAAAAGTAGAAAAGGAAATTGATAATATTGAAATTAAAATAAAAGAAATAAAAGATGCGAAAGCCAAAGAAGAGGCATTAAGGTTACAAAAGGAAAAAGAAAAAATGAAAGATAAAGAAGTTTTTGCCGATGTAAAAAAAGATGATTGGTATTTTGAGTATGTTATGAGTTTATATGCTAAGGATATAATTAAAGGTTATCCTGATAATACATTTAAACCGCTTAATACTATGAATGTAGACGCTTTTATAAAAACTATGGTAACTGCTATGGGATATAAAGATATTAAAAATGGAGAAGTTTATTGGGCTGAAAATTACATAAACAAAGCTATAGACTTAAGAATTGTAAATGAAGGTGAATTTGAAAATTATCAAAGACCTATTAGTAGATATGAAATATCAAGAATAGTAGTAAGAGCACTAGATGAAGATTTTGATGTAGATGTTTTAAGTTTACAAAGTAAAATAATAGATGTAGATGAAAATATGAAGGATATAGTGTATAAGATATATTCTAAGGGTATAATAACAGGTTATGAAGATGGAACCTTTAAACCGTTAAATAATGCGAATAGAGCAGAAGTAAGTGTTATTATAAACAGAATGCTTGATAAGAGTAAAAGAAAGTAAAAAGTGCTAATTTTTAGCACTTTTTTTATATAAAAAATTTTATGAAAATTGGTTATGTTAACTAAAAAAACAATCGTTCTTGTGCAAAAAAAGTGTGGATAACTATGATGATGTAACATAAATGTAATAAAAACAAGGGTTTTTCTGTTAATAAGTATGTGGATAATGTGGATTACTCTGTGCAAAACTATAAAAATGTAAGATTATTGTAAACAAATTGGTGATTGATAATTATTTTTATATTAGATATAATAAAAAACAAGAGAAATGCCGATAAATTATATATGAGAGGGAGTATGTTATGTTTGGAATGGATATAGGAATTGATTTAGGAACAGCAAATATTCTTGTTTATATTAAAGGTAGAGGAATTGTGCTGAGAGAACCATCAGTAGTAGCTATAAATAGAGATAATGGAAAAGTTATAGAAGTTGGTGAAGAAGCTAGAAAAATGATTGGTAAAGTACCTGCAAATATTGAAGTTATAAGACCACTTAGAGAGGGTGTTATTTCAAATTTCAGTGCAACAGAAAAAATGCTAAAGTATTTTATTAATAAAGTTGTTGAAAGAAAAAGTTTTTTTCTAAAACCAAGAATTGCTGTTTGCGTTCCAAGTGGAGTAACAGAAGTTGAAAAGAGAGCTGTTAAAGATGCTGCCATGCAAGTTGGCGCAAGATTAGTAGCGATTATAGAAGAACCGATAGCAGCTGCTATTGGAGCAGGGATAGACATAACAAAAGCAAGAGGTAGTATGGTAATTGATATCGGTGGAGGAACCAGTGATGTGGCAGTTATATCATTAGGTGGAATTGTAGTTAGTAATTCAATAAAAGTAGCAGGAGATGTATTTGATGACGCTATTGTTAAATATATAAGAAAAAAATATAATTTATTAATAGGTGAAAGAAGTGCAGAGAGAGTAAAGATTGAAATAGGAACTGCTGATGAAAAGTATGAAGATAATATAATGAAAATAAGCGGTAGAAATTTAGTTTCAGGATTGCCTAAAGAAGTAGAAATAACATCAAGAGAAATAAAGGAAGCTTTGTATGAATCAGTTTCGGCTGTTGCAGAATCAGTTCATGCAGCTTTTGAAAAGACACCACCAGAATTAGCATCTGATATATCAGATAGAGGTGTTGTAATGACAGGTGGAGGAAGTTTACTTCATGGTTTAGATAAATTAATAGAAAAAAGAACAGGTATAAAAGTTATAATTGCTGAAGATACACTTAGTTGTGTAGCTTTAGGAACTGGAAAATATGTAGAGATATGTGATTGGTCAAAAGTGTAAAAGGAGGAAACACATGATTAGAAGTATGTACACATCGGCAATAGGGATGAGAAAAGGAATGCAAAATTTAGATGTTATATCTAATAATATTGCTAATGCAAATACAACAGGATTTAAAAAAGATACAGCTGTGTTTGGAGATTTTAAAACTATTATTGAAGGTGAAATGGCAAAAAAGGACTTATTAACTTTAGATGAGGTTGCATCAGATTATTCTCAAGGAAGCCTAGATGAAACTGGTGGTAAATATGATCTTGCTATAAAAGGAAATGGTTTTTTTGCAGTAGATGTAGAGGGAACTGAAAAGTATACAAGAGATGGAAGTTTTACACTTGATAAAAATGGATATATGGTAGATAAATTAGGAAATAGAGTTAAAGGTGAAAAAGGAAATATTAAATGCTCTACAACTAATGTTATAGTAGACCCTAGTGGTAAAGTTTTTGATAATGGAAAAGAAGTTGGAATCATAAAAATGGTAGATTTTGAGAATGAAAAATCATTGAAAAAATCTGGAGATAATTTTGTCGAAAAGACAGATCTGACTAAAGAAAAGAAGTTTAAAGGAACTTTGATGCAAGGTTATTTAGAATCATCAAATGTTAATGTAATTAATGAGATGGTAGAAATGATGAATGTTATGAGAAATTATGAAACAAATCAAAAGATACTTAAAGTTCAAGACGAAATATTAGGAAAATCAGTAAATGATGTAGGGAGAGTATAATTATGATAGGAGCATTTAAAACTTCAACAGCAGGAATGAAAAATGTTCAAGCTCAGCTTGATACAATAGCTAATAACATTGCTAATGTTAATACCGCTTCATATAAAAAGCAAGGACAAGAATTTAAAGATTTTTTGTATGAAAGCATAGAAAAAGTAGAAGTGGATAAAAATAAAAATTCAGAAGTTAAGCCTTCTATGATTCAAATTGGTAGAGGTTCAAAAATAGCAGCTACGAGAAGATCATTTGAGGTTGGAAATATTACTCAAACTAGTAATAAATTTGATTTTGCTATAGATGGAGATGGATTCTTTGAAGTTATAACAACTGGTGGAGAAAGAATGTATACAAGAGATGGTAGATTTAAAACATCAACATCAGAAGAAACTGGTGAAACGGCACTTGTTACAGCAGAAGGATATCCTATTGTTGATGAAGAGGGAGAATATATAACAATTCCAGAAGAAGTTAATATGAGTACATTAACAGTTGATGGTGAAGGTAAATTTTTATACAAAAATACTGACGGGGAAATGGTTGATACAGGAATAGTTCTTAGAACAGTGTTATTTAAAAACAATCAAGGACTTGAGGCTAAAGGTGATAACTTATATAAGAAAACTTTAGCCTCAGGAGAGCCTATAACAGAAGCAGATGAAAATACTAAAAAAGGTGAAATTAAGCAAGGATTTGTTGAGATGTCAAATGTTAAAGTTGTTGAAGAAATGGTTAACCTTATAACGGCACAAAGAGCTTATGAGCTTAATTCGAAAGTTATTCAGGCAGCAGATGAAATGCTCTCACAAGTTAACAATTTAAGAAGATAGTGGTGATATAAGTGGAAATAAATAACATTTCTATGAAAGAAAATTTTAACATTGTTAATAATAAAGCAAAAAAAGAAGATACATCAAAATTCGAAGATATTTTAAAAGATAAAATAACAGATAAAGATAAGGAAGAACTTAAAGATGTTTGTGATAAGTTAGAGAGTCAATTTATCAACCTTATGTTTAAAGAGATGAGAAAAGGTTCTCAAAATCCTCTAATTCCTAAAAGTCAGACTGAAGAAATGTTTCAAGGGATGATAGATGAGGAATATTCTAAAAGGGCAAGTGAGTCGGATGGATTTGGATTATCTAAAATGATGTATGATCAATTAATTAGAAAGACTATTCAATAAGAGTAGTCTTTTTTTAGATGAATTTTATTAAATTTAAATTATGCATTATAATTATAGTAAGAACCATGTATAAAGGGGGGATTAAAATGGCTGGAGTAAAAGATGAAAAAATAAGGAAAATAGAAAAAAGAGTTAAGAGAATTGAAAAGAAAAGCGGAGAAAGGAAAAAGATTGCTCAAAATGATTTTGAATTTGTTCTTGAAGGTATAATATTAGTTTTTTACACTCTTGTATTTTTACCACTACTTTTAATTTCAGTTCTTGTTTACTTTTTGGCAAAAGCTTTTAATTTGAGTAAATATACATTGTTTTTTGGAAGCATTGTTTTGGGATTTATAAATCATTTAGTCCTAGGAAATGATATTGGAAATTATGTTGTAAAGTATTTTTACGAAATGATTTTATTTATGCAAAATATAACAGAGTTTCCAAGTAGTTTGGTAACTGTATTCATGAATGTATTAAGGCTTGAGAGTACATGGCATGTTATAATATCAATGTTCTTAGTTAGTACATATATGATACTAATTAATGAAGTTAAAAGGAAAAAAGAAAAAAGTAGAATACCTGTTAGGAGAAAGATTAAGTGTAGTACATTTAATCATCCCAATAATCAAATTATAGTTGGAATGAATAGAAACGAGTGCGTTGCAATAAATGAACAAACTAAGAGAGTTGTTATAAGTGGAAAAAGTATTAAGACTAGAAAGTCACTAATGATGAATTTTATAGAAAATAATCTGCAAAAAGATAAAAAAACAATAATACTTAATATAGATAAAAGTATAAATAAAGCAGATTTTATAAAAACTGTATCGAATTATGGGAAGAATATTAGAGAAATTGATATAGGAGAAAAAGATTTTAACTACAATCCTATGATTACAAGTGATAGTGAAGCATTAAAAGATATGATTTTAATATTTTTAAAAAGATTTCCTGATCTTAAAACAGCATATAGAATGTATATGGATAGAATAGAATATATATTGGAAAGCAATAATATTAAATTTAATTTTGAAACATTAAGAAAATATCCACCGGAAAAATATAAAGATATGGTAGATAAGGATACTAAGATGAGTACAGTGCAAAAAGATATGGAAAGATCATTTATTGATACATATTATGAAATTTCGATAGAAGCACATGAAAAAGTGTTTAATATTATAAATTTATATTTTTCAGGATTTTATACTGAGTATGAAAATAATATGGAGAAGCTATTAAAAGATAATGAATTGCTTATATATAGTTTTGCGTTTAGAAGATATGATGAAAAATCATTATACATGTTAGGATTTATTGTTAAAGAACTTGAAAATAAAGGTATAACAGTTATTATTAATGGCTTTAATGATTCAATAACTAAAAAATATAATGAATTTGTAATGAATACTAAAAATAAAATTATTACAATAATAGAAGAGTTAGATGAGAATGAACTTGGAAATTTTGATATTAAACATCATGATATATATGTTATAATTAAGCAAAATCCTGATAGAGAGATCTGGAATAAAATAAGCTCAATTGATTATGAAAATGTTATAAGGGATATTATTAAACTTACAGAAAAACAAGGGATAATTTTTTATAATAAAAGTAATGAGTATAAGAAAATATTAATAAGAGGGATGAAAAAATGATGAAAAATAAAAAATATTGTGTATTTGTATCTATGCTTGCAGTTCTTGGGATCTGGGTTGGATTTAATACTTTGAGTTTTGAAAATTTTAATCTGGAGAGTATATTAGGGATAGCTAATATGCTGCTTATAATTATAACGTTAGTTTTTAGTATTAGTTCAAAGAAACCATTAGAAAATAATTTTACTAGGTTCTTCGTAGTATTTACAATTGGAGTGAATTTATTTTTTGAAATATATATATCTGTTTTGAAAGAAATTGAGTTAAACAAGCTGCTTTTAATTTACTTGGTAGTTATATCAGTATATTATACATATTTAATAAAACAAAAAAAGAGTTCTTAATGAACTCTTTTTGGTGGTTTAGGACCGTAAAAATTGTATAAATAACACTTAAGTTTTCCGTTATATACTTTTCTGTTTTTATTAGCTTTTTTGCCGTAAGTCTTTTCAAAATTTTCAAAAGACGTAACGATTGAGAAAGACCAAGTATCTAAAGTGTCAAATGATTTTCTCATTTTGTTATATAGTTTAATAACTGAAGATTTATCTTCAAGTCTTTCTCCATAAGGTGGATTTGTTACGATATAACCATATTTATCATTTGATTTTATTTCTGAAACATTCATTTGTTGGAAATGGATACAATCATCAACTCCTGCATTTTCAGCGTTCTCTCTGGCAATTTTTAAAACCTCAGGATCAATATCTGTACCTATTAGTTTTAATTCTTTATCATAATCCATTTGTTTAAAAGCTTCTTTCTTTGCTTCTCTAAAAAGTTTGCTATCAATGAATTTCCAATGTTCAAAATCGAAACTTCTTGAAAGTCCTGGCGCTATATTTCTAGCAGCTAAAGCAGCTTCTATTAAGATTGTTCCAGAACCACAAAATGGATCAATTAATGTTCTGTCAGGTTTCCACATACTTAAATTGACAATGGCAGCAGCTAAAGTTTCTCTTATAGGCGCTGCACTAGTTTTGATTCTATATCCACGTTTGTGAAGTCCTGCACCGGAAGAATCTAGCATAATAGAAACACGATCTTTCATTATTTCTACTAATATTTTATAAGTTTCCTCTGATTCATCTAGCCACTTTGTGTTATATACTTCAGAAAGTCTTTTAACTATAGCTTTTTTACTTATAGATTGAATATCAGAAAGGCTAAATAATGTTGAGTTTATTGATTTAGCATTAACTGGAAACTTTCCTTTTTCTGAAATATAGTTTTCCCATTTTATATTCGAGATTTCTTCAAATAAATTTTCGAAAGTTGTACATTCAAAAGATGCAATTTCTACAAAAACTCTTTCAGCAGACCTAAGCCATAGGTTGCATATACTTATATCTTTTGCTGTTCCAATGAAGCTAACTTTATTAACATCAGCCTTTAAATTTTCATATCCTAATTTTTCTAATTCTCGCTTTACAATCCCTTCAAGACCAAAGGTTGTAGTAGCTACTATTTTAAATTTTTCCATAAACTCCTCCTGTAAAATCCATTAACATATGGTATACTATAATAAAATTTGTGTCAAATAAAAGGTGGAGGTAAAAGAATGTATTGTCAAAAATGTGGTACTAAAATAGAGGATATTTCAAATTATTGTAGAGAGTGTGGTTTTAGAGTTAATCCAGATAAAGAAGAAGAAAGAGATAAGTTATTATTATCTGTAAAGCCAAAATTTGATAAAATGGTTTCAATTTCTGAAATTGAACTTAATCAAATAGTGTTTACTGTAATAGCAACAGTAGCATTTGGGTTTTATACGCTTGAGCCGTTAAGTCAAACAGGTATAAGTAGCATCGTTGTACCAATTATGTTTGCATTATATGGGATAATATTTTTCGCTATGAGCACAGCGTCAAAATATTATTTAGAGAAAAATACTTTAGAGAAAACAGAATATAGATTTTTTAAAAATAAACTTGAATATTTTGAAGGATTTTCAACTATGGAGCAAAAGATTGTTAAATACAGAAACGTAACAGAAATATACATGAGAAGAAGTGTTTTGCAGAAGAAAGCTAATGTTGGAACAATTGTTATTTCTACTCCAATGACTTCTATGAAAAACAATGGTGCTAGAAGTAATGGAGTTGTTTTGAAAAATGTTGAAAACCCAACTGAAACTTATAAGGCTATAAGAAAGTTAATTAATGAGGCTGAATAATGAAAGAAAAATTGAAAAAGGTAGATAGAGAATTATATGTAGCTATAAATAACAGGTATGATTCAAGAATAATTAAATTAGTGATGTTAATAATAACATTTTTAGGTGGAGTGACAGTATCAATAGCTATGCCGTTTGCTTTATATTTTATGGGAAATAAAGAGTTGTTTTTAAAAATGACATTAGGATTAATTGTTATAACAGTGATTGTTCAAAGTATTAAAATTATATATAAAAGAACAAGACCCTATGAAAAAGTAGAAGGTAGTGTAAGAATAGGATGTAAATTAAAAACGTATTCATTTCCTTCTGGTCATACGTCAACCAGTTTTATGCTTATGACATTATTAGCAATTAATTTTGGAATGCCTATAGCTATATTATTTTTGTCTACAGCAGTTTTGATAGGGGTTTCTAGAATATATTTAGGAGTACATTATCCAGTTGATGTAATTGTAGGAGCTTTTCTAGGAACAATTGTTGCTATTAGCATTAATATTTTTGGAGGTGTTTATATATGGGAAAATGTATTGAATCAAATTTTGAAGGTGGTTCAATTGAGTATATAGAAAATGATGATAAAAAAATAAGTTTAAGTCTTGAGCATTTAGAAAAAGATAAAACTAATCATTGGTTTAACTTTAAAGTTGAAAAAGATTTTGAAGATCTAGTAATAAACATTGAAAATGCACACTTAACAGGTTTTTGGAGAGGCTGGGAAGGATATGCTCCGTATATATCAAAAGATGGAGTAAGGTTTGAAAGAACAGTTAACCCTTTTAATTATAAATACGAGGAAAATGATGATTATAGAATGGGAACGCTTAGTCTTGAACTTAATAATGTGGGAAAAGGTACACAATTAGCCTGGTATAAGCCTTATACTATAAAAGATTATGAAAAATATATGGAAAAAGTAGATTCAAGATCTGAATTTAACGTTGTTAATCATAAAAAAGGATTTAAAACTGTAGAGTATATAAGTTCCCAAGAGGCAGAAACTTTGATGTTTATTGGGAGACAACATCCAGGAGAGACAATGAGTTCTTTCTTTATGGAAGGTATAATAAATAAATGCATAGAGATAATAGATAAGTTTAAAAATAAAAATATCATAATAGCACCATTTGTAAATATGTCAGGAGCAATTGCTGGTAAGCAAAGAACTGATATTGATGGTGTTGATTATAACAGAGCTTGGAATAGAGGAGATATACCTAATATAAATGTTTTGAAGACATACATTAAAAATTATAATGTTACTGTTTTTGGAGATATTCACGGGGATGAAGTGGATAAAGATGACTTTATGTATGTTAATCCAGAAACAACAGTAGGGAAAAATAGAAAAATATGCGAATCAATAGTTGGAAATATAGAAGGACTTAAACTTAAGCCTATGTTAACTAAAAATCAAGCTATTAAAAATGCTATAGCTAATGGCAAGGTTTATATACCTAATGGTCAAACAGCTTCAAGATTTGTAGAAGAAAACAATGGATTTGAAGATGTATTTGGATTTATATATGAAATTAGTGCACATAGTACCGAGCCAAAGGAAGCATATAAGCAAGGGGAAAAATTAATAGAGGCAATATCTTTAAATATGGATGAAGAATTACAAGGTTAATTCTTCATTTTTAATTGCATATATTAGTAAAGTTTAATAAAATTAATAGAAAGGGGGAAAGTAATGAAAAAGATAATAATTTGCTTACTGATGATTGTTATGGTGACAACTGTGAGCGCTAAAGAAATAGAAGTAATGATTTATGATAAAGAGATAAAAATTAATGACAATATAATAAATAATAAAAATAGTAAATATCCAGTGCTTAAATATAATAATAATATTTACTATCCTTTAAGATCTGATTTTTGTAAGAATTTAGGAATAATATATGATAAAGAATATTTGAAAATAGACAATACTACCAACTTGCCAGAGGTTAGTAGTATCAATCAAAATTTAATATTTGAAAATGATTTTTCGTATAAATATAATGCTGAGATAAAAGAGGAAAAAATAACTATAGATGGAAATGACTACTCTAATGCTGAGATGGAAAAACCGCTTATAGAGTTTGGAAAGCAGAAGTATATAGCCCTAGATGAAAGAGATGCAGCATTGCTTAATATGAATTACGAAGAAACAGATAAGGGTATAGTTATTAGTAAAAAAAGTAATGATAATATATATAATGTTATTAGGGCGATAGAAAGTATAAATGATATTATAAAGGTAAATGCTAAAGAAAACGATAATATAGCAAGAAGTGTGAAAGAATATAATAGAGTTAAAATAGATGCTGAAAACAAAAAAACTGAAGAAGAGAAACTGAAAAAAGAAGCAGAGGAGAAGGCAAGATTAGCAAAGTTGGAAGAAGATAAGAGAAAAGCTGAAGAGGAAAGACTTAGAAAAGAAGCAGAAGAAAAGGAAAGGCTAGCAAAATTAGAAGAAGATAAGAGAAAAGCTGAAGAGGAAAGACTTAGAAAAGAGGCTGAAGAAAAGGAAAGGCTAGCAAAATTAGAAGAAGATAAGAGGAAAGCTGCAGAGGAAAGACTTAGAAAAGAAACTGAAGAAAAAGAAAGACTAGCAAAGTTAGAGGCAGATAAGAGGAAAGCTGAAGAGGAAAGACTTAGAAAAGAAACTGAAGAAAAAGAAAGACTAGCAAAGTTAGAGGCAGATAAGAGAAAAGCTGAAGAGGAAAGACTTAGAAAAGAGACTGAGGAAAAAGAAAGATTAGCAAAGTTAGAAGAAGATAAGAGGAAAGCTGAAGAGGAAAGACTTAGGAAAGAGACTGAAGAAAAGGCAAGACTAGTAAAGTTAGAGGCAGAAAAAAGAAAAATTGAAGAAGAAAGACTTAGAAAAGAAGCAGAAGAAAAAGCAAGGATAGTTAAAGTTAAGGACAATGCAATAAAAAGTAGAGAAGCAACTAATAAAATTGCGGCAGCTATAGCACTTAATTTTGAAAATAGAATGAAAGAAGTAACAACGGGTAATAGTGATAAAATAAACGGAAATCAAAACAAAGATACTAGCATAAATTTATTTGATGACTTGGTATTTGGTAAGACAGATTATGTCATAGCAAATATAGATAAAGTTGATTTAAATAAAACTAACAATTTTGGAAAAACACTTTTAATTGTTGCTATTGAAAATGAAAAATATGAAGTGGCAAAGAAAATATTAGAACTTAAGTCAGATTTAAATGTTGCGGCTAATAACGGTAAAACAGCTCTTATGGCAGCGATAGAAAAAGGTCAATATAATATTGTTTCATCAATAATAGCTAACGGAGCAGATATAGATATAAAAAATAATAGAGATAATTATGCGCTTAACATGGCAATTGAGTTTAGAGAATTTGAAATTGCTGAGTTGTTAGTAAATTCAGGAGCAAATTTAAATAATAAAATAAATAATGGAGAAACTATATTAATAAAGGCTGTTAAAGATGGAAATAGCGAACTTGTTAAGGCTATAATAGAAAAAGATAAGAAAAGTATTAATGTGAAGGATGACAAGGGAAATACTCCACTTATACATGCTTCAATGAGAAGAAAGTCTGATGTTTATGAAATTCTTGTAAGTGCAGGAGCAGACAGTAAAGCGAAAAATAATTTTGGTAAAGATGCAATGTTTTATTTAGAATATTAAAGGAGAAGTTAATATGAAATTAGTAAAAGAAAATCTTTCAAGAATAGCTATAATAGGTATTTTATTATCAGGAACAACAGCAAATTCTAATAATCCCAATTCAATGCTTATATTAGCAGCATTTGTGTTTTTATATATAATATCGCCTAAAAACATAAAAAAGGGATAAATACTTGAAAAAAGACAGAAAATATAGTAATATATATAACTGTTAGGAATTTAATTCCTATCCTTGCTCATATATAGTTATATGGGCCAAAGACCAGAAGGAGGTGCGTTATGAACAATTACGAATTAGCATTAGTTATCAACCCAACTATAAGCGAAGAAGAAGTAAAAGCTACAGTTGAGAAGGTAAAATCTTTAATAACTAGAGCTGGTGGAGAAATCACTAACGTAGACGAATGGGGAAAAAGAAAGTTAGCTTACGAAATTGAAAAGCTAAGAGAAGGTTTCTATTTCTTTATTACGTATACTGCAAACGTTGATGCTCCAGCAGAAATCGAACGTGATGTTAAAATCATGGAAAAAGTTATGCGTTATATGACAGTTAAAGAAGAAAAATAATTTCGAGGAGGTCCTATTAAATGAATAAAGTTATATTAATGGGAAGATTAACAAAAGATCCAGAAGTTAGATATACTCAAAGTGACCAGCCATTGGCAGTTGCTAGATATACTCTTGCTGTTAACAGAAGGTTTTCACGTAATAGTGAGCAAACTGCAGATTTCATAAATGTAGTAGCATTTGGAAAATCTGGAGAATTTGCAGAAAAGTATTATAGAAAAGGACAATTAGTTAGTATTGTTGGAAGACTTCAAGTTAGAAGTTGGGAAAATCAAGAAGGTGTTAGACAATGGTCTACAGAAGTTGTTGTTGAAGAACAACACTTTGCTGAAAGTAAAGGAGCAAGTTCTTCTAATCAATCAGCAGCACCAGCGACTGGTAATACAGATGAAGGATTTTACCCAATAAATGAAAGCATGGATGACGACGATTTACCATTCTAATTGTTGGAAGGAGAGATAGCTATGTTCAAAAGAAGAAGAAGAGCTAAGTATTGTGTATTTTGTGCTAACGATTCAACTTTAGATTACAAAGATGAAGCAGCAGTAAAAAAATACATTAGCGATAGAGGTAAAATTTTACCAAGAAGAGCTACTGGAAACTGTGCTAAGCACCAAAGAATGGTTGCAGGAACAGTTAAAAGAGCTAGACAAATAGCTTTAGTGCCATTTGTTGCTGAATAATAAATATAAGCATGAATTGAATTTCAATTCGTGCTTTTTTTATTGGTGTATAAATGATATAATTTTAAGGGAAAGAGAGGCATTATGAGAATAATTATTTTAAGTGTTTTAATACTTATATCCTATATGGGAAAAGAGTTAAATGGACTAGATGTGATATCAAATTTATTAGGAATAGTAAGTATTCAAATTCTAGTAAATATATTATTAGATAAAACAGAAAATAAAAAAGTTTATTTGATTTTATCTGTAGGTGCAGTGATTTTAGGTATGTATTTAGCTGGAAACAAAAGTTATATAATATATAGCATGCTAGCTATGACCTTTATACCAGTTATAATAATGAATATAATGTTACATAAAAATAGTATAATAGATAAAATTAAATATGCAGGATTGTTTCAATTTTTGATATTTATAGTTGTAGGATTATTACTAAAATATTTAGATGGAGTAGATTTGATTATAGAATATAATAATATAGTTGCAGAGAGTTTTAATATGGAATTTTTTGCAAGTATTGATGAGGGTATTGAAAAATATGAGCTTATTGATAGAATAAGAAATGTTGCTATAATATATATTCCGGCAATATTATTAATATACTCATATATAATAGCAATGTTATCGGTTATTATCGAATCTATGATTAGAAAGCATAAAGTGTATGTAGAAGTATTGAAATTCAATGTAAGCAAGAAATATATATATGCATTTTTTATTGGTAGCTTGCTAATAAGAATGTTTAGCAATAATGAAAGTGTTGCTTATGAACTTTTATTAAATGCACAGTTAATAGTTAGTTCATTAATATATGTTCAAGGTGTTATAACAGCAGTATATTACATTTTTAAAAATACAAAAAGCAAGTTGATTGCTGGATTTATATTAGCCTTATCAATGATATTACAAGAGATATTTTTGTTGCTAGGTTTTGTTGATATAGCGTTTGGGATAAGAAAAAAGATAAAGTAGGAGGCATTATGATAAGTTTAGAGGCAACTAAAGGAAAGTTTGAAGGTTGGTTTAAATATCAATATTTAAATTTAATCATTTTAGTATTTGCAATATTAGCTTTTTATAACAAGGATTGGGAAATGGTAAGACTTGATATAACAATGTTAATAGTTGTTCTTTTGGCAACTATGGTATGGTCAGCAGTAATGAAAAGAAGTAGAGATATGCATCTAAAAAATATTGAAGATGGTATGGCTTTAATACAAAGAGATGTATTTCAAAATAGTCCATGGCCTTATGTTGTTTTAGATTTAAGTGGTGATGTTAAATGGCATAATCCTAAGTTTGAAGAGCTTATAGGAAGTAAAGATGCAATTATGAATGAAAATATAAATAGGCTGATTACAGAGCTACATGTAGATCAATTTAAGAAAGACGTAGAAACGTTTGATAAGGAAATTGTATTTGATGGAAGAACATACAGAGTTTATGTTCATTTGATAGAAGTTCCAGAACAAAAAAATGAAGTTGGGGATTATGTATATTCAGTAGCATTTTTTGATAAAACAGATTATGAAGAATTGATGGAGAAATATACAAATGAAAAAATAACAACAATGCTCATATCGGTTGATAATTATGAAGGTATAATTATGGAAATGGAAGAAATTAAAACATCAATATTATTTGCACTAATAGATAAGAGTTTAAATGAATTTGCAGAGAGTATAGATGCAATATTAAAGAAGTATGAAAAAGATAAATATATACTTCTATTTACAAATGATAAAATCAAAATGCTTGAACAAAATAAATTTGAGATAATAGATAAAATTAGAAAAATAGATGTAGGAAATGAAGTTCCAATAACACTTAGTGTTGGTGTTGGTGGAATTGTAACAAGTCTCACTCAAAATTTTGATTATGCAAAAGAAGCTATTGATTTAGCTGTTGGTAGAGGTGGAGATCAAGTAATCATAAAGTATGAAGATAAATATACATTTTTTGGTGGAAAAGAAAAGCCAGAAGTTGATAAAAAAACTAAAGTTAAATCAAGAGTTAAAGCTTTAGAGTTAAAATCGATGATAGAAGAGGCAGACAATGTTTTAGTAATGGGACATAAGAGACCCGATCTTGATTGTTTAGGAGCTGGAGTAGGGGTTTATAGAATTGCTAAGCATTTAGGTAAGGAAGCTCATATAATACTAAATGATGTAAATACATCTATACACCATTTGTATTCTAAGCTTAAATTATCTGGTGAGTTTCAAGAAGATATGTTTGTTGATGGTAATTTTGCACTTGATGTAGTTAATAAGAAAACATTGCTTGTAATAGTTGATGTTAATGCACCTACATATACAGAATTTCCAGATATAATAGAAAAAGTAGATGACATAGTTGTTTTTGATCATCATAGAAAAACGACAGATTATGTAAAAAAAGCAAAGATGAGCTATGTAGAAACATATGCTTCATCGGCTTCAGAAATGATAACAGAAATGATACAATATATTGATGGAATTGAACTTAATGCATTAGAAGCAGAATCCCTACTTGCAGGGATAACAGTAGATACACAAAACTTTATATTTAGAGTTGGTGTAAGGACATTTGAAGCGGCTGCATTTTTAAGAAGAAATGGAGCAAAAGGATCTAATGTATCAATGCTTTTCCAAAATAATATTGATTCATTCATGGCAAAAAATGAAACTCTTAGTAACACAGAAATATTTAATGATAACGTAGCAATAGCTATAGGAACGAGTAAGGCTGAAAACCCATCTTTAGTGGCGGCTCAATCAGCAAATGACTTATTAACTATTTCAGGAGTTAAAGCTTCGTTTGTACTCACAGAAATAAAAGATGATGTGGTAATAAGTGCAAGAAGTTTTGGAGATATAAATGTTCAAAGAATTATGGAAAAATTAGGTGGTGGAGGACACTTCACTGCAGCTGGAGGACAGCTTAAGAATGAAATAGTAGAAAATGCAGTAGTTCAGGTTAAAAATGTAATAACAGAGTATTTTAGGGAGGTATAATATGAAGGTTATATTATTAAGTGATGTTAAAAAATTAGGTAAAAAAGGTGATGTTTTAAATGTAGCGGAAGGATATGCTAAAAATATGCTTTTTAAAAAAGGATTGGCAGTTGAAGCTAATGCTCAAAATATGAATAATTTAAAAGTGCAAAAAGCTGCACATGATCATAAAATGGAAGAGGAACTTAAGCAATCAAGAGAAATTAGCAAAGTTATAGAAGAAAATCATATAGTTATACTTGTAAAATCAGGAGATGAAGGTAAAATATATGGATCTGTTACAAATAAAGAAATTTCTTCTGAGATAAAAGAACAATTGAAATTAGAAATTGATAAAAAGAAAATAGTTTTAAAAGAACCAATTAAAACATTAGGAGTACATAAAGTAAAGATAAAGCTACATACAAAAGTAATAGCTGAATTAGATGTTAATGTAAAAGAATTGGGATAGGAGGAGAACTATGGATAAACAAATTTTAGGTAAAGTTCCACCACATAGCATAGAAGCGGAGCAATCTGTAATAGGTTCTATGATGATAGATCCAGATGCTATTTTGGTTGCTGTTGAAACACTTAATGAGGAAGATTTTTATAAGCCAAGCCATAGAGAACTTTTTAAAGCGATGAAAGAGCTTTATATGAAAAACGAACCAGTAGATTTAGTAACTATAAAAAACAAAATAGAAGAAAAAGGTGTTTTAAATGAAATAGGTGGAATTAATTATTTGTCTGAAATGATAGATATAGTTCCTACATCAGCAAGAATTAAAACATATGTAGCTATTGTAGAAGAAAAATCTGTGCTTAGAAAGTTGATTAGGGCAGGAAGAGATATATCAGCAGCCAGTTATGAAGGTGAAGAAGGCGTAGATAGCATACTTGATATGGCTGAAAAAAGCATATTCAACATAATGGAAAATAAGAGCTCTGAAGACTTTGCTGAGATGAGAGATGTTCTTATGGAAGCATTTGAGCAAATAGAAAATATATATACTAATGATCAAGATGTAACAGGAGTTTCAACAGGATTTTCAGAACTTGATCATAGAACCTCAGGAATGCAGCCATCAGATTTAGTGTTAGTTGCTGCAAGACCTTCAATGGGGAAAACAGCATTAGCAATAAATATGGCCCAATATGCATCTACTAGAAAAAATGTTCCAGTAGCAATATTCTCACTTGAGATGTCAAAGACACAACTTATTAATCGTATGCTTTGTACAGAAGCTATGGTTGATGCTCAAAAAGTAAGAACAGGTAACTTGAGTCAAGATGACTGGGTTAAAATAACAAGAGCTATGGGACCTTTATCAGAGGCACCTGTATATATAGATGATACACCAGGAATATCTATAATGGAAATGAGAGCCAAGTGTAGAAGGCTAAAGATGGAAAAAGGTCTTGGTATGATAGTTATAGATTATTTACAACTAATGTCGGGTAGTGGAAAAACAGAATCAAGACAACAGGAAATATCTGATATATCTAGAAATTTAAAAGCATTAGCTAGAGAACTTAGTGTTCCTGTAATAGCTTTATCTCAGCTCTCACGTGCTTGTGAAAGTAGAGCAGATAGAAGACCTATGCTTTCAGATCTAAGAGAATCAGGAGCAATAGAGCAGGATGCAGATGTAGTAATGTTTTTATATAGAGATGAATATTATAATCCAGATACAACTGAATTTAAAAATCAAGCTGAAGTAATAATAGCAAAGCAGAGAAATGGACCTACGGGAACTGTGCATTTAGCATGGTTAGGCCAATACACAAAATTTGCTAATTTACAGCAATAAAAAAAGACTTTAAGGTCTTTTTTTGTTGCTCTATTCTGGTTTTGGAGCGTCAACAGGACAAACGTTTGCACAAGCGCCACAATCGATACAAGTATCTTCATCGATAACATATTGTCCTTTTGAATCATCAAATGTTATAGCATCAACTGGACACTCAGGCTCACAAGCACCGCAAGCTATACATTCTTCACTAATTTGATATGCCATTGTTACACCTCCTAAATTCTTAAGTATAATATATAACATTTTGACTAAATTATCAATGATGAAGGTGAGTTTTTAGAAACAATTAAGATGTGTTAAAATATAAGGGAAGTAAAATATTTTATATGGAGGTAACTATGGTGGAAAATGTTAGTGGTATATCTTATGAAGAAATGAGAAATATTTTATTAAAAGAAGTAGGGATAGATATTAGCGAAAAAGCTTATAAAAGTATTGTAGCAAGTTTGAAAGAGGAAGGTAACTATAAAGAGCAGTCCTTAGATATGCTTGAAAGGGATTTAGAGTTTTTTTGTGCATTAACAGGAGAAATGAAAGAAAATATGCTGTATAGCAATGCTTATGAGTTATTTAGAGGATTAGATCGTATTGTAGGAGAAGAATTATTTATAACAACAGGTAAACCAGAAAAACCAATGGACAGAGTAGATATATTAGATGAAGTAGAAGAGTATATGGAAGAGCATGGGATGGAAGAAAATATGTTTAAAAAGGCAGAAGCAGTAGTTAAAACAACTAAGTTAGAAGATGATTTGATTAATAAAATAGAAGTATATGTAGACCAATTAAAAAGATAGAGAGGGCTCTTTTAAAGAGCTTTCTTTAATGTTATAATATTTTTAATAAACAGCCCTAGCTTTTTTAAAGTTAGGGCATAAAGTCATGGAGGTGTAAATGTGAAAATAGTAATTGGATTAGGAAATCCAGGCGCTAAATTTGATGAAACAAGACATAATGTCGGGTTTGACATAATAGATGCTTTTGTTGATGAAAAAGGTCTTAAAATAGATAAAAATAAGTTTAAAGGGATTTATACTAAGTTTAAACTAAATGGAGAAGATGTGGTTGTTCTTAAACCAGAGACATATATGAATTTAAGTGGAGAATCAGTTATAGAGGTGATGAATTTCTTTAAAGTAACTAATGAAGATATTATTGTTATCTATGATGATATAAGTTTAGATGTAGGGAAAATAAGAATAAAGAAAAAAGGTAGTGCTGGAGGACATAATGGTATAAAAAATATTATTAAGATGATAGGTACAGAAGAATTTGATAGATTAAGATTTGGTGTTGGAAATAAACCAGATTACATGGACCTTGCAGACTATGTTTTAGGTAGGTTTAATAAAGAAGATAAAGTTATAGTAGATAGAGAAATAAAAACTGCTGTCGAAGCCTTAAATGTATATTTAAGCGCTGGAATAGATGAAGCTATGAATAATTATAATTAAGGGAGAGGCTATGAATAAGACACTTGAAATATTAGATGGAAATAAGAAATATATAGAACTTATAGATAAACTAGATAAAAAGCCCTTGGTTATGGGGCTTACAGATTCTCAAAAAATTCATTTTGCAAAGTGGATAAGTGAAAAGACAGGTAAGTCATTATTGATAATAACTAACAATGACTATAGAGCTCAAGAAGTAGTGGAAGATATGAAGTATTTTGAAAATACCGACTTGAGTTATTTTCCTGCTAAAAACTTATTGTTTTTTATAGCTGATGCTAGTAGTAAAAATGTACTTAATAAAAGAGCTGAAGTCCTGAAAAAGCTAGTCGCAAACAAACCAGTTACAGTAGTTATGTCAGTAGAATCTTTAATGGAAAAAATGTTAAGAAAAGAAGACTATGAAAAAGCTATAGTAGAGATAAAATTAGGAGATACATATGAACTCGACGTATTGATAGATAATATAAATTTATTAGGATATGAAAGAGTTGATGCTGTTGAGGCAAGAGGACAATATAGTGTTAAAGGTGGAGTTTTAGATATTTATTCTTTAGGACAAGAACATCCTACAAGAATTGAATTTTGGGATGATGAAGTTGATTCTATAAGATATTTTGATTTAGATACTCAAAGATCATTAGAAAAACTAGAGAAGTCTAAAATAATTCCAGCTAAAGAGTTTTTTATTGAAAATGCCAGCACAGATAAATTAAGAGAAGATTTCGAAAGTCAAAAGAGTTTGCTTAAAACAAAAGGGCTAGAAGAATCAGCAGAAAACTTAGAAGGTAAATTTGAGAGATTGATAGATTGTATTGAGAACAAACAAAAAATAGATCATCCTGAAGCGTATATAAATTATTTATATGAGAATCCAAGTAATATATTAGATTATTTTGGTGAAGATTATATAATATGTATTGATGAACCTATTAAACTTGAAAGAAAGTATCATGCGTCATATAAAGAGTTTGAAGACTCGATTAAGTTAAGAATTGAAAGAGGAACCATGCTTCCGATGCAAAGTAATATGATATTTTCTTATGAAGAAATAATGAGTAAACTTAACAAGAGAGAAAATGTTAAATTTGCAATGCTTGATGAAGGAATAAAGACAGGCTTTAAGCTAGATGTAAAAAGTAAATCTATAATAAATTTTAATAAGCAATTTGATATTTTAGAAGAAGAGTTAAAACATTATGTTAAAGAAAAATATAAGATACTTCTTCTTGCAGGTAATGAAAATAGAGGACTAAGGTTTGAGAAAGAACTTAATGATAAAAATATATTGTCAGTTTATAAAAATCATATAGAAATTCCACTTCATGAAGGAATTGTAACTATTCACCATGGGAGTTTTAAAAAAGGTTTTGAGTATGTAGATGAAAAGTTTGTAGTAATATCTGATAGAGAATTTTTTGGAGATGAGAACAAGAAGGTAAAGAGGGCTAAATATACTGGTGGTAAAAAGATTGAAAACTTTACAGAGCTTAAGTTAAATGATTATGTTGTTCATGTTAATCATGGAATTGGTGTTTATAGAGGAATCGAAAGAATGACAGTTAATAGCATAATAAAAGACTACCTTAAGATTGAATATGCTAAAGGTGGAGCTTTATTTATACCAACTACGCAAATGGACAATATTCAAAAGTATATAGGATCAGAAGGTGCCGCGCCAAAGCTTACAAAATTAGGTGGAGCTGATTGGGTAAAAACAAAGGCTAAAGCAAAAGCAGCTATTGAGGATATGGCTAAAGAGTTAATAGAACTTTATGCCCAAAGGGAAAATGTTAAAGGATTTAAATATACAGATGATAGTGTTTGGCAAAAAGAGTTTGAAAGTATGTTTATTTATGATGAAACAGAGGATCAACTTTTAGCCATTGATGAAGTTAAGGAAGATATGGAATCAGAGAAAGTTATGGATAGACTTGTTTGTGGAGATGTAGGATATGGAAAAACAGAAGTTGCAATAAGAGCTGCATTTAAGGCTGTTCAAGATAATAAGCAAGTAGCATATTTAGTTCCTACAACTATACTTGCGCAACAACATTATAATACTTTTGTAGAAAGAATGAGCAGTTTTCCGATTAACATTGAAACGGTATCAAGATTTAAAACTAAGAAAGAACAAGAACAAATTCTTAGAAGGCTAGAACGTGGAGATGTGGATATTTTAATAGGGACTCATAGAATATTATCAAAGGATGTGAAGTATAAAGATTTAGGACTTTTAATTATTGATGAAGAGCAAAGGTTTGGAGTGGCGCAGAAAGAGAAATTGAAGCAGTTTAAAGATGAAGTAGATGCAATATCGCTTACAGCAACACCAATACCAAGAACTTTACATATGAGTTTGTCAGGTATAAGAGATATAAGTATATTAAAACAGCCGCCTAAAGAGAGAATGCCTATACAGACATTTGTACTTGAAAAAGATGATTTGATAATAAAAGAGGCTATTTATAGAGAACTTGCAAGAGAAGGACAAGTTTTTTACTTGTACAATCAGGTAAAAGATATTGTAGAATTTGCAAATAAAGTTAATGAGTTAGTTCCAGAAGCAAGAATTGTAGTAGCTCATGGACAGATGAGTAAAAGCGAACTTGAGAAAATAATGGTTGATTTTGTTAATAAGGAATATGATGTTTTAGTATGTACAACAATAATAGAAACAGGGATAGATATTCAAAATGTTAATACCATGATAATTGAAAATGCTGATAGAATGGGATTATCTCAGCTTTATCAAATAAGAGGTAGAGTTGGAAGAAGTAATAGACTAGCATATGCATATTTAACATATAAGAAAGATAAAATATTAAATGAAGATGCTGAAAAGAGACTTCACGCTATTAAAGAATTCACTGAGTTTGGTTCAGGGTTTAAAATAGCTATGAGGGATTTAGAAATAAGAGGAGCAGGAAATCTTGTAGGTAAACAGCAGCATGGACATATGGAGACTATAGGGTATGAACTCTATTGTAAATTGCTAGAAGAGGCTGTTATGCTGAAAAAGGGTATAAAAGTTAGACCGAAGTTTGAAACTAGCGTAGAAGTTGAAGTAAATGCTTATATACCAAGGGAATATATAGGTGATGAAGTGCAAAAACTTGAAATGTATAAAAAGATTTCAAATATTAGAAATGCAGAAGATTATAATGATATTTGGGAAGAAATTGAAGATAGATTTGGAACGCTTACAAAGCCTGTACAAAATTTATTAGCAGTTTCTCTTATAAAAGCCGAAGCTAATGAGATTGGAATTACAGATATTATGCAGACTGGTAATGAGATCGAATTTAAATTTTTAAAAGATGCGCCTATTGATATTGATAAGCTTAAGAAGTTTATGGATAAGTTTTCAGGTAAGATGCATCTGGAAATATCAGAGCAGCCTAAAGTTATATATAGACCGTGGGAGCTTAATAGAAAAGATATAATAGACAAAATGAAGGTTCTTGTAAAAGAGTTTAAAATGTTGAAAAAAGAAGAAAAGTAAATTATAATTTTAAAAAAGAAAGTATAGGGGGAATTAAATTGAAAAAAATATTAGTATTATTTTTAGCTTTAGCTGTAATGTTTACAGGTTGTAGCAAAGCTAATAAAACAGTTTTAACAATTGGTGATAATGAGGTGAGCCAATACGAATTTGAAACATATTTCAAAATGATGAAAGATGTTTATGAAAAAAATGGTGGATCAAATATATGGGAAGTTGAGATAGAAGGCGAAAATGCTTACGATAAAGCAAAAGATCAAACGGTTAAAGCTATATCAGAAGTTAAATATGCTATCATGAAAGTAAAAGAAGAAGAAGTAACAATAGAAAAACAAGAAGAATTAGTAGATTCAAGTTATGAAAATTTACCAGAATTCTTAAAATACAATAAAGAAACAGCAAATGTTGATGAAAAAACACATGAAGAAATAGTTAAGAAGGTAATAAGTGAAGGTATGCTTGTTAGTGAATATATGAGAAAAATGGGTGAATCAGTTAAAGTTGATGAACCAACATATGAAATTGCTAAAAAACATGTTGATGATAAAACAGAAGAAGAAAAACAAATGGTAGAAATGGCACTTGAAAGAAGAATAGATGAAGCTAAAAAAGGCGAGTTAACAGAAGTTAAAGGAAGAAAAACAGCTAAAAAAGGTGATGTTGCAAACATTGACTATGAAGGTATATTAGATGGAATTGCATTTGAAGGTGGAACTGCTAAAGGGCATGATTTAGGTCTTGGATCAGGAACATTTATTCCAGGATTTGAAGAGCAAATTATAGGGAAAAAAGTTGGAACAAATTTTGATATTAATGTAACTTTCCCGGAAAATTATGGACAACCTACACTAGCTGGCAAAGCAGTAATATTTAAAATAAAGTTAAATAATCTTAAATCATATGAAGTTAATAAAATAAATGAAGAAGAAATAAAAGAAGAGTTTTATAAATATGTATATGTTGTAGATAAAGAAAATGAAGAATATAAAAATATTATGGATAGTTATAATGAAGCATTAGAAACATGGAAAAAAGAAGTAGAAATTGTTAAAGATGAAGAATATTTTGAGAATCTTAAATATGAGAAAAAAGAAGTTGAAAATGAAGAAAACAAAGAAGAAATAGTGGAAGATAATGCTGAAGAACTTAAAAATAAAGAGGAAGAAGAAACAAAATAGTAAAAAAAGCTTGATTTTTGAGATACGGTATTATAAAATGTACGAAAGAACAAATAAATAAATTTTTTTGAAATACCTTGACAAAAATAACGAATAGGGGTATAAATAACTTGAAACCCTTAGTCGATAGGCACTTAAAGGTACATCGGTTTCGGAAAAATTTAAAATAAAAGAATTATGGGGAGGCACTAATAATGAACAAAGCTGAATTAGTAGCAGCAATGGCTGCAGAAACTGGTCTTACAAAGAAGGATGCTGAAAGAGCATTAAAAGCTTTCGAAGGAGCAGTAGCAAGTGAATTAGCTAAGAAAGGAAAAGTTCAATTAGTTGGATTTGGAACTTTCGACGTAACTGAAAGAAAAGCAAGAAAAGGAAGAAATCCTCAAACAGGAGCAGAAATTAAAATTCCTGCAAGCACTGTACCAAGATTTAAAGCTGGAAAAGCTTTAAAAGATGCAGTAAATAAGTAATTATAAATTAGACCTACGCTTTTGCGTAGGTTTTTTCTTTAGGAGGAAATATGAGATTAGACAAATATTTAAAGGTATCTAGAATAATAAAAAGAAGAACTGTAGCAAAAGAAGCAGCAGATTCAGGAAGAATAAAAGTAAATGGAAAAGATGCTAAATCATCTACAAGTTTAAAAGTTGGAGATGTGTTAGAAATAAAGTTTGGTGAAGAAATTAAAAAAGTAAAGATTTTAATCATTAAAGAAACAGTAAAAAAAGAAGAAGCAGAGAATATGTATGAAGTTTTATAAAAAATATTTACATATGGCCTAAAAAGTTATAAACTAAATGTAATAAGAACTAGCAGGGTGGTTATATGAGATTGATTGGGAAGAATAAAATATTTTTAATATTAACTCTTTCACTTTTGATGTTTACATACATGAGATACACAGAAGTTAATTCTAAGATACAAGAGCAAAATGAATTACTTGTTGAATTAGAGAATAAATACGAAAATACTTCTGATGAAGAAAAGATGGTAAGACTTGAAAAAGAAGAATGTATGACAGATGAATACATTGAAGAGCTTGCTAGAAAATTAGGATATATAAAGAAAAATGAGTTTATATTTGTAGATAGTGCACAAGATGTAGTAAAATAACCTTATAGAGGTTATTTTTTATTTGGAAAAGGTGAGATTGTAGTGAGGGAAAAAATTTTAAAAACAATTAAAAAATATAATATGGTAAATAAAGGTGATAATATAGTTTTAGGTGTTTCAGGCGGACCAGATTCGATGGCTATGCTTAACTTTTTCTTAACAATTAGAAAAGAGATGAATGTTAAAATAGTAGCTGTACATATAAATCATAAGTTTAGAGAAGGAACTGCGGAAAGAGATGAGCAGTTTGTTAAAGAATACTGTAGTAATAATGATGTTATATGTTATACAAAAGCATTTGATGTTTCAAAAATAGCAAAAGAGATGAAGATAACTGACGAAGAGGCCGGTAGATATGTAAGATATAGTTATTATAGAGAAGTTGCTGATAAGGAAGATTGTAATAAGATAGCTGTTGCTCATAATAGCAATGATCAAGTTGAAACTTTTTTTATGAGACTTTTTAGAGGAACTGGAATAAAAGGTTTAAGAGGTATTATGCCATCATCAAAAAATATTATTAGGCCATTAATTGAATGTAGCAGAGAAGAAATAGAAGATTATTGTGAAAAGGAAAATGTTGAATTTGTAATAGATGAAACTAATGCTAAAAATATATACTCAAGAAACAAGATAAGAAATATTCTTTTGCCATACTTAAAACAAAACTTTGATGAAAATATATTAAACGATGTTAATAGACTTATGGATATAATAAGAGAAGAAGATAATTATGTTGAAGAAATTATAAATAATATATATGAAAATATAGTAAAAGAGAATGAAGTTATAAACATTGATAAATTTAATGCTCTTAGAGTTTTTGAAAAAAAGAAAATAATATATAAGTTATTAGAAGCAAAAGAAGTTTCGAAAGATGTCGGATACAAGCATATGGAGCTGATATTAGATTTTATTGCTTATAGGAAGACCGGAAAGATTATGGATTTGCCCAATAATGTAAAGTTAGCTGTAGAGTATGATGAAATTAAGCTAAGGAAAGAGCTTAAGAATATAGAGAAATTTGAATATGACTATAAAAGCTTCATAGAGATAAAAGAATTAGGCTTAAATATATATACAGAAGAGGTTGTTAGTAAATTAGCAATTGATCTTGATAAAGTTGGAGAATTAGAAAAACTTAAAATAAGAAACAGAAGAGATGGTGACTATATTAAACTTGGTGGGACTAGAAAACTAAAGAGTTTCTTTATAAACAATAAAGTGCCAAGAGAAGAAAGGGACAGTAAAGTTTTATTAGCAAAAGGAAATGAAATTATACTTATAATTGGTGAGGTTATATCAAGTGAATATGGAGTAGATAAAAGCACAAAAAAACCTTTGACAATAAAGGTTAGATGATTGATTTTACGAGTTCGTTGTGATAACATTCATTATAGAAAAAAGGAGGAGATTAAGTGAAAGATAAAAGTGGATTAGGTATATGGCTTATCATATTTACCGTATTTATAGCAATATTAGTAGTTGCTCCTGAAGGTGGTGTTAAATCATCTCAAACAAAAGGGTTAACATATAAAGATATTATAACTGAATATAAAAAAGGTGATGAGGGGTTAATTGAAGAATTAACTGTTGTTACAGAGAAAGAAAGCAGAAGTGGTGTAGTAAAAGTTAAGATTAAAGCTGATGAGAAGATACAAGAAATTGTACTTCCAGATACATCGAACTTCTTAAATGAACTTAATAAATATGATGGAGAAGATATTAAAGTTAATACTAAATTAGCTGAGAATTATGATTGGGTTATTAATTTAATACCAACACTTCTAGGTATTGGACTTCTAATATTTGTATTTAGCTTCTTTATGAGTTCATCTCAAGGTGGAAGTGGTGGCGGAAAAGTCATGAACTTCGGAAAGAGTAAAGCTAGGCTTATAGATAAGGATAAAAATAAAATAAAGTTTAAAGATGTTGCAGGGTTAGATGAAGAAAAAGAAGAAGTAACAGAAATTGTTGAATTTTTAAAGACTCCTAAGAAGTTTATGGACCTAGGTGCAAGAATACCTAAAGGATTCTTGTTAGTTGGACCTCCAGGAACAGGTAAAACTTTATTGGCTAAAGCTGTAGCAGGCGAAGCGGAAGTACCATTTTTCACAATATCAGGATCGGATTTTGTTGAAATGTTTGTTGGGGTAGGAGCTTCAAGAGTTAGAGATTTATTTACACAAGCAAAGAAAAATGCACCAAGTGTAATATTTATAGATGAAATAGATGCAGTAGGAAGAAAAAGAGGAGCAGGTCTTGGTGGTGGACATGATGAAAGAGAACAGACACTTAACCAAATGCTTGTAGAAATGGATGGTTTTGCAGAGAACGAAGGAGTAATAGTATTAGCTGCAACAAATAGACCAGATATCCTAGATCAAGCTTTACTTAGACCAGGTAGATTTGATAGACAAATAGTTGTAGGTAGACCTGATATAAAAGGTAGAGAAGCTATATTAAAAGTGCATGCCGAAGGAAAACCTTTTGAAGATGAAGTTGATTTGTCAGAAATTGCGAAGATGACTTCAGGATTCACAGGTGCAGATCTTGAGAATTTATTAAATGAGAGTGCCATAGAAGCTGCAAGAGCAGATCGAAAAAAGATAATTATGAATGATGTAAGAGAAGCATTTATAAAAGTCGGAATAGGAAAAGAAAAGAAGAGTAGAGTAATATCAGATAAAGAAAAGAAAGTTACAGCTTATCATGAAGCTGGTCATGCAATACTTCATGAAGTACTTAGTGAAATGGATCCAGTTCATAGCGTTTCTATTATACCTACAGGATTAGCAGGTGGATATACTATGCATATTCCTGAAGAAGATAGATTATATGTTACTAAGACTGAAATGGAACAGGAAATTGTTACTTTATTAGGTGGTAGAGCTGCTGAAAAGATTATATTTGATGATATAACAACAGGAGCATCAAATGATATACAAAGAGCAACAAGTATAGCTAGAAATATGGTTTCTAAATATGGTATGAGCGATAAGCTTGGACCAATACAATTTGGTTCAGATAACGATGAAGTCTTCTTAGGAAGAGATTATGGACATACAAGAGTATATGGTGAAGAGGTTGCAGCTACAATAGACAATGAAATTAAAAATATTGTAGAAACAGCTTATAAGAAAGCTATAGACTTGTTAAAAGAAAATATGGATATGCTTCATAAAATGTCTGAGACTTTATTAGATAAAGAAAAAATAACAGGTGATGAAATAGAAGCAATGTTTATTGATTTATATGGTAAAGCACCTAAAATTAGAAAAGTTATAGAAGCTGACACAGTAATAGATGAAGAATAATAAAAAGCCTCTACATATGTAGAGGCTATTTTAAAAGGGGGATATAAATGAAGAAAGGTATAACTAAATTTTGGATCTATATAATTATATTTTTTGCAGTTGTTTTTGTAATTAAATATGTTAAAGAAAATCCAAATTCTTTTGTAGGGGAAAAAGCTAGAGAAATATTAAAACAAGAAGATGAGATTGAAGAGGTTGAAATTGATTTATCATCATTTAATAAAAAAGATAATGAAGAAGTTTCTAAAGAAGAATTAGTTAAAGAAGAAATTTTAGAAATAGATTATGAAAAAATTAAACCCAATGAACTTTTAGAAATACCAGTTATTATGTATCATGGGTTAACTGAAAAACCAAGCAAAAATGTATATAGAAGAACAATAGAGGACTTTGAAGGTGATTTAAAGTACCTATATGAGAATGATTTTAGATTAATATCTATGGAAGAATTTATAAGTGGTAAGATAGATGTAGAAGCTGGTAAACATCCTATTGTATTTACGTGGGATGATGGATTAGATACATCATTCTCTATGGTAAGAAATGAGAATGGAGATTTAATTGTTAAGGAAAACACAGCGGTAGATATAATGAATAAATTTGCAGAAGAATATCCAGATTTTGGTAAGGCATCTATATTTTATGTAAATGGAAATAATAATCCTTTCCAAGGGGAAGGCACTTTAGAAGAAAAGTTTAAGTATTTATTAGATAATGGATATGAGTTAGGTAATCATACTTATACACATTGTAATTTTACAAATAAGACAAGTGAAGAAATGCAAAAAGAAATTGGTAAGGTTGAAAGCATGCTTGCTGATAATATAGAAGGGTATGTAGGAAAAACTTTATCCCTTCCGTTTGGAAGTTCTCCTAAGAACCAGGATTTAAATAAATTTTTATTTGATGGAAAATATGAGAATACAGAGTATAATTACTTAATTGCATTTAAAGAAGGACCAAGTATTCCTAAGTTTTATCCTTATTATCATGCAAAGTATCCAAAACTTAAAGCTCCTAGATTAAGAGGAGATGATAAGAATTCTTGGGATATGGGAGATTTCTTACGAAAATATAAGCAAAATCCAAGCAGATTATATGTGTCTGATGGTAATCCAAATAGAATATCAGTGCCAGCGGGAACGGAAGATAATATAAACAAAGATAGACTTCCAGAAGGCATAGACATTTATACATATTAAAGAGCTAAAAAGCTCTTTTTTTGTGCAAATTTCTATTGAAAAACAAAAAAAGCATGATATAATTGTATTTGTCGCTGCTGCGAAATAAGGGGAGAATATAAGATGAATTTAGAAAGTTTAAGAAAACTATTTATAAGGGCATATAATTTAATCAGAGAGGTTTTAGTTTATAAGAAAAAAGAAACTAAGTCTGATGAAAATAACAATGGTGAGGAGCTAATGTTTTTTGATGATAATATAGAATATTTAAAGTCGATGCTTGAAGAAATTGATAAACATATAGAATCAGTTGATAAGTTAATTGAAAAAGAAGATGAGAAAATTAGAAATATAGAATACTTAGCAAATAAAATGGAAGAAGAAATAGTTTTTGATAATGTTATAGATTTGGATACAATAGAAGAGAGTATTGTAAGCGAGGAAATAGAAGTTGCTTAGTAAAGTGAAAAATGTATTAAGTGATTATAGAATAATTAAGATAGAAGATAAGAATCTAGCAAGATATTATGTAGAAAACAAAGTAAAACTTCCAATAGTACCACTTACTACAAACAGGGCAAAGAAAATAAAAAAGCTTCCTAAAATGGTTAATATAGGAGCAGAAAATTTTAATTCGATTGAGAAATTTGAAAATATTGAAGAGTTATATATATCAGGTGAGAATTTAAAAGACAATATATCTTTTCTTAAGAAATTAAAAAAATTAAAGAGATTAACAATAAGAAATTGTAATTTAAGGAATATATATGATCTTTATAACCTAGAAGAATTAGAGGAGTTATATTTAGAAGATAATGATATTACAAATATAGATATATTAATGCATTTGATAAATCTAGAAGTAGTTAGATTAAATAACAATAAAATTAAAGATATAAGTTCAATTAATTTTATTAATAATTTAAAAGAGATAAACCTTAAAGGTAATCCTGTTCAGTCAGATGTTGTATTAGATGAGCATAAGGATAAAGTTATATATGAAGAAGAAAAAAAGAAAGGGTTTGATATATTAAATATGGAGCATGTTGCTGAATTAATATCTCAAACTTTTGATGAAATACTATTAGAGTTTTGATATACTAGTATAGTGAAAATATATTTAAAGGGGAAACTATAATGAGTATATATGATAATTTAAATGATCGACAAAAAGAGGCTGTTTTAAATGTAGAAGGACCAATGTTAGTGTTAGCTGGAGCTGGTTCTGGTAAGACTAAAGTTATTACTACAAGAATAGGTCATATGATAAAAGATATAGGAATAAAGCCATGGAATATACTGGCAATAACATTTACTAATAAAGCTGCAAAGGAAATGAAAGAGAGAGTGGAAGATATTGATGGTGTTGATGCAAGCGATGTTTGGGTCAGTACATTTCACTCTTTTTGTGTAAGAATTTTAAGAATGGAAATAGAAAATTTAGGATATAATAGAAACTTTGTTATATATGATGGAAATGATCAAAAGACATTAGTTAAAGAGTGTTTAAAAGAATTAAATATTAGTGACAAGTTATATCCTGTAAATAGTGTTATGGGAAAGATAAGTTCTAAAAAAAATGAACTAATTGAACCAATGCAATATTTAAAAGAAACAGAAGATGATTTTAGAGAAAATGTATATGCAAATATATATAGATTATATCAAAGTAAGTTAGAAAAAAATGGAGCGTTAGATTTTGATGATCTAATAGGAATGACAGTTAAGTTGTTTAAAACTAGAGAAGATATATTGTCTAAATATCAAAATAGATTTAAATATATTATGGTTGATGAGTATCAAGATACTAATACTGCTCAGTATACTTTAACTAGACTTCTTGCAATAGCACATACTAATTTATGTGTTGTTGGAGATGATGATCAAAGTATTTATAGCTGGAGAAGTGCGGATATAAAAAATATTTTGAATTTCGAACATGATTTTGACAATGTAAAAGTTGTTAAGCTTGAACAAAACTATAGATGTAGTCAAAATATACTAAATGCAGCAAATGAAGTTATTAAAAATAATATTTCAAGAAAAAGCAAAACACTTTGGACTGATAATAATGAAGGAAATAAAATAAAGTATTTTGTTTCAGATACAGAAAAGGAAGAAGCGAGATTTATAACAGATCAAATTGCTAAAAGTGTTAGAGGGTGCGAAAGAATATATTCAGATTTTGCGCTTTTATATAGAACCAATGCTCAATCACGTGTTCTTGAGGAATACTTAGTAAAAAAAGGTATACCTTATGCACTTTTTGGAGGAACTAGATTCTACGAGAGAATGGAAATAAAAGATGTTATATCATATCTTAGAACTGTACTTAATCCTATAGATGATATAGCTGTAAAGAGAATTATAAATGTGCCTAAAAGAGGGATCGGAAATACTACAATAGAGAAAGTAGCTAAGATTGCAAGAGAAGAAAATTTAAACTTTTATGATGTATTAGGTAGAGCGAGTGATTATACAGAACTTAAATCACCAGCTACAAAACTTAAAACATTCCATACTATGATTGAAAATTTGAGAAATCAAATGGAAAGTTTAGGGCTTTCTATGTTCATAGAGGAAGTTTTAACAGAAGTAGGATATGTAGCTTCTTATGAAAATGAAAACACAATTGAAGCTGATGGAAGAGTAGAAAATATAAACGAATTTATTTCAAAGGCAGTAGAATTTGAAAATGAAAATGAAGATGCAACGTTGGAATCTTTATTAGAAGAGATATCGCTTGTTGCAGATATAGATGGACTTAAAGAAGATGCAGATACGGTTAAGCTTATGACTATTCATAGTGCCAAAGGATTAGAATTTCCTGTCGTATTTTTAACAGGACTTGAGGATGGAATATTCCCAGGATACAGAGCTATGACTTCTGAAAATGAAAATGATATGGAAGAAGAAAGACGTTTATGTTACGTTGCTATAACAAGAGCTAAGCAAGAGCTTTATATGACTCATGCTGTTTCAAGATTAACGCATGGTAGAGTTCAGTATAATAGAGTTTCAAGGTTTATGGATGAAATACCAAAAGAACTTATTGATGATAGTTTAGCGCCAAAGAAGAAAGTTAATAAAGAATATGCAAGTAATGAAACGAAAATTAATGACTTTTTCAAGAAAAATGTTTATAATAAAGTAGAGAAACCAAAAAATATAGAAATCAATTATTCTGAAGGGGATATAGTTTCTCACATGAAGTTTGGAAAAGGGACTGTAATAAAGATTAATCCAGCAGGAGCAGATTATGAAGTTACAGTAGATTTTACAAAGGTTGGAGAGAAGAAATTAATGTCTACTTTTGCAAAATTGAAGAAAGTGTAAAAATTAATAATACTACCAAGGGCATACAAAATTTATTTTTGTGTGTCTTTTTATATATCACTAGAGAACTGACATAAGGTAATAAAAAAGTTTTGAAAGGTGAGGGGTATGAGTATTAAGAAGAAAATGGTTGGTATCTTTATGCTAATTATTATAATTCCGTTTTTTGTTTATATGGCTATGGCTTATAGAACAACATATGGGTTTATAAAAACTGGTATAGAGGAAGAGGCATTACAGTTAGTTGAAGAAAAGAGTAAAGGTGTTGAGAGTTATTTTGACACATTTAAAAAAGGGTTAACGTTTTTAGCAAAAACTAATACGATGAGTGAAGCGGTTAAAGATTTTGAAAAAGCAGGAGTTAGAGGCTATATAAAAAATATAGAGGAAGCTTCATTTAGGACAGTTAATCAAAAAAATGTAGCAGGATTATTTAAGAAGTTTTATGATAGTTATAAGATAGCTACATGTATTTATTTAGGAGATTATAGGGATAACTTTATACTAGTGCCTTACACTAAGCTTGATGAAGGCTATAAGGCAACAGGAAGAGACTGGTATAAGGAAGTTGAAACAAAGAGATTGCCTATTTGTACAGCTCCTTATATAGATGATACGGAAGATGTAGATAAGGTTGTTATGACTATAGCGGTTCCTTTAATAAGAGAAGATAAATTTTTAGGGGTTATAGCAGCTGATATAGAACTCGAAGAATTTTTAAAAACAGTAAATAGTAGTAAAATTGGAGAAAGTGGATATGTATATATATTAGATGATGAAAATATTATTTCAGCACATAATAATATGGATTTAATAGGTAAACTTGTTCCAGTAAGTAAGATAGAAGAAGAAATGTTAAAAGGAAAAGAGTCTGGGACTTTCACATATGTATATAAAGGCGTTGAAAAGAAAGAATCTTATAAAAGACTTAGTAATGGATGGACTGTTCATGCAACTATACCAGTGCATGAAATTGATGGGCAAATAACAGATTTTGTGCTTAATTTCATATTTGCAGGAATGATAATATTGGTTCTAAGCGTAATAGTTTCATGGAATTATTCTAATGGATTTGTTAAAGAAATAAATAAGTTAATAGCAGGTGTTGAAAAATTAAAGGCTGGAGATTTAACTACTAAAGTTGATATCAATACTAATGATGAATTAGGTAAACTTGCTAGTGGATTTAACTCTATGGCAGTAGTTATGAAAGGGCTATTAAACAGTATAAATGATTCAGCTGTTAAAATGTTTGATAGTTCAAGTAATCTTTCAGACAGTTCAAGCGAATTAAGCAAAAAGACTGAAGATGTTTCTAAGTCAACAGAAAATATTGCATCAGGTGCAACGGAACAAGCTGAGCAAGTTCAAGATATGGCAAGTAAAATTTCAGATTTATCTAGTTCTATAGGAATAGTATCTGAAAGTATGGAGAGCATAAAAGACAATTCAAATAGCACATTAGATTTAAGTAATGATGGAATAGAAGTGGTAAAGAGTTTAAACACTAATTTCGAAGATACAAGAAATATTGTAAATGATATAGGAGAGGTTATTGATGATTTAGGTAAAAAGTCATTAGATATAGAGAAGATTATAGAGACAATAACTCAAATATCAGAGCAAACTAACTTACTAGCACTTAATGCATCAATCGAAGCTGCAAGAGCTGGAGAACATGGTAAGGGATTTGCAGTAGTTGCAGATGAAATTAGAAAACTTGCAGAGCAGACAGCAAGTGCTACCCAAGAAATTGAAAAAATAATACAAGACATACAAAGTAGTACGGGTTCAGCTGTTAACATAATGGATAATTCAAAAGAAACTATGGCAGAAGGTGGAAAATCTGTTATAAATATGGAAGAATCATTTGGTAAGATAAATAATTCAATTACATCTGTTGCAGAGCAAATACTTAGAGTTAATGGGGAAATAGAAAGCATAAACTCGAATAAAGATGTATTAATATCATCAGTTGAAAATATTTCATCTATATCAGAAGAGTTTGCAGCATCTAGTGAAGAGGTAACAGCTATGACTGAAACTCAAGTAGAGGAAGTTGGAAAAGTTGTAAGTGAAGTAGAAGAGCTTAAAAATCTTGGAAATAATTTGAAAGAAATAGTGAAGAGATTTAAAATATAAAGAGAGCGCATAAGCGCTTTCTTGCATTTTTAAATGGTTGTGATAGAATTAATTTATAAATATTACAAAATAGTAAAAAGATTTCTGAAAATTCGTTGACTTTTTATGTGTTTAATAATATAATGGTATTACAGTTTTTAAAAAATATTTAGGAGGGATAGTATGTTAAGAAGTTTATTTAATGTAAAGAACTATGAAGAAAAAACAACTGAAAAAGTAGTTGATAATGCTATTCCCGTACCTAAGACAAAGTTAGCATTAGATATAGAAGATTTTTTAATGGGAAGAGTTGAAGCACAACATGTTGTTACTAAAGCTCTTGATGAAAAAGATACTATTAGAAAATTTGAGCTTTCTGATGAAGTTATAACAGAAAATATAACAGGAAATATAGCAAAATAATACAATTGATTATAAAAACCATGCATTTAAGCGTGGTTTTATTTTTTTTGCCTAAAAGTATAATAAAATAAATAAGAATATATTTAAGGAGGCAGTAAATGAAAAAGATTATAAGTGTATTTCTATTTATGTTAGTAGCTAGTAGATGTAATGCAATTGGATTTAGTGATGTAAATAAAAATGATTGGTATTATGAGAGTATTAGTGAGTTAGAAAGTTTTGGGGTTGTAAATGGTTATGAAGACGGTAGTTTTAGACCTAAGGGTAAGGTTAAAGTTACGGAGTTTTTAAAGATGATATTAGAAACTGAAGGTTTTGACGTTGTAAAAAAAGATTTATGGCATGAGGGATATATCGATAAATCAAGAGAATTAAAATTATTTGATGAAGAGTATACATATAGTGAAGATATAAAGAGAAAAGATGTTGCACTTATAATTAAAAGAATCAGTGAAAGTGATAGAAATTATAAGTCTATTAATTTTATAGATTTAGAAAATATAGAACCCAAATATGTAGATGCAATAGCTTATGTTTACAATAAAGAAATTATAAATGGTTATCCAGATGGAACATTTAGACCAGAAGAAACACTGACAAGAGCTGAGGCAGCAACGTTAATAAAGAAATTTATCGAGTGGAAGGATAAAAAAGGCAAGTATACTGAAGAAGATAGTTTGACCTGGGAAGAAAAGGTGGATAAATTTTGGGAAGAAGAGTTTGTAGAGCCTGAATTTGAGGTTGTATATGATTATCCTAGAGCATTTCATGCAATAAGAGTAATTAATTATGATAGAATGAATAATCCTAAAAAAATATATTTATCAGAATCCAGAATAAATTGTCTTAATGTAATGGAATTAAATACGAGAGATAATTTTAATTTAAAAGAAGGCAAGTGGCTAACTTATAGACAAGATGAATGGAATTCTACAGGAAAACATATAAAGGTTTTAAAGGATAAATATTATACAACAAAAGATAATTTTAACAAGGGATTCAAAATAAGTAGTGACATGCATTTGGATTATAAAATTGAGTTAAAATTTTATGGGATTTTAGAAGGTTCAAAAATATATAAAGAAAAAACATATTATTTGAAAAATATAAAGGCTAAGAAGGTATAATTATGATTAAAAAAATTGTATTTAGTATGGTTATTATAATTGTTTTAAGTATTAAGTGTAGTGCAGAAAAAATAATATTAGATTATAAGGATATGAATCCTAACGAGGTTGCTACAGCTAAATTAGAATTGATAAATAAAACTACAAATGAAAGACAAGTTTCAAATTTTATAGATTATCCTAGAGAAACAAAATTTGATCAGCAGCCGACTATTTTAAAAGCAATAGAAGGTGACGAAATAGAACTAAGAGACTTAAGTATTCCAAGTCAAAATGAACTAGATATTGAAAAATGGGATTTACAGATATATTCTCCATCAGGTAAAAAGTGGATTAATGTATATTCAAATATAAAAGATGTTGAAAAAACTATTGTAATGGATGAGGCAGGAACATGGAAGTTTTATTTGTGTGTAAAAGATTCGGCGCCCCTAAAGGAAGGTTATGAAAACTGGTCTTATAACGGTAATAGAAGGGCAATTAAAAAAGTACCTAATTTAGATAATGTCTATTATTATTGGTATTTTACTCAGATAAATGTAGAAGTCTATGAAAAGCCAGATTCTAACTTATACATAGAAGGTAATATATCAGGAGATATCTTATCATTTACTGGAATATCAAAAGTATATGATATTTCAAAATATAAAGTAGAAGCTTTAGAGACAACATTAGATAGTGGAGTAGGAAATTACGGAAAAGTGATAGAGAAGAACATTAAATTAGAGTTTGAAGAGAATACTTCAATAGATATTGTAATAGAAGATGCTAATGGAAAGAAAGCATATAAGAAATTGCAATATAGCCCGCATGAAAAGGTTAATCCTAAAACAGAAATAAAGTTATTATCAGGAGGAGTAGAAACAGATCAATTTGTACCTGAAAAAGTAAGTGATGTAGATGGGATTATAAATGCTATAGAGTGGAGTTATGTAGATAGTGATAAATTTAAAAAAGCTAACATAGAAATTTATAGGTTGTCTGATAATGGAGAAGTGTTAATTTATAGAGGAAGATGTGACAAAAGAAGTTATATATTTAAGGGTGGATATGGAATATATAAGGTTTTGTGTTCTGTTGAAAATGAACTAGAAGAGTATGCGGAAGACAGTGGAATTTTTTATGTGTCTGAACCAAAGCCAAGTGTTGAAATTACGGCAGATAGCAAAGTATTTCAAAAAGATAATTTGAAAATAAGTATAGATGAAAAAGATGATGAATATCCAAATAAATATTATGAAGTTACTTATAAATCGTGGGAGATAATATCAATTTATAACAATAAGACTATCTTGAGTGGAGATGGAAGAATTCCAAGTAAAATATATATAGATCAAAGTTTTGAAGAAGGAAATTCATACGTAATAAAGCAAAAAATTGAAAACGGAATATTCACAGCAGATAGTGAAACAATATTTTATGTTGAGCGAGTACTTTTGCCGACAATTAATATGACTAATTTTAATATATTTGAAGGGGAGACTAAAGAAATAGATGTAGATATATATCAAACATATGAATCTGATTTTAAATATGAAGATAAAATTGAAAAGAGATATGAAATTTTAGATTCAGATATGAATATCATAAAATCAGCTAGAGGTGTTAAAAATATTTTTAATTCAAATGGTTATGAAGTTGGAAAAAATTATTACTATAAGCAATATGCAACAAATGTTAAAGGTAAGACTTCAGATAGAAAGATATCATTTAGCGTTATGAAAGTTAACTCGCCAGAAATAACTATGGAAATAGTCGATAGAGATGAAGATATATTGACGTTGCCTAATCAAATATATATAGGGGAGACAATTATTTTAGAAACTAAAGTGAAAGATAACTATTTTGAAATTATAGATGAGTATTATGAAATTAAAAATCATAAATTTAATGGAATTGTTAATGGAGAAATATATTTTAATTTTGAGTTAGGTGATAATCTTATAACTCAATATGCTACAAATGCTAAATATAAGACGGCAAATGATACTGTTAGAGTGTTTGTAAGAGAACCTGAAATTCCGATAATAAGATCTAGAGGAGATTTGGTTGAAAATGTATATATAAGAGATGAAATAAATCTTAAATTAGAAATTCTTGATGTAAATAAATCTGATATGCACCCAAATGGATATGAACTTGAAGGGCATTATAGAGTTGTATGTGAAGATGAAAATGTAATACTAGAAGAAAATGGAATAAGTACAGGATTATTAACAATAGATTCAAGATATAGTGTTAATAAAAAGTATAAATTTATTCAAGTTGTTAATAATGTAGAACATAAAGATAAAAAAGCAACTTTTGAATATAGTTTCAGGGTTTTAAATAGATTCCCAAATATAGAAGCAGAAGTTTTTATAGGTGATAATAAACTACCTAATTATATGGGAGAATATATAAATATAGACTTATTAATTACAGATGAAGATGGTTATATTGAAACGGTTGAGTACAATAAAAAGAAAGCTCTAAAAGAGAAATTTGTAAATGGAAAATACTATGCAAATATAAAATATAAAGCAGATAAAATAGGGAGTGAAGAAATAATAATAAAAGCAATTGATGATGCTGGTGGAATTAGCACTAAGAGAATTTTAATAGATATAGGATATCCGAATATTGAACTGGAACTAAAATTTAATGGAGATAGAATGAAAGAAAATAGATATATAACATTGGATATTGAGGATAATAATAAAACAGATATGAAAATTCAAAAATATGAGATTGATTATGATAGTGAGCTAGTTCGATTAGTTTATAATGATATGGGTAGTTATGGGATGTATTTTAAAAAGAAGGGTGAATACAAGTTTAGAGTGAGAGGAATTTGTGACAATGAAATAGTAACTAAGTGGTTTGAAAAAAGTATAAACATAGAAGAAGATTTTGTTCCAAATTCAGGATTTAAAGTTATGAATAAAGGGCATAGAGTTATAGAAGGTGAAAATTTTGGAAGTATAGAATTAGGATGTGTAGGAAATAAAAACTTAGATGACGAGGTGATTAGTATATACAAGATTACATATGATTATAATGAAAACGGAATTTATGAAGAAGATGAAATAGATTATGTAGGTGATTTTAATGATATATATGATGGAAAGAATTTAGGTAATTATAAGATTGAAAGGGTTGTTACTGATAATATTAAGCAGTTACCAGATAAGGGGCATGAGTTACATGATGAAATAAGAAGAAAAGTAAAAAAATCCAGAACGATACTTAAAGATATATTTATTGATAATTTAAGACCGACAATAACATTTAATTATAATGATGAAAAAGATATAACATTAATTGTACAATATGATTTTCATCCAACTAAAGACGACAGAGATGCTATAAATGAACTTATTGATAAACTCAAAGGTGTTGGGGTGAGAGTGAATCTTGTAGAAGATATTTATTAAATATGCTATAATCCTATAGTGAGGTGGTTATAAAATGATAGAATTAGATCAAATTAAACAAAGTATGAGTAATTATAAATTGGAAGAAATTAGGGATTCACTTTGACTATGATAAAGCAAAAAATAAAATAGAAGAATTAGAAGAACTAAGTGCAGCTCCAGATTTTTGGAATGATGTTGATGCTGCCAATAAAGTTATGCAAGAGGTTAAATATTATAAAAGCAAAGTATCTATATTTGACAATTTAGAAACTGAGTATGAAGATATTTTAGTGCTCATAGAAATGGCAATAGAAGAAAATGATGAGGGCTTAATAAGTGAAGTTGATGAAACTTTTGAGTCATTTAAAAGAGATTTTGAAGAAGCAAAGTTAAATAGTTTGTTAGATGGTGAATTTGATAAAAATAACGCAATATTGTCTTTGCATGCTGGAGCTGGTGGAACAGAAGCATGTGACTGGGTAGCTATGCTATATAGAATGTATATAAGGTATGCGGAAAGAGCTGGATATAAAACAGAATTAATTGATATGTTAGATGGAGAAGAAGCAGGAATTAAGTCAGTTACATTTTCAATTATAGGACCTAATGCGTATGGTTTTTTAAAATCAGAAAAGGGTGTACATAGACTAGTAAGAATATCACCTTTTGATTCATCAGGAAGAAGACATACGTCATTTGCAGCATGTGATGTTCTTCCAGAGATTGAAGATGATAGTACGATAGATATAAAAACAGAAGATCTTAAAATAGATACATATAGAGCAAGTGGAGCTGGTGGACAGCATGTAAACACTACTGATTCAGCTGTTAGAATAACACACATTCCAACAGGAATAGTTGTTCAATGTCAAAATGAAAGATCTCAACATAAAAATAAAGATAGAGCTATGAAAATGTTAAAATCAAAACTAGCAGAAGCAATGGAAATAGAAAGAATGGAAAAGCTAGATGATATTAGAGGAGATGTTAAGCATATAGATTTTGGAAGTCAAATACGATCATATGTATTCCAGCCTTATAACATGGTAAAAGATCATAGGACAAGTGCTGAAACAGGTAACGCCAATGGTGTTATGGATGGGAATATAGAATTATTTATAAATGAATATCTAAAATGGATTCATAAAAGTGAATAATACATATTATATTTAATAAGTTTAGAGGGGAGATAAAATATGAATAAACTAGTTATATTAGCTATTACATTAATAGCATTGCTTGTAGGGATTATATTTTATACAACATATCCTGTTCAAAGTAAGACTGTAAACTATATAAATGCAAACTAATAAAAAACTCATATATGTGAGTTTTTTTGTTATATAATCATTGAATTTACAGATACATCATCGAACTGGTTAAGATCTTTTTCAAGTTTTGTTATGTCTTCGCTAAGACCAATAGTTTGAAGTATTATAAGTCCGCTCTCAGTGCACCCTGCTTCAGAACATCCTAATCTAGTCTTAATTAGACATCCATGTTTTGTAAGAATATCTTGAACTTTAGATGCATGAGATGATCTTGCTGATATTCTAATTGCAACAATTTTTGTAATCATGTAAAATTCCTCCTTAATATATTTGCTTTGATTATATCTATTAATGGGGGAAAAAACAAGGTATATATGGTATAATAGTACTGATAAATTTGGAGGTATGATATGGATAAAATAGTAGGAAAGATAGTTAGTGACTTAGGAATAAGAGAAAATCAAGTTATAGCAACAATAAAACTTATAGATGAAGGTAATACAATACCTTTTATATCACGTTATAGAAAAGAGATGACGGGTGGTCTTAATGATGAAATATTAAGAGATCTTTATGATAAGTTAGTATATTACAGAAATTTAGAAGAAAAAAAGGAAGATGTAATAAGACTTATAGATGAACAGGGGAAACTTACAGATGAACTTAAAAAGAGTATAGAAGAAGCAACAACTATTACAGAGGTTGATGATATTTATAGACCATATAGACCTAAAAAAAGAACAAGAGCAACTATTGCAAAAGAAAAAGGTTTAGAGCCATTAGCTGAAGTTATAATTAAGCAAGATGGTACAGATATAGAAAAAGAGGCAGAGAAATATATAGATGAAGAGAAAGAAGTGTTAACAGTAGAGGATGCAATAAAAGGTGCCTCAGATATAATTGCAGAAACTATATCAGATAATGCAGATTATAGAAAAATAATAAGAAAAGAAACTTTTTTTAATGGTTTTGTTGTTTCAAACAAAGCTAAGGGAGAAGATGAAAAGCAAGTTTATGAAATGTATTATGAATACAAAGAAATGATAAAGAAGGTTCCAGGACATAGAATTTTAGCTATGAACAGAGGGGAAAAAGAGAAAATATTATCAATTAAGATAGATGTTGAAGTAGAAAATATTTATAGAAAACTGGAATATAAGATTATGAAGAAAGAGTCAAAGCTTATAAAGGATATAATAGAAGACTCATATAAAAGACTTATAGCGCCAGCAATAGAAAGAGAATTAAGAAATGACTTAACCGAAAAAGCTGAAGAAGGAGCGATGAAAGTATTTAAGGGTAACTTAGAACAACTTCTTATGCAAGCACCTATAAAAGATAAGGTTGTATTAGGGTTAGATCCTGCATATAGAACCGGGTGTAAAATAGCAGTAGTAGATGGGACTGGTAAAGTATTAGATAACACAGTCGTATATCCAACACCACCTCAAAATAAGGTTGAGGAAGCCAATAAAGTAATTAAAGGATTAATTGAAAAATATAATGTTGATGTAGTATCAATAGGAAATGGAACAGCTTCAAGAGAAGCGGAAGAATTTACAGCAAACCTAATTAAAAATATGGATAGAGTTGTTTATTATGTAATAGTTAATGAAGCGGGTGCGTCAGTGTATTCAGCGTCAAAACTTGCAACAGAGGAATTTCCAAATTTTGATGTAGGAACTAGATCAGCAGCATCGATAGCAAGAAGATTACAAGATCCACTTGCAGAGTTAGTTAAAATTGACCCTAAAGCAATAGGAATAGGGCAATACCAGCATGATATGAATCAGAAAAGATTATCAGAAACATTAGGTGGAGTTGTTGAAGATAGTGTTAATAGTGTTGGTGTAGATATTAATACAGCTTCAAGTTCACTTCTTGAATATGTATCGGGAATAAGCAAGGTAATAGCTAAAAACATTATTGAATATAGAAAAGAAAATGGTAAATTTACAAGCAGAAAAGAGCTTTTAAAAGTAGCTAAGCTAGGACCAAAAGCATTTGAACAAAGTGCAGGGTTCTTAAGAATTCCTGAAGCTAAGGAAATATTAGATAGTACAGCAGTGCATCCAGAAAGCTATAAAGCTGCAAAAATGCTATTAGACATAACAGGAAATACAGCGGAAGATATTAAGGCTAAGAAAGTAGATTTAAGTAAGGTAAATAATAAAAGTGAAATTGCTGAGCAAATTGGTGTTGGAATTATGACGCTTGAAGATATAATAAGTGAGATTGAAAAACCAGGTAGAGATAAAAGAGAAGATATGCCAAAGCCAATATTAAAATCAGATGTACTATCTATGGATGACTTATATGTAGGGTTAGTGTTAGATGGAACAGTAAGAAACATCGTGGATTTCGGTGCTTTTATTGATATAGGTGTTCATCAAGATGGGTTAGTTCATATATCTCAAATGAGTGATACATTTATAAAAAATCCTATGGATATAGTTTCAGTAGGAGATATAGTAAAAGTTAAAATAATAGAATTTGATAAAGATAGAGGAAGAATATCATTCTCTATGAAGGGGGTTAATTAATGAAAAGATTATTAATGTTAATGTTAGCTATTAGTTTAATCGTTTCAGGATGTACAAGTAAAAAAGATTCTAAAGAAACTATTAATATACTTACAGGTATTGATCCAATTAAGACTTTTGTAGAGAAAGTTGCTGGAGATAAGGTTGTAGTAACGTCTCTTATAAAAGAAGGGAATAGTCCGGTAATATCTAAATTTACACCAAAGCAAATGACTTTAGTTGAAGATACTGATTTATATTTTTATACAGGTGTGCCAGCAGAAATTAATTTAGTTGAAAAACTTCCAATGGACAATTTAGAATTAGTTGATTTATTAGATAAGGTTGCAGATGTTTATCCAGAAATAAAGTTATATGAAGAACATGAAGAGGATATGCATCATGAAGAACATGAAGAGGATATGCATCATGAAGAACATGAAGAAGATATGCATCATGAAGAACATGAAGAAGATATGCATCATGAAGGACACGTTCATGGGCCAGTAGATCCACATATTTGGTTATCTCCAAAGAGAGCAATCGAAATAGTTAAAATAATAAGTGTTGAACTTAGTGAAATTGATGAAGAAAACAAAGAGTATTATGAAGATAATGCGGCTAAATACATAGAAGAGTTGAAGCTATTAGACAAAGAAATAAAAGATGAAATAACAGGTGGAAATATATTGGTATTCCATTCATCATTTAGTTATTTTGCAGATGATTATGGAATTAACTTAATATCTGTTGAAGAAAATGGAAAAAAAGCTTCAATAAATAGAATTGCAAGTATAATAGAAGAAGCTAAAGAACTTGAAATTGACAAAGTTTTTTATCAAGGAGAGTTTGATAAGAGTCAAGTTCAAAGTATAGCTGATGAACTGGGCGTTGAATTAATAGAAATAAAAGCTTTGACGGGAGATTATATAAACAATCTAAGAGATATAAAGAATAAAATAAAGGATAAAAACAATGATTAAATTAATTGATGTGGGTGTTAATATTGAAAACAACAATATATTGGAAGGTATTAATTTAGAAATTAATAAAGGAGATTTTTTAGCTATATTAGGTCCAAATGGTGGTGGAAAGACGACTCTTATAAAATTAATGTTAGGACTAATAGAACCAAATCAAGGTAAAGTTGAAAAATCACCTAAGCTTAATATAGGATATGTTCCACAATTTAACACGTTTAATAAAATGTTTCCTATAAAAGTTAGAGATGTAGTTTTGTCTGGTAAAATTGATAAAGGCATTAAACTGTTTAAAAAATATAGTTTAGGCGATAAAAAAGAAGTTTTTGAAGTTTGCAAAAAATTAGGAATTGAAAATCTTCTAGATAGAAAAGTTGATAAATTATCAGGTGGAGAAGTTCAAAAAGTACTTATTGCTAGAGCACTTGTATCAAAACCAGAACTTATAGTGCTTGATGAACCTACAGCAAGTTTGGATAGAGATTCTAAAAAAAGCATATACGAATTATTAAATAAGCTTAATAAGGATATATCGGTAGTTGTAGTCAGTCATGATACACATGTAATAAGCAAATATACAAAAAATATATTTTGTGTAAATAAAACTGGACATTGCCATGTAGATACTAAAGAACATTTTGAAGAAGTTTATGGGGAAAACATGGAGGAAATTGTGCATAGGGAGTTGGATAGCCATGATTAATAATATTTTAAGCTATGCATTTTTACAAAACGCCATAATGTCAATTGTAATGGTAAGCATAATATGTGGAATAATTGGGTCAATAATAGTTGAGAAAAAGGCGGTAATGTTAAGTGGGGGTATAGCACATATATCTTTTGCAGGTATTGGTTTAGGATTTTTTTTAGGAATAGAACCTATAATACCAGCTCTGATAGTGGCCGTACTAGCAACTTTTGTGATATCAATAATTAATAGAAGAACAGATACAAATACTGATTCAGTAATAGGAATATTTTGGTCGTTTGGTATGGCGTTAGGTATATTTTTTGCTTTTTTTAGCAAAGGATACAATCCTGATATGCTTTCATATCTGTTTGGAGATGTATTAACAATTTCTAGGTTTTATTTAAATTTAGAAGTAGTAATAACTCTTGCTAATATTATATTAGTAACAGCAATGTATGAATATATAAAACCCTATTTATTTGATGAGACGCATTTTGAGATAAGAGTAAGTAAGAATAGTTTAATGGAAATATTACTTAATGTAATGATTGCAGTTAGTATAGTTATATTAATAAAAGTTGTTGGTATAATTTTAATTATAGCAATGTTAACAATACCGGTAACAATAGCGAAAAAATATATAAATGATTTTAAATATGTGATGATAGCATCAGCCATAATTAGCATAGTTTTATCATTTGCAGGGTTATATATATCATATATATTAGATGTTCCAGCAAGTGCAACAATTATAATTGTCATGTCTGTTGTATATTTTGCAACAATAGTATTTAGAAGGAGAAAATGAAATGATATATGAAACATATTCTGAAGAAGAAACAAAAAAAATTGGATATGAAATTGCTAAAAAGGCAAAAGAAGGAGAAGTGTATTGTTTAGAAGGAGATCTAGGTGTAGGTAAAACTGTTTTCACTAAAGGATTTGCGGAAGGTCTAGAAATTACTGAACATATTACAAGTCCTACATTTACAATTGTTAATGAGTATACTGGCAAATATAAGTTTAATCATTTTGATGTATACAGAATAGAAAGTAGTGAAGAAATGGAAGAGATTGGGTTTGACGAATATATATATTCAGATGCTATAACTCTAATTGAATGGCCAAGTCTTATTAGTGATATACTTCCAAGTGAGTGTATAAATATAACAATAAAAAAAGATCTTTCAAAAGGTCTGGATTATAGAAAAATAGAAATTCTAAAATAACCTCTTTTTAAAGGGGTTTTTTAATTACAATAAAAGCCATATATGTTATAATATTCCTAATATAAAGGATAGGAGATGATTATTTGAAGGTTTTAGCATTAGACACAGCAAGCAAGGTTTCGACAGTAGCTATAATAGAAGATAACAAGTTAATAGGAGAGTTTACTGTTAATTCATCAAAAACACACTCAAAAATGCTTATGCCTATAATAGATGAAGTATTAAAATATACAGAAACAGAGTTAGATGAAATTGATTATATAGCAGTTTCTTCAGGACCTGGATCTTTTACAGGTCTTAGAATAGGAGCAGCAACAGTAAAAGGAATAGCTCATGGTAAAAACATACCAATAATAGGAGTGCCTACACTAGATGGCTTAGCACATAATGTTATATATACAGATATGTATATATGTCCAATTATAGATGCTAAAAGAAATGAAGTTTTTGCAGCTATATATAAATCAAACAAAGAAAAAATAAATATGATTTCAGAGCATGAGTTAATCAATATAGATGAATTAATGTTTAAATTAGAGGAACTAGATAGCGACATTATTTTTGTTGGTGATGCTGTAGAAGTACAACAAGATAGAATTAAAGAATTATTAGGTGAGAAAGCAATATTTGGAATGCATACAGTAAATATGCAAAAGGCATCTTCAATAGGGCTAGCAGCATTTGAATATATTGATCAGGGTATAGTAAACAACTACATAAACTTTGAACCAATATACTTAAAAAAATCTCAGGCTGAAATAGAAAGAGAAGATAATGAACGTAAGAAAAGTAATTGATAGTGATATTGAAAGACTTTTGGAAATAGAAAAAGAAAACTTTCCAGATCCTTGGACTAAGGAAATGTTTTTGAATACATCAGCTGATATATATATACTTTTAAATGCAGAAGAGATTGTTGGTTATATAGAAGTGATGCTAGTAATTGATGAACTACATATAAATAATATTGCTATTTCTGATCAATATAAAGGAAGTGGAGCAAGTAAATATTTATATGATGAAGTCATAAAAAAATATGGTAAAATAATAGGTGTAACATTAGAAGTAAGAAGTGGAAATTATAGAGCAATAAAATTTTATGAAAAATTAGGATTTGAAAAATATGGATTAAGAAAAAATTATTATACTAATCCTAAAGAAGATGCGTTAATTATGTGGAATTATGCGAAAGGGGAGAGCAAATGAAACGTAGTAAAAAATTAAGTTATGAGGAATTATCACACAAGTGTGATTTTAGCAAATTAGATTTTAAATCAACAAAGGAAGTTGAGCCGATTTTTGAAATAATAGGCCAAAATAGAGCTGAAAAAGCTATGGAATTTGGACTTAATATAGATATTAAAGGGTATAATATTTATATGTCTGGACCAACAGGAGTTGGTAAAACAAGTTATGCACTTAATCATATAACTGAAATAGCAAAAGGTAAGGAAATTCCAAACGATTGGTGTTATGTTTATAATTTTGAAAACAAATCACATCCAAGAGTTCTTGAATTTGAAGCTGGACAAGCTAAACTTTTTGCAAAAGATATAGACAAAATGGTAGAAGATATGATTATTGATATACCAAAAATGTTTAATGCAGAAACTTATGATGCTGAGAAAATAAAAATTGTAAGAAAGTACCAACTTCAAAAAGATGAAGTTATGAAGGAACTTAAGAAAAAAGCTAAAGATATGGGATTTGTTGTTAAAAGTAATGAATCTACAATATACTTTATGCCTATTGTTAATGGAGAAACTCTTGATGAAGAAAAATACAATGAATTAAGTGAAAAGAAAAAAGATGAAATTAACAAAAAATCTATGGAGATTCAAGTAGATGCTGAAGAAATTATGAAAAGTGTAAGAGAGCTTGATAAGAATTTCAAATCAGATATGGATGAACTTGAAAAAACAACAGGTGATTTGGCTATCAACCATCATATAGTTCAAATGAAAAAGAAATATGAAGAAGTGGATAAGGTAGATGAGTATTTAGATGCTCTTAAAAAAGATGTTATTGAAAATATTAGAGAGTTTTTAGATGAAGAAGGTGAAGCTGAGGAAGAAAGTATAATTCCTTGGACAGTAAAGAAAGATTTGAAAGAAGTTACACGTAAATATAAAGTTAACTTATTTATTGATAACTCAAAACTTGAAGGAGCACCAGTTGTAATAGATTCTAATCCAACTTATGACAAGCTTATTGGTAAGGTTGAATATGAAAATGAAATGGGTAACTTAGTTACTGATTTTGAAAAGATAAAACCAGGACTATTACACAAAGCTAATGGAGGATATTTGATTTTACAAGCTAAGGATTTGTTATCTAATCAATATTCTTGGGAAGCACTTAAGAGAGCTCTTAAGCTAAAAGAAATACATATTGAAAGTTTGAGAGACCAATATTCATTAGTTTCAATAGTTACTCTTAAGCCAGAAGAAATTCCGTTAGATGTAAAAGTAGTATTAGTAGGTGGGGAAGATATTTACCATATGCTATATGACTATGATGAAGAGTTTAATAAGTACTTTAAAGTAAGAGTTGATTTTAATGGTGAAATGGAAAATAATGCAGAAAATGCACTTAGAATAGCAGAGTTTGTTAGAGCATTTGTAGACAATGAAAAAACTAATCACTTTAACAAAAAAGCTGTTGAAGAAATAATTAAGTATTCTTCAAGAATGTGTGAAAGTAGAGATAAGCTTTCTACTAAATTTAATAAAATGATAGAAATATTATCAGAGGCTGCAACATTCTCTAAACTTGAGGGAAAGAAACTTGTAACGGACAAGCATGTAGAGAGAGCTATAGTAGAAAGAGAATATAGATCAAATTTATATGAAGAAAGAATGAGAGAGCTTACGGAAAAAGAAGTATTCTTAATAGATACTAAAGGTGAAGCTGTTGGGCAAATTAATGGACTTGCTGTTTTAGATACAGGAGATTATACATTTGGAAGACCTCAAAGAATTACAGCTACTACATATATGGGTGGAGCTGGAGTTGTAAACATAGAAAAAGAAGCAGATCTTAGTGGTAACATACATGATAAAGGTATAAATATATTAGGTGGTTATTTAGGGCAAAAATATGCTCAAGAGTTCCCATTAACATTATCTTGTAGAATAGCATTTGAACAAAGTTATGGTGGAGTAGATGGAGATAGTGCATCAAGTACTGAGTTATATGCTATACTATCATCTCTTTCAGATCTTCCAATAACACAAGAAATTGCAGTTACAGGATCTATAAACCAAAAAGGAGAAATACAACCAATTGGTGGTGTTAATCATAAAATAGAAGGATTCTATAAGCTTTGTAAGCACAGAGGTCTTACAGGTAATCAAGGAGTTATAATACCATATCAAAATGTAAATGATTTAGTATTAAAAGATGAAGTAATGGATTCAATTAAAAAAGGAAAGTTTAGTGTATATGCAATTAAAAATATAGAAGAAGGAATTGAAATTTTAACAGGAGCAAAAGCTGGTAAAAAAGGGAAAAACGGTAAATATCCTAAAGATTCTATACATGGAAAGGTTTATGACAAACTTACTAAGTTTCATGATAATTTAAGTAAAGGTGGAAAATAATGAAAAAATATGCTTTTTATTTAATAGTTATATATATATTCTTAAGGTTGTTTAATATAAACAACTTTGAGGATCTTAATAAAACACTAAGTAGAGCTTGGGATGAGAGAGATAATTTTATAGAGCTGGTTACAGAAGCTTTTTCTGAAGTAGAAGAAGATTATGATAATATATATAATGATGACTTAAAATATATTTCTGCAAGTGAAAAAATCAAAAAAGATGTTGAAAATAATAGGGATATGTTTTTGACAGTAAGAATCTCAAAAGATGAAGAAGCATATATATTCTCAGATGTTAATTTTTCTCTAAAGATAAATAGTACATCTTTAAAAGATGCAGGATTAAATATGTTTAGAAAAATAGAAGATACAAAGGCAGAAGATATCGAAGATTTAAAAATTATAGGTGGAAGTAATATTTATAGCCTTGATGATTTAATTGATATAGTAGATGAAGAAAATTATAAAGGGAATTTGTATTTATATCTTGCAGATTCTAAAGGAGAAGCAGCAGACGCTATATTAAATGAAGTTAAGGATTTAAAAGTAACAATATTAGTAGATAATAAAAAGGATTATGACAAAGTTGAATTTGATAATAAGGGATTGTACATTAAAGATGATATCAAATTAGATGAGAATATTGAATTTGCAATTGTTAGAGAGGAATATATAAAGAGTAATCATAAAAATATAAATAGATTATTTGCAATAAAAACAGCGCTTAATGAAAAGTTTAAAGTTAATGAGATTAACTCATTAGATAAAAAATATAAAACAAATGGTTTTGTTGTTAGTAATATAGAAGACATATTAAAATAGGAGGCAACTATGAAAAAATATTTACTTTTACTACTTATATGGGTTGGTTATATGCAAATGGAAGGAAACATTGATGTTAATGAAATAATATCGGATGTTGCAAGCGGTTCATTTATGACAGAATCTGACTCGGAGGATTCAAATGGTGTTAATGAATTAATGGATAAGATTATCGAATCATTTGATGGAGAGTTGACAAAAGCGGAAAAAGAAGAATTAAAAAAAGATTTAGAAGAACTAAAAAAAGAAAATCCAGATGCAGAAATTGAAGATTTGGAAATAGCTGATTTGAGAGATTATTAATAAAAAAATAAGTCATGACATAAGTCATGACTTTTATTTTTATTATTTTAAGTTAGCTTTTGCAGTTTCAACTACTTGAGCGAAAGCAGCCATATCGTTTACAGCCATTTCAGAAAGCATTTTTCTGTTGATGTTAACGTTAGCTTTTTTAAGTCCACCCATTAATTTACTATATGATAATCCATTCATTCTAGCAGCAGCATTGATTCTAGTAATCCAAAGACTTCTAAAATCTCTTTTCTTAAGCTTTCTACCAATGTAAGAATACTTCATTGACTTCATTACAGCTTGCTTTGCTGTTTTGAATTGCTTAGATTTTGCTCCTCTATATCCTTTAGCTAATTTTAAAATTTTCTTGTGTGATTTTTTTGCGTTTAATCCGCCTTTAACTCTTGCCATTTACTTTCCCTCCTTATCTTATCCGTATGGTAATAATCTTTTTATTTGAGCTACATTTGAACTATCAGTCATAGTTCCTTTTCTAAGATTTCTTTTTCTCTTAGCACTTTTCTTTGTTAAAATATGGCTTGTATAAGCTTTGTTTCTCTTAAGCTTACCAGTACCTGTGAATTTGAAACGCTTAGCAGCGCCTTTGTGTGTTTTTAATTTAGGCATAATAATTATCCTCCTTTAATAAACTAGTTTTTTGGTGCTATTACAGCTATAATGCTTCTGCCTTCTAATTTAGCAGGTTTATCAATCTTTGCAAACTCTTCAGCATCTTTAATGAAATTACTCATTATAGTAAGTCCAATATCTTTGTAAGCTATTTCTCTACCTCTAAATCTGATAGATAATTTAACTTTGTTACCTGCTGAAATAAACTTTTTTGTTTGATTAAGTTTGATTTCTAAATCGTGTTTTTCAATTTTCGCACTTAATCTAACTTCTTTGATACTTACGGTCTTTTGTTTTTTCTTAGCTTCTTTTTCTTTCTTAGCTAATTCAAAACGATATTTACCGAAATCAATTATTTTGCAAACTGGTGGATTAGCATTTGGTGAAATCAGAACTAAATCAAGTTCTTTTTCATCAGCAATTTTTTGAGCATCCTTTGCAGGCATAACCCCTAAAGCTTCTCCCTCAGCTGAGATAACACGTACCTCTTTAGCGCGAATTTGTTCATTGATTAAAACATCATTACTTTTCTTAATAGTAAAGCACCTCCTAAAATCAACAAAAAAAGTGGATCTGCGATCTGCATCCACCTATAGTATATTTTCTACTAAGTATTAACCATATGACTAGTGTGCCATAGGTGAGAGTGGATACCTCTTCTTGTTGTGATATTTAACATAGAAAATAATAACATATATAATGCAGTGTGTCAATGCCTAAGATATAAAATATTACAATAGTTTTACGTATCTTGAAAAATGTAATGTTTTTTGATAAAATTAATTAAGAAAACTTAAGAAGCAGGTGACGAGATGACAAGCACTGTAAATGTTGAAAAGAGATGTATGTCGAATATGCTAAGTTCTACAAATGTTTATTTTGGAGGGCAGCATTTTTATTTGGAACTTCCAGAAATAGATCTTGTTTACGTGGAGCTAGATGCTCTTAAGGAAAAACTAATAAAAGAAGTTAGTGCTTGCTATAATAAAACTGTTAAGATGGGCTTTGCAATTAATGATAAAGAAGTATTAGTATCGATAACTCAAAAGTATACTAAAAATATTATAGGACAACTTATTAAAAAAGCTGAAGGCCACTATAAACCAGAAGTAGCTAAGTTTTTAAGTGAATTATATGATGGTAGAAAAATAATAAAATTTGTTGAAGAAGCAGACGCAATAGAGGCTAGAGAGTTAGAAAAAATACAATTATCTAATATCGAGCATAAAGAGAAAGCAGATTTCAATGAAATTGTAGAAAATATGATAAAAGAATTTAAAGAAGCATTTGTATTCATGCCTATGAGTGATTATGTTAAACTTAAGAAGTTTATAATGAAGAAGGCAGCACAAATATATGAAGAGAACAAAGAAAGTTTTGAAAAGCCACTTAATTACATAAGAGGGTATAACATAAAAGAGAAAGCAGAAGCTTTTAAAGAAAAAGTAGATACTACAAAGAAAAGGGTAGCATGGAAATTATTAAAAGCTGATTATAAGTTTAAAAAGAATATGAGAGTTCTTAAAGCGGAAGTAGAAGTTCAAATTGGAAATATAAAAGAAAAAATGAATGTGTTATTTAATAGTAAAAATGTTACTAGTGAAAAGTATATAAAGCATGAACTTTTTGAAATGGAAGATCTATCAAGTATAGTAGATGTAAAGAAAGCTGCTTTAGAAGAACAATATGAGCAAAATTCAATTGAATTTGGAGAACTTGATTTAGAAGAAGAAAATGTAATGTAAATTAAAAGAGTAGGCTATAAGTCTACTCTTATTTTTTTGCTATTTAACTTTTTTGATTCCCACAATGTATATACCTGCAACTTCTGCAACTATAGTTTTCTTTTCTGGTAATGTTTTGTATATCTTATCATCACATAAAAGAGTCATCACTTGAGAACCAACTTTAGCTTTTACTAAAGCAACTTTTCTATTTCTCATTAATTTAGGAATTTGCTCTAGAGCTCCCTTAGGAAGTTTTGCATTACTAAGCTTATCCTTCTTTTTAGATATGATAAAAAGCTGCATAGATTGCTTATATTCATCAATCATAGATTGCTGAGAATTTAATTGATCTTTAATTCTGTTTTTAAATACAAAGTATAATAATACTAATATTAAAAGTATTACTCCTACTACTGTAAGAAAAATTTGCATATTATTCACTCTCCTTATTTTCTAGTTCGTCGTTATTTGGTACATACTTATTTAATAAGTGATTACTTATAAATTTATTAACAAATACTTTAATAATAACAAATATTGGAACACCAAGGAACATACCTAATACTCCAAATAGAGTTCCACCTGTTAAAATTGCAAATATAACCCAAAGTGGGTTAAGCCCTGTTGATTCTCCAAGAATTTTAGGACCAAGTACAATTCCATCAAATTGTTGTAGTACAAATATAAAGAATCCTACCCACATTGCTTGTGTTGGTGTAGATGTTGCAAGTGTAATAATGATTGCTGGAATGGCACCAATAAAAGGTCCAAAATAAGGAATCATATTTGTTATTGCAACAATTAAAGCTATTACAAAAGATGCTTCTACATTAAAAGATGCAAGTACTATATAACATATAATACCTATAATAGATGAATCTAATGTCTTTCCAACATAAAAATCTGTAAATGCTTTATGAAAATCCAAACAAGTATAAATTATTTTTTTTGCAGTATGCTTATCTAAGAATATAAAAAGCCCTTTAATTGTATTCTTTAAGAACTTTTCTTTTCCAACTATTAAGTAGAATGATATAACTAATCCCATTAATAATCTAAAGAAACCAGTCGCTGCATTTGAAATCGCTTTTGTAAGTGAAACAATTGCATCTTTATCAGAGGAAAAGATGCTACTAAAGAATGAAGAAAAACCTTCAGTTAAATTCTTAACTTGACCTTCAGTGAAAATCTTTGTTTCTACAATTAGATCACCTAATTTTGAGAAACCACCATCTGATAATATCTTTTGCTCTGTTAATAGTTTTTGTAATTGTGGAACAAGATTTATAAATAATCCAGCCACAAGTATAGCTACGATAGAATAAACAGTTATTGTAGAAAAAATTCTACGAATATATCTATTTTTGTCGAATATTTTTCCATATAATTTTCTATCAAAGAAATTTACTAATGGAACTAACAAATATGCTATAAATACACCATATATAAATGGTGATAATATTATTAAAGTATAATCTAAAATAATTTTTAATATTGCAAAAAAGTTTCCAAGTTGATCAAACATTTTAAAAAAAGTGATTGATGCAACAATAACTAATAAAGCATATTTTGAAATATTTAAATATTTTTCATCATTGAAAAACTTAATCATAAAACCCCTCCTAAACATAATTTTCTAAGTATGATTATAATATAAAAAGCGCTAATAATCTATCTAATTGATGAAATGAAACTAAATTTTAATAATTAGTAAAAAAGTAACAGAAAAGTAACAAAATTTAGTTTACATATTTCATGGTTTTGATATAATTAACTTACCAAACTTATAAGGAGGGCATTAAATGCAAAAAGGGCTAATATACACGGTTGAGGAAAATTGTGTAGGATGTAACTCATGTATCAGAAGCTGTCCAGTTGCAACAGCAAATGTTGCTGAATTGCAAGGGGACGGAACAGCAAAAATTCATATCGATTATGATAGCTGTATTCATTGTGGAAAATGTATAGACGTATGTAATCACGAAGCAAGAGAATATAGAGATGATATAGATAGATTTTTTGAAGATCTTGAAAAAGGAAAGGTAATATCACTGGTGGTAGCACCAGCAATAAGAACTAACTTTGTTACAAATTATAAGAATCTTTTTGGATTTTTAAAATCAAAAGGTGTAAATTTAATTTATGATACTTCGTTTGGAGCAGAAATCACAACGTGGGCATATATTAAAAAAATAACAGAAAATGGACTTGAGGGAACTATATCTCAACCTTGTCCAGCAATTGTTAATTACATTGAAAAATTTGAAGATGGACTTATAAAGAAATTAGCACCAGTGCACAGTCCAATGATGTGTACAGCAGTATATATGAGAGAATATGATGGAATAAAAGATAATATTGCATTTATTTCACCGTGTATTGCTAAAACTGATGAGGTAAATGATGATAACACAGATAAATATGCAAGCTATAATATAACATTTAAAAAATTAGATGAATATATTAAGAAAAATGGAATAAATTTAAACCAATACGAAAGTGCAAATTTCGATGATATGGGACATGGATTTGGAGCGGTATTTCCAAGGCCAGGAGGACTTAAAGAAAATGTATTATACCATGTACCAGCAGCTTGGGTAAGACAAGTTGAGGGACAAGGTGAAGTATATGAGTATTTTGGAGAGTATGATGAGAGGGTAAACAATACAAGCAAGAGTTTACCACTACTTGTTGATGCACTTAATTGTCCGCATGGGTGTAACATGGGAACAGGAACTAAAAAAGAAGTTTCAATAGATGATATTGATGAAATTATGGATATAAAGAGGTTGCAAGCAAAAGGTCAAGAAAAAGGTATGCTTAAGAAGAAGTATATGCTTTTTGAAGATTTTAACAAGAATTTAGATGTTGAAAAGTTTGTAAGAGATTATGATAATAAGTCAATAAAGGTAAAAGTGCCTACTAAATTAGAAATTGAATCAGAGTATGAAAAGTTATATAAAGTTACAACTGAAGACAAGAAAATAGATTGTTCAGCTTGTGGTTATGAGAGCTGTGAGGATATGGCAGTTGCAATGGCGAGAGGAATAAATACTAAAGAAAATTGTATTTACTATAATAGAAAATTAGTAGAGCATGAAAAAATGGGAATAGAAGATAAAAATAAAGAAATAGAACAGGTTCTTGAAGAGGTTAAAACATTAAGTTCTGAAAGAGAAAAATCTGCAAAAGAACTTCAAAAGAGCGTTCAATCTATAACAAGTGCACTTACAGAAGTTTCAAGTGGAAATGAAAATACTACAAATGAAATAGATATGATTGGAAGAAAGATTGAAAACATAGTTAAACTTTCAAATGAACTAAAAAGTGTTGTAGGAGTAATAGAAGAAGATATTGAGAAGTATATTAAATCTTCAGAGGCAATTGTTAAGATTGCAGGACAAACAAACTTACTTTCACTTAATGCGTCAATTGAAGCAGCTAGAGCTGGAGAACATGGAAAAGGTTTTGCGGTTGTTGCAGAGGAAGTAAGAAATCTTTCAGAGGAAACAAAAATTTCAGCAGAGTCAACTCAGAATAATAATGAGGAGTTAAAGAACATTATAGATAAGATTTCTGGGATGTCTGACGAAATAGAAACAGAAATGGAAGAAATAAATGATGCTATTCAAAGTATTGCAGCTCAATCAGAAGAGATTACAGCTAATACTCAAGAAATAGCAGCAGTGGCAAATACAATTGCTAATAAGGAAAATTAAGAAGAGATTGCTAATAGCAATCTTTTTTTGTGAAATAAATTAATAAAAATATCACTAAAGTAGAAAAAAGTCTTGAGATTTTTTCGACTTAATAGGTATAATTAAAATAGTTATAAAAATATATTAGTACACTAAGGAGCGAGGGTATGAATAAAGAAGAAAGAGAAAGTTGTATACAAAAATTTATAGATGAAGTAAATGCAGCTAATTACTCAGAAAGTCCTATAAACCAAAGATTTGACGGGACATTAGTAGATGATAATGGAAATCCATTAGGAAAAGAAAAAGCGGAGCAAGATCTTGGGGAAATTGAGGTAACAGCATAATAATGTATTGATTTTTTTTGTGGTAAGTGATAAGCTTATATCGTTCAAGCAATTGTGGCGGAATTGGCATACGCGCTAGACTAAGGATCTAGTGCCCGTATAGGGCTTGAGGGTTCGAGTCCCTCCAATTGCATAGATGAAGAGTCAAATGACTCTTTTTTTATTGCTATAATGTTTACACTAAAAGTTATAGTTATAAATAGAATTATTAGAATGAAATGCAAAACTTTATATTGGTAGATAGAGTATTACTTTTTTGATAGAAATAATATATATATTATTATTGTTGTGTTAGAATAAGATATATATAAATAGAAAGGAAGTATACTATGTTTATTAATTTAACAAATGAAGAGAAAGAAGATAGATTTGAGCAAATATTAAGTTATTCACAAAAAATAAAAAATCCTATATTAAAAAAAGTTGCTATTAATATCTTAAATGATAAAAAGGATAAGATTTTCAAAATGGCTGCAGGAAATGATGGGATAGAAGGAAGAAAGGTTAGAAAAACACATCATTGTTATGAGGGGGGATTATTGGATCATACATTGAGTGTAACAAAGCATGCTTATAATATTGGTAAATTATATTCAAGCAATATAGATATGGATTTAATTATATTTGGAGCTATATTTCATGATATAGGAAAAATAGAAATCTTTGACGAATGGAATGAAGAGAGTGAAGTAAAGGCAAATTTAAATTTTTCATATTTATTAGTAGATCACGTGTATATTGGGCAAAAGATTGTTGAAGATTATTTAAATAAAGAGAATATAACAGATAAATTTAAATATCAAGTACTACATATGATAGCTACGCATATGGACACTTTTGAGAAGCATATGATAGAAGCTCACATTGTTAGCTATGCAGATTCAATAGATGCACATATACAGAATATGATTAATTATCCAAGAAATGAAATAAATCCTCTATATGATCAACACATATATATGAGTGAGAATGATAGTGTTTAAGTGATTTGATTATATATTGGAGGTAAAGTTATCCAAAATAATTCTATCAGAAATGGGTTAATAACTAGACTGATAATTTAATTTTGAGTGTTTTCTACGCTTGAATTAAATAAAAAGAGCTAATAAATTAGCTCTTTTTTAATGTTCATGTACTAAATTATGAATCCACTTATTTGATTTAAATCTTGAATATGCAATATATGCTTTTATAATCTCTTCAATAGAAGTTAAAGCTACAATTAAGTGAATCGGAAGTTTAAAAATAAATGCTGCTATGTATATAGTTGGAATGCTAACTAGTGGAGTCATTATTAAATTTAAAATCATTGAAAACTTCGCATCTCCACCACCAGTTATTATGCCGGAAAATAGTATATGATTAAACATACGTAGAGTTATAAGAATACTAGTAACAATTAAAATTTGCTCAGTATACTTTCTTGTTAGTATATTTATATTATATGCATTTAAAATAATAGGATAAGACATTAACAGCAGAATACCTAAAATTAATCCGCTAAATATAGTTAAAGTAATTGTGTTTGATGAAATGCTAATTGCTTCGCTATTTTTATTAGCACCGATACTTCGTCCTATTAGTACGCTTGATGCAACACCAAGACCTATAAATATAATCATGAGCATGTTTTGAATAGTATTTGTTATATGAATTGCAGTAGCTGTCTCTGTTCCAAGTTTTGTATATACAGCTATATGATAAGTGCTACCAATTACCCAAACACCATTTGCTACAATTAATGGACTACCCAATTTTAATATTTTATTAATAAGTAAAGAAGATGCTTTTGATTTAAATATATTAAATACATGCAAGCCAGAGGAACTTTTATTAAGTAAAATTATTAAAATTAGTAATTCAATAATTCTTGCCATAACAGTTGCAATTGCAGCTCCTTCAATTTCAAGTTTCGGAAAACCATAATTTCCAAATATTAGTAGATAATTTAACATCGTATTAGTAAGTAGTGCAATAACACTTGCTATAGTAGGTGTTTTTGTATTTGTCTTAGCTCTTGCTGCACTTGCTAGAACGCTTGTGATAGGTACTAGTAAAAATGAAGCAGACATAATACTTAAGTATTTAATAGTTTCACTAATTACCAGATTATCATCTGTAAAAAGATGTATTATAGGTAACTTTAAATTAGATATAATAAAATAAAACAAAATACCTAGAGTAACCGCACTATACATAGATGTTTTAACTGTTCTTAATATATTGTCATTATCTTTTTTTCCGTAAAATTGAGATACGAGAATAGTAGTAGCGCTAGATAAACCACCAATTACCACCATGAATATATAGAACAATTGATTTGATATACCCGTAGCAACAACAGCTTCTTCATGAATAGATGTAACCATTATATTATCAGCAAAGTTAAGTGTTGATGATATAAAATGTTGAATCATGACGGGAAGTGCAATTGCAAATAGTAATTTTATAAATTTATTTTTGTTTTGAGTAATATGCATGTTTTTTCTCCTATAAATTATTAAATAAAGTATAACATAAAAAAAGAGCCATTGATTATAATACCTTTAAAGTTCCGATTAATAAAAAAACAATTATGTTATTATTAATCAGAGAATTTTGGAGGTATTATTTTTATGAAAAAAAATAGAAAATGGGATTATGAAACAAAAGTAAAATATGCAAAACAGCTAA
>JAOARL010000021.1 GCA_025210555.1 Clostridia bacterium
CAGTGCAATGAATACAACATATAACACTCTATATTCGATTGCTTATAGTTAACAAAAAAAGATTGACCTAAGCCAATCTTTTTAAAATAGTACTTCATTATATTAAAAAATCAAATCCCAATAATTCTTTACACTAACATGGATTGTACTGACTTTTTATTCTTATATTTGATTTGTTTTTATTAGATATAATAAATATGCAACTTCGCCTCTTTTAATTCTATTACTCATACTCTCAAAACTTTCACAAAGAATTTGCTTTTCCTCAAGCATTTTTTCTGCAACTGTGTTCCATCTAAAAGTATCTTTCTTTAAAGCCCTTCTTAATATCCACTCAATTTCTTGATATGTAATCTCTCTATTAGGTCTTATAGTATTGTCTGCATAACCTTTAATAATTCCATATCCAATAGCATTTCTAATTTCTTGAGAACTCCAAGCTTTTACAATTATACCATCTTCATATTTTGTCAAATCAATTAATGTATTCTTAGGCCAGTTAAATATTCTATTGAATATTACTAACATCTCTGCTCTCGTTAAATTATTTGATGCTCTGAATGTTTTATCCTCATAACCTTGTAAATATCCATTTTTAAGTGAATATTCGATTTCTGACTTCGCCCACGAATCACTTATATCAGAAAGCATTGTTGTTTTATCTATTAATACAACAAATCTTCCTCCTCCAAAAATATCATCTGTTATATCAGCAGATATAGTCCCATCTGCTATAGTTGAAGGTTGATATTCCCATTTGTTTTTTACTAATCTGTAAATACCTGCACTATCAGGTCCTGCATACTTAAACTTCAAAGGCGCTGGTTTATATAAATTAACTGCGTCCTCTACTATTATCGTATACACGTTAGTAACTTTTATATATCTTTGTGTGTCTATTACTGCATAATCATTATTACTCGATTCCATCTTAAATTTATTATTTAAAAACACTGCTCCTTCTGGAACTGCTAATGTCACAACTGTGTCTGGACTTAAAACAGCTCCACCAAACATATCTACGCTTTTATATCCATCACTTTTTTCTGTAGTGCTTGTCCCTGTTTTATCAGCGTCTTTGAACTTTGTTAATCTAAGAGTTCTATATGTTTCTTTATACTCTTCTTCAAATTTTTCTTTATAACCATCCCAGAATCCATCTTTATACTTTCTGTCTTCGTCTTCTAAGTCTAATCTCTCTATTAATTCTCTCTCTGTATCTCTAGCTGCTTTAAAATCATTTTCATTTCCTGCTTTAAAATCAAGTGTAGCCTTTTCAGCACCCTCTATTATAGCAATTTCTTCCCCATCGTTTTTACCTGCAGAATAATCTGGATCTTCATCTGCATATCCTAGGGAAAATGCGCATGTTAACATAATTACTGACATGAATAATATTTTTTTAATTCTTTTCATTAACTACACCTCTCATTAATTTTTATTATATTCTATAACATCTACAGATTCGATAGTTCTTGCCCCACCACTTTCAAATTCTGTATATTCAATTCTTATTCCTGCTTTAAGTTCTGTTTTTGATTTTGGATCTCCACCTGTTTGACTCTCTGCTGTAGCAGTTATATTAGGAGTTGTTGGTGAATTATCTACCCTAACATATCTTGCAATTGGAGATGCATTGACAAACATAACCTCTGTTATCCTACTATATCCACCAGTCGATGAAAGTCTTCCTACTCCATCCCCTGCATCCATAGCAACTGCTTCTTTATTCCAATTACTTTCTCCAATAAATCGCATATAGGAATTAAGTGTATTTGCCTCATAATCTCCAATTACACTATATAATTGAACCGTATTAAAAGCTTCGTCAAAGTAGCCACATACAGTTATTTGATTTGCCGCAAAATCTGCTCCTTGGTTAGCTGTGTTTAACTCAAGTTCTGTTTGATTTACTACTTCTTCACTAATGTGCGGTAAAAACAAGTAGTAATTAACCTTATCATTACTTGTAGGCACTGTACCTACATATATATTAGTAGCATTAAGAATCTTATTCCATATAACTGTCATATCTATTCTCTCTGCTGTAATATTTAAATCATCTGCAAAATCTGCACTAGTCATGTTAAATCTTCCATCTGCTCCAATTGTTGGGTATGAATTATACAATGTGAATTTTGTATCTGTTAATAACCCGATAAAAAGTTCTGTATCATTCATATTTTTTTCATGAACTCCACCAAATACCATCTGTTTAAAAGGCGATGTAAGAGTATCTACATGTTCATATTCAATTGGCTCCAAATAAGGATTTATTCTAAAGACATCAACTATTCCAGCTTCTTTATCTCCTATTGCTATATATACTTCTACCGAATTATAGTTAGGATTCCAAAGTGCTTGTATTTCTAAATCATCTTGCATACTCAAAGATGTTTTTATAGATGATGCATCTTTTTGCTTATATAAATCTTTTATTGATATTTCACTCTTTAAATTATATCTATCATCAACAAATGATTGATACAAAAACACTTTCAATGTACTATCACTAGTATCGTAAGTAACTGCATATGTCTCTAATATATTAACAACTTTATTGAACACACCACTTATGTCTATTTGACCTGCATTAAGTGGTAGCTTATGCGTAAGTGGGGTAAACTGTGTTTCAATAGGAGGCGTTAGACTGTAAATACTATGGTCATAAAATTTTGTTTTAGATTTTTTCTTAAGTACATAATCAACAAATATATTATCATTAGTTCTATCATAGTCATACGTATACTTACCTATTACCGTTCCTAACGAATTAAGAATATCTCCACTACTATTAAATCCATCTGCGTCTACAATATCTGTTTTATTTTTATAAAAATCAGCTACTTCTTTTAAATATCGTTTAAGTCCATCCTCTGCTAGAGAATCTGATAATGACTTATACGAGTCTAACTTAGCAATTTTGTATGTTGTCATAGTTATACTAAGTCCATATATACCTATTAATGTCAATAGCATAAGTGCAACTACTAGTAACAATGAAACACTACCTCTACTGTCCTTCATAATTACACCTCTTTTAATTAAACATCATATTCTTATTTAAATGTTCTTTTGGATCTACGTTAATTCCACCAATTGTATATCCAAAATTCATAAATGCGTTAACTTTTCCAGCAGTTCCTAAAACTTTATGTCTATTTACTTTTTCGCCTCTTTTAACATGTAACACATCTAAATTTGAATATATAGATACATTTCCTATATCATTCTTTATCATCAGAGTATTTCCTCTACCCGCTAAATTGTCAGCAAATATTACCGTACCACTCTCAACTGCAATTATTTCAGTTTCACCTTTTACTGATAAATTAATTCCCGTTTTAACTCTACTATTTAAAACTTTAACTTCACTAGATTTTTCTCTTAATGGGAAAAACCCAATTATTGCTCCCATACTTTGAGTAACATTTTCACTACTAGTATCTATACCTGCAATATCTAAAGTATCTTTAAGAGAATTTCCTTTTTTAATTAACTCTTCTATATCTTCAGATTTTCCTGTTATTAAATCTTTTTGTAAGTCTTCCAATTCTTTTCTTACTCTTCCAAAGTCTACAATAATTCCAAATGGACTAGTTGAAGAAACATTAGCTAAAAATATACTTGTATTTATATTAGGTGTGTTCTTAGCTAATGCTACTACATCTAAACTTCCTTCTAACTTATTGTCAGATATTAAATTTAGTTTAATATCTCTCACAAAAATATTCTTATCTCTGTTTTGTACTTTTCTTATAAAATCATTTAATTGTTCATAGTTACCAGCCACTTTTACTTCAACTGGAACTTCTGCAATTCCATGTTCTTCTTTTATATTAATCTCTGTAGTCATTTCTACTAGTTGTAAATCAGTCATGAAATTTTTAATATAGATAAGCGTATCAAATCTAGCTTGCTCAATATCATACATAGGATATTTTCTCTTGAAATTTTCAAGTTCAGCAAGTTGAATCTTTTTAGCATCTATACTTGTGTTCAAAGTGTTTATAGCTCCTTTTTTTGCATCAAGAAGATTTTGAACACCACTATAATTATCTAAATTTTGCTTATGTACATAATATATTAGTACTGTCATAGATATTAATAGTCCAATTGTCACTAATATACCTTTTGGCAAATCTTTTAATTCAAAATTCATATTTTCACTCCTTATTCCCAACTATATGATAATTTACATCTCAATGCGAACACAACTACGTCTTCTGCAACTTCTACCTCAAATTTATCTAAACTTACATTCTCTATTTTTTCTACTTCTTTCAATTTGTTTGATAATATATTAATAGATTCTATACCCTTTGTTTGACCGCTTATTACAACTTCCCCTTCTAAACTCTCTATCGAGTCTAAGTAAATACTATATCCGTTGTCATCATTTTGTATATTTTCTATTATTTTAGAAACTATAGAAATAAAATCAGCATATTGAATCCAATCTTTCTCTGTTTCTAATTTTATATTTTCTTCAACATATGTATTGAAAAGTGTAAACATTTCATCACTTTCAATTCTACTACTAAGAAGTTCTAATTCTTTGTCTAAAACTTGTTCTTGAATATTTATTACTTCTATCTCATTATTTATAAGTTTTATTTCCTCTTTCTCATTATAAACATAATAAGTGGCTATTATTAGCAATATTATATAAGCCGTAGCCAAACTAACAAAAACTGTATTAAAATCTTTTGTTATATATTCTGAAGGTAATAAATTCATTCCAACTTTTATATTCTTATTCTGCAGTCCAACTGCAACTGCTAAATCACTGTTTGAGAATTTATTAAATTCCATTCTCATAACTTTTTCAATTCCATCAGTTTCTTCTTTAGTACCAAATACATAATAATCATCTGCTACATAATTTCTAAACTTAGTTTTAGAATACCCTATTGCTCTTTCTATTTCTTCTTTTATCTCAGCATTATCATATAAATCTAAAATTAAATGTCTAGACCCTATTAAAAAGTTCCCTTTATATATGTATATACCAACATTCCTCTTATCGCTATCATAGAACTTAATGATTACTACATTCTTCCCTTTTTGACCAACTGTTCTTCTAAGAGCTTCTGACTCTATATCTATTGATCTTAAATTTAAATTTCTAAATTTCCTTAATACTGATATGTATTTAATAACTTCATTTTTAGAGACATCCGCAACAGCAACTTCAATTTCATCGCCAGCATCTCCATCTAAATCTTCAGATATACCGATGCTATATTGCTCTTCACTCTTATTTATTAAATTAAATACATTATATCTGTATAATCTTTCTGCATTTCTACGCTTCCTTACATTAGGTATCGAGTGTAGCGTATTTACTTCTATAAGCTCTTGAGGTATTGAAAATATTAAATTATGCTTTCTTCCCATTGGTAAATGAGCCTTTTGAAATAATTTTCTCAATAACTCTTCAGAAAATTCGCCTGAAACAGTTTCCCCAACAATCTTATTGTTTTTTACGTACGCTAAAGACGTTTTGTTTTTTCCAATATGTAATCCTATATTACTCAACAGCTTCCCCCCCTTTTTCTACACATCATCTGGATATTCGTATCTGTACTTCCACATATTTGCTTTCATTTGAGCTATATAATTAATTTTAGCTCCTGTTCCTTTTATGTCTGCATTTATTTTTAAAAACTCTCCACTTGTAGATATTCTTGTTACTAAAAACTCAATATTTTCAAGCTCATCCACCAGAGTTTCTGTAGTTCCATCTTCTTCTCTTATAATTGAAGCACCTTGTATTTCGTACGATATGTTCTTTTTTTCATAAATATTTCCACCCCAAAGCCAAATATTTGATGCATTCACACATACATACTCTGCTGTAGCTTCTGATGTCCATTCAATTACAAATTCTTCCCATTCATCTTTTGTTACATTCTTTGTTACATTTAAACTTCTGCTTGCAGCACTGTCTGCATCATATACCGAAAAATTTGTTCCAGATGTTTCTCCTTCTATTCTTTTGGCATATATAGTTATTTTATATATACCACCATCATTTAGTTCTTTTTTCAAAACTGGAGTTCTTACATATAATCTAGTACTTTCAGCTTTAACAGCTCTTCCATTTTGCGTATTAGGAAGTGTTGTATATAGCTTTTCGGTAGTATCAGCAGTTGATGCATGTAGCCACCAGTTTTTTGCATCTCCCCAAGTCTCATATGCTTCCATTGGTCTTGGTGCTAAATTATCTTCAACCTTCTTTTCAACTGAGAACTTTGATGCTAAGATTTCTTCTTTATCACCTGTCGTTGTAGAAGATATTTGATCAACAACAGTTATTTTATCTATAAACTCAAAGTCTTTATCTGCTACTGATGTAAAGTTGGATAAAATTCCCACTTTACTTGTTGTATCTGTTAAAAACTTTGACGTTTGGTATTGAACTCTTATTAACTGATTAAGCGAAACTAATATCATACTCATTATAGTAAGTGATATCATTAACTCTATAAGCGTTAAACCCTTTTCATCTTTTATGAACATATTATCACCTAATAACTTTCATTTGGTACTGTTATAAAAAACTCGCTTTTTATTAGTGGATCATTTTTATCAACCACATCTATTCTAATAATTCCTTCTGAAACTATGTATGTTGATGTAATATTATACTTTTCAGTAACTGTAACTGGTGAAACTTTATTTGCACCACTATCAGCCCAAGTATCCCATTCTTTTTTCATTAATATTGTAGCTGCTTCTTGTATCGTTGCTTGTTTTGCATTACCAATCTCTTGAATTTCTCCAATGTACCTATTATTGCTAAATACACTATTTCCAACTGGAAATGCTATTAATGCCAATATTGAAACCGCTAAAATCACTTCTAAAAAATTCATATTACATCCCTCTTACTTATTCTATATTACCGCTTTTGTAAACTGTAACATCAAATGTTTCATTACACATTTGAACTCCTATAACTTGACTCTCTCCTGTAATAGTAGGTAAACCTGACTTAGTATATATAATATCTGGACTTGTTAATACAATATCTTCAATTAATTCAATTTCTTCATCTGCAAATTTTATTACATTATCAGTGAAATTAACCGTTACATCACTTAACTTATTTTTAGCCGTTTGTGACGCTAATTGAAGTCCTGCTACTATTTGCTGCTTTGTTATATTCTTATTCAAATAACTCGTATTCATATTTACAAAAACTACTCTAGTCACTAAAGCAATTATTACAATAACTGTAACTATTTCTATAAAAGTAAATCCTTTTTCACTTTTCATTTGAAACCTCTCTTTTAAAAGATTAATACCTTAGTGCAGAAATTCTGCACTAAGATTAAATTAATTTTTACTTATATGCAGATGTTTGCATAGCGTCTTCTACTTTTGTTTGTGCTTTATCATAGAAAACATAATTCTTAGTATTATCAAATGCACCTGTACTATCATCAGTTACTCCTGATACATCCCCTAGAACAACTTGAACTTTACCATCTCCGTCTACGTAAGTTACGTATTCGTAAGTAGCATGTGTAGCCCCTGTTCCCTTCCATGGATTTTCAAATTGACTAATTTTTAAAAAGTCTTCTACTACTAAAACATGATCTTTATCTATTTCTCCATAAACATGTGTATCTCCACTAGGTGCATATGTTGACATAGCACCCTTTTGTGCTTCAAATATAGAAATTGAACTTTCTAAATTTATAATGTTTGTCTTATGAGTTACTAATCTAGCTGGATCAGAAGTTTTAATTATTGGCATAACTTGTGATGCTAAAATCCCCATGATTGAAATTACAATGATAAGTTCTAATAAAGAGAACCCTTTTTCATTTTTTGATATTTTCTTTAAAATTGCTTTTAACATTTTTTATTTCCTCCTTAAATATTTGATAAATTTGAATACATTGAGAACATTGGCTTTAAAACACCTAGTGCAATCAAGGCTATTATTCCACCTACAAGAATTGTAGAAACTGGAGTTACTAGCTCTGTAAGCCTTCTAATATTTGTATCTAGATCGTCATTTAAGTACTCACTTAAATTATCTAGCGCTTCTTCCATCTTCCCTGTTGTTTCACCAATGTTTATAACACTTATAACTACCTTGTCAAACAACTTTGGAGATACGGATGAACTCAATGTTTTCCCCTGCATTACAGCCTCTTTAGCCTGTTCTAGTTCTTCTATATATACGTCATTACTAAAAAGATCTTTTATTATATCTATGGCGTCTATAATCGAAACTCCAGATGCCATTAATACACTTAATGTTGTTGAGAACTGGACCATGTTTTGACTTTTTATAAAACTACCTATTATAGGCATTTTTATAAGTAACATATCTCGTTCCTTTTTAAATGTTGTATTTCCTAATCTGTTTAAAATTAAGAATATAATACCTAATACTGCAAAAGGCATTAATTTATATTTAGTAAATGTATCTGATATTACCATCAGCACCTTTGTAGATATACCTACATCTGTTTGCCCGATAATTCCAGAGTTTAATATTTTTGGTAATACTGTTGTTGATATTACATATATTGCTATACATGCAACCAAAAGAGTTATTACCGGATAAATAAGTGCTGACACTATTTTTCGCTTATTTTTAAGCTTTCTCAAATAATAATCATGCAACATCTTAAAGTTATCTTTTAATCTCCCTGTATTTTCCCCTACTTTTATAACGGCTGATACAAGTGGTGGAAACCCTTTCTCTTTTTTGAGTGTATCACTTAAAGATTCCCCATTATTCAGATCTTTATTTATTTTTTGCAAGACCGTTTTAAAATATTTATTCTTAGTTTGATCTTCAACAACTGTAATCGCTTCTGTTATAGGTATTCCTGTACCTAATAGCATCTCCATGTTGTTAAAGAAGAAAATCATATCAATAAGTCTTACGTTTTGTCTTACAAAGTAGAAACTTTGATTTTTCTTTTCAATTTTTAGAAGAATTAATTTTTCTTCTAATAACATTTCTCTTGCTCTCTCCTTAGATTCTGCATCTATAACTTTAGTGAATATTTCACCCGTCGGTTTTTGTACCCTACATTTATAATCCATTACTAATTAATCTTCCCTATTACTTCTTCAAATGTAGTCTTACCTGATATTACTTTATCTAAGGAATCTTTTAATATCGTTTCATCTTTTTCTAATTTCTTTATTTCATCTACTTTGTTTTGAGCTATTAAATATCTTATCTCTTCATCTGGCGCTATTACTTCATGCACAGGTATTCTACCTTTGTAACCTAAATTATTACAATATTGACATCCTTTTCCTTTGTATATTTTGTCAACATTTTCAAAACTTTCCGGGAAAGCAATCTTAGCTTTTGCTAAACCTTCCGGATCCTCTTCTTTACACTTAGGACAAATTCTACGTAATAATCTTTGTGAAATTATTAACTCTACTGCATCTGCTATAAGATAAGGTTCTATTCCCATATCTATAAATCTAGTTACAACTCCAATAGCATCATTGGTATGTATTGTTGATAAAAGAAGATGTCCTGTAAGTGATGCACTAACTGCTATATCTGCAGTGTCTCTATCTCTTATCTCCCCTACCATTAATATGTCTGGATCCTGTCGCAAAAATGTTGATAGAGCTTGTGAAAATCCAACTTGCTTTGTTTTTTGAGTTTGATTTATTCCAGGCATTTTTATTTCCACCGGATCTTCAACTGTTATAACATTTACATTTGGCATATTTAGTTCTGACATTATTGAATATAATGTTGTTGTTTTCCCTGAACCTGTTGGTCCAGTTGCTAATATAATACCTTGTTTTTTTGCTATTCTTTTTTTAACGATCTCTAAGTTGTGGTCCGAAAACTCTAACTTATCGATCTTTATTATTGAGTTACCTTGGAATATACGAATAACTACTTTTTCACCATTCACCGTAGGCATTGTACTAACACGCATGTCAACAGTTCTACTAAGATGTTTGAACATTATTCTACCATCTTGTGGTTCTCTCTTTTTAGATATATCTAGCCCTGCCATAATTTTTAGTCTTGAAACAACCTGTCTATATAATTTTCTTTGAATAGTTGTTTTTCTGATAAGTTCTCCATCAATTCTATATCTAACTCTAGTCGGCTCATTATACTGTGGCTCAAAATGGATATCCGATGAATTTTCTATTATCGCTCTTTCTAATATCTCATTAACATTTCTAACAATAGGTGAGTTTTCTACTAAAATTGCATCAATGTCATCTTCACCATCATCATCTTCATCTTCTAGAATAACTTCGTCACTTGCAAAGTATGATGCTGTATAAATCTTATCTAACGTTTTTATAATTTCTTCTTCAGCCCCTACAAAAGCTTCAGTCTTCAAAACACTAAAATGATCTCTCATAAAGTCAATTGCTTGATAATTATACGGATCTGATATAACAACGTATAAAATATTATTTTCAAGTCTATATGGAACAATTTTATGATCCCTCATGAATTTTTCTTCAATCTGCTGAAATAATTCCCAATCCGGTTCAGTTTCTAATAAATTTATTCTATTAAAACCTTCTTTTTCTAGAGCATTAGCCATATCAACTGAATTAATAAGGTTCATTTCTAAAAGCAATTGCCCAAGTCTTTTACCTGTTTTCTCTTGTCTCGAAAGTGCCATGTCAAGTTTCTCTTTAGACACAACCCCTTCATTGATTAATATTTCTCCTAAAAGTCTTTTTGACATAACTACCTCCCCTCCTATTTAATACTATGCTTATTATATCTCAACAAACCATAGCCAGCAAGGTTTTTAACAAAATAATTAGCATTTTATTCTTTTTGTCTTCCAATTCAAAAAAAAAAGCCTTAAGACGCTTATTTCAAAAGCTCTATAGACTTTATTACATTTCCGTTACAATGATATGTTTTCGAAAAATTTTTCAAATGTTTTTTTAGCATTTTGTCCTTCACAAACTATTCTGTATACCACATTTTGTATAGGCATATTAACACATTGTGTCTTTTTAAGTTTCTCTGCAATTTTAACACTCTCAAACCCTTCAACTACCATCTTTATTTCTTCATTTACTTGTTGCATAGTTTTCCCAGATGCTATTAACTTCCCTGCTCTTTTGTTTCTACTATGTTCACTTATACTTGTAACTATCAAATCGCCATACCCCGAAAGCCCATAAAAAGTTTCCTTGCAAGCTCCCATACTTTCTCCTAAAAGCGATATTTCCTCAACACCTTTTGTTATAAGTGCTGCTTTAGTGTTATCTCCATAGCCCAAGCCCTCTGCAATCCCAGCCGCTAAAGCTACTATATTTTTAAACACTCCACCTAATTCAACACCAATTACATCTACGCTAGTTTCAATCTTGAAATACTTATCTTCAAATATTTCTTTAATATTTTTACAGACATATTTATTTTCAGATGCCACCATGCAATACGTTGGTTGCTTTTTTACAATCTCTTCAGCATGTGTAGGTCCAGATAAAACTGCAACTCTGTTTTCTGGCAATATTTCATTAATTACTTGAGACAATCTTTTACTCGTATTAAAATCTAACCCTTTTGATGCACTAACAATAATTTGTTTTTCTATTATATTTTTCTTATATTTTTCTAAATTTTCTCTAAAGAATTTAGATGGCAAAGCAAGAATTATTACATCTTTACCTCCGATGGCATCTTCAATAGAATTTGTTATCCCAATATTTTCTTGCAATAAAGCTTCACCTGTATATTCTTTATTCATTCTAGTTTTTAACATTTCATCTTTTTGATTTTCATCAAATGACCAAAGAGATACCTCATTTTGATTATCTGCTAAAACCATAGCAAGAGCAGTTCCAAAACTTCCTGCCCCCATAACTGCAACTTTACTCATTTTTCTCACCTATTCTTCGCTCATTACCATTAATCAATCTAACTATATTACCTCTATGCTTATATATATTAATAATCATTATTAAAATACTTATACTTACAACATCACTTGGTTCACCTTTTAAAAACACGGCCAACGGAAATAACAATGAAGCAAAAATTGATGCTAATGATATAAATCTAGTCATCACAATCGTTGCTATCATTATAAGAATTATTAATAACGCTACTTTTTCATTGTACGCTAATAAAAATCCAACTAAAGAAGCTATTCCTTTGCCCCCTCTAAACTTCAAAAATACAGGCCAATCATGGCCTACTATAACTCCAAGCCCTGTAACAAACAGAGCCGTTATAGAGTGATCAAAAAAGTAAGCTACCAAATTAACCGCTAATATCATTTTCACAACATCTCCAACAAAAGTTATAGCTCCATATTTAGGACCCATAACTCTTATCATATTTGTCGTTCCTGCATTGCCACTTCCATAATCTCTTATATCAATTTTCCCTTTTAATTTCCCTATAATATAAGATGTTTGCAAGCAACCAATTAAATATCCTATAGTTAGATATAAATAAAGCATTTTAACACCTTCTATCTTTTAAGTTCATCTTTCTTAGTCTTTTCTCTAACAATAAACTTAAGTGGAGTTCCATCAAAATCAAAAGAATCTCTCATCTTATTTTCAATATATCTTAAATATGAAAAATGCATTAAACTCTTATCGTTTACAAAAAGCACAAATGTTGGTGGCTTAATTGAAACTTGAGTCATATAATAAATTTTAAGTCTCTTTCCTTTATCACTCGGTGTTTGATTCATAGCCATAGCTTCATATAAAACTTCATTCATAAGGCCCGTTGAAACTCTTCTACTATGATTCTCGCTTATTTTAACAATTAAATCATATAACTTGTTAACTCTTTGACCTGTATGCGCTGATATAAATATTTTTTTAGAATATTTCATATATGCCAAATCTTCTGTTACATCTTTTTCATACTTATTCATAGTCTTTCCATCTTTTTCAATTAAATCCCACTTATTAACTGCTACTATAACTGCTTTTCCGCTCTCATGAGCTATTCCTGCAATTTTAGTATCTTGTTCTGTTATTCCTTCTTCAGCATCAACAACTATAATAACAACTTCCGCTCTCTCTACAGCGGCAACAGCTCTTATTACACTATATCTTTCTATATTTTCTTTTATCTTGCTTTTTCTTCTTATTCCAGCAGTATCAATAAATAAAAATTTCTGCCCATTTATCTCAGCTTTAGTATCAATAGCATCTCTTGTAGTTCCTGCTATATCACTTACTATAACCCTGTCTTCTCCCATTATTTTATTAATAAGAGACGATTTTCCAGCATTAGGTTTACCTATAACTGCTACTTTTATTACATCTTCATCATCTTCAATTTCACCAAAATCTTTAAAATTATCTACTACAACATCTAAAACATCTCCAAGACCTGCTGGTCTTTGAGCTGATATTGCATGAGGTTCACCTATTCCAAGATTGTAAAATTCAGCAGTTTCAATTGGAGCATTTTTCATCTCATCAACCTTGTTAACTACTAAAACAACTTTCTTTCTAGCTTTTCTAAGCATATCTGCAACTTTATAATCCGCATCTTGAAGCCCTTGCTTAGAGTCAACAATAAATATAACTACATCGGCCATTTCTATTGCAAGTTCTGCTTGTCTTCTCATCTGTGATAAAATTTTATCATTACTATCAGGTTCAATACCTCCTGTATCAATCAATGTAAATTTATGCGTTAACCATTCTACATCTGCAAATATTCTATCTCTTGTAACTCCTGGAGTATCTTCTACAATTGACACTCTTTCTCCTACTAATCTATTAAAAAATGTACTTTTCCCTACATTCGGTCTTCCTATAACCGCTACTATTGGCTTTGCCATATTTATACCTCCTCTTTCAAAACAATTCCTGTTATTTTACCATAAATATCAAAAAAAAGCTAGAAAACTAGCTTCTTTTAAACTTTGTTCTAACCTTCTCTATATCTCCATGTGAAAATTCAAAAGATACTAGTAAAGCTATTATGTACCATAAAGTACTAAAGGTTACTTTAAAGTGTTGATTTGCAAAGTCCTTAAATACATCTAGCGAAAACAAGCTTTTAGCTACAAGCCTTGCATCTTCTATTCCCATATTGTTTAATTCAATGATCCTTAATTGTAGCTCTTCATAGTAGAATAAATATCTAGCTATAAATATACACACTATAGCTGACAAAAGTGATAACACCTGGTTTTTTATGTTCTTTTCACCTTCAGTTATATAAAACATGCTTCCAGCTATTAAAATCGCGAATACAACGTTAAAAAAATCACCTCTAAGATTTGTATTCCCCCATAAAATACCCGTTATTATAGAACCCACTAATACTAAGTATTTCTTTTCAACATTAATTGATTTTATAGCATCAAACTCAAAATGCTTTATCCAATTTACAAATGTTTTAAAATAATTTTTCTTAACACCTTTTATTTTTCGTAATTTTTTCTTTTTAGTTTTCCCTGAAAATTCATCATAAAATCTATCAACCAAATCTCTTGCTAATTCGAAACTTATGCCATCTTTTTCAAGTTTATGATATATAACAGTTTTAGGATCTCCATTAGCAACACATTCTTTTATATATTCTTTTAATTCATTAATATCCATTACTTACTTTCACCCCTTTAAAAGCTCCATATAATTATAGCTTAATAACGTCCTTTTTTCAAAGAGTTTATTTGACACTTTTAAAAAATCATGTTATCTTATGTAAAAATAATTTAAAAGTTATGATAAAGATTAGTAGCTATTTGATAACTAAAACTCAGAAAGTTTGGCGGCCGATGAAAGCCTTACAGTTTCAATTAGTGAATTACGCCTTTTGAACTTTAGAAGGAAACTTCTACGTAATTGCGCGTTAAGCAACTAGAGACATATTTTTATGTGAATTAAGGTGGTACCACGAGACTATTCGTCCTTACAGGAGAATAAGTCTCTTTTTTATTTATCATAACACGAAAGGAGAAACACACATGGGTGTATGGGAAACACTACAAGAGCGTGGTTTTATAGCTCAATGTAGCAACGAAGAAGAAGTAAGAAATTGGTTAAATAACGAGAAGATTACAATGTATTGTGGATATGATCCAACAGCTGACAGTCTTCATGTAGGACACTTTTTAACATTAATGGCACTTAGCCACATGCAAAAAGCTGGGCATAAAGTGATTACATTAGTTGGAGGAGGAACTGCATCAATTGGAGATCCTAGTGGTAAAGATGACATGAGAAAAATGCTTACAATTGAAGACCTAGATCACAATGCTGTATGTTTAAAAAATCAAATTTCAAGATTTTTAGACTACTCAGATGACAAAGCTATAATGGCCAACAATGCTGATTGGCTTAGAAAATTAGAATATTTACCATTTTTAAGAGACATAGCAGTTCACTTCTCAGTAAATAGAATGTTATCTGCTGAATGTTACAAATCAAGAATGGAAAAAGGATTAACTTTACTTGAGTTCAACTACTTAGTAATGCAATCTTATGATTTCCTTGAACTATACAGAAGACACAATTGCGTGCTTCAAGTTGGTGGAAACGACCAATGGTCAAACATGATTGGCGGAATTGATCTAATAAGAAAAAAAGAAAGAGCATCTGCTAATGTTCTTACATTCACACTATTAACAAATAGCGAAGGTAAAAAAATGGGTAAAACTGTAGGGGGAGCTGTATGGCTTAATCCTGAAAAAATGTCACCTTATGATTTCTTCCAATACTGGAGAAACGTAGGAGATGAAGACGTCAAGAAATGTCTATCTCTTCTTACATTCCTCCCAATGGATGAAGTAGAAAGATTATCTTCTGTTGAAGGTGCTGAACTTAATAAATCAAAAGAAATTTTAGCATTTGAAACTACAAAGTTAGTTCACGGAGAAGAAGAAGCAAAAAAAGCTTTAGAAGCTTCAAAAGCACTTTTCACTGGTAATGCAGATAGATCTTCAATGCCAACAACTGAGCTAACAAGCTCAGATTTAACAGAATTGGACATTTGCGCTCTTTTAGTTAAAGTAGGACTTGTACCTTCTAAATCTGAAGGAAGAAGAGCTGTTGAGCAAGGTGGAGTTAAGATAAATGAAGAAAAAGTGACTGATGTTAAGAAATTAATTTCAAAAACTGATTTCGATAATAATGAATTATTAATTCAAAAAGGAAAGAAAAAGTTCCATCTAGTTAAATTAATATAACAACCAAAAGGAGACTATTCAGTCTCCTTTTTAAATACTCCTTGTTCCTACATTCAAAGGGTTAATTTATATCTTGACTCTAACAAATTAATTGTATAACTATATATTGTTTTGCCAATAAAAAAACTGCTCTTAACAGAACAGTTGATTTATTATTTTACATTTTCCAAAACATTTATTAAACACTCATACATTCTTACTGCTGACTTAATATCAAGTTTCTCATCTGGTGTATGAACATCAAACATGTCAGGACCAAAAGAAACCATGTCTACATCTTTCATCTTCCCTGCAAATATCCCACATTCAAGACCTGCATGAATAGCTTTAACAAGCGGTTCTTTACCATACATATCCTTATAAACATTTTTGAATACTTCTCTTATTTTAGAATCTTTTTTATATTCCCACGCTGGATACTCAGAATTAAAGTCAATTTCAACTTTATACTTTTCAACGATTTTCATATCCATTTCTTTTATTTCTTGCATCTTTTCATCACTTGAACTTCTAGTTAAATTACTAAAATATATGTTATCTCCATCTCTTCTCATAATTCCTAAGTTGTTTGAAGATTCAACAAGTCCTTTTATTGATTCACTCATTGTATAAACACCATCAAAAATTCCATTGCCTATACTAACTACTTTTTTCAAAGAATCTTGATCTAGAACTTTATTTGATCTATCATTTTTTTCAACAGATACTATAATTCCTTCAAACTCCTCTTTATAATACACAATTTCATTTTTTATAATCTCTTGTATATTGTTTTCATCTGTTGCAATAACAACTTCTGCTTCTCTAGGAATAGCATTATCTTTAGATCCTCCCTGAATATCTGAAATACTAAATTCTATATTTTGATCTAACACATTCAAAAGTTCTAATAATATCTTATTAGCATTTCCTCTATCTAGATGTATATCAGCACCTGAATGCCCACCTTTAAGACCTCCAACTTCAATCTTAAATGAATTCTTATATTTGTTTTCTATTTCACCTATCTTAACTGTATAATCTTTTCTAACTCCACCAGCGCAACTAACAAGTATCTCACCCTCTTCTTCCGAGTCCATATTTATAAGTGTTTTACCTTCTAATTGATTATAATCAAAATTCTCTGCCCCACTCATACCTGTTTCTTCATCTGCAGTTAAAAATATTTCAAGTGCTGGATGCTTAAGTTTATCATTATCTAAAATAGCTAATGCATATGCAACAGCTATACCATTATCTGCTCCAAGCGTTGTTCCGTTAGCTTTTAAAAATTCACCGTCATATATAAGTTCTATTCCATCTTTTTCAAAATCATGCTTTGTTTCCTTGTTCTTTTCACAAACCATGTCTATATGTCCTTGAAGGATAATAGTTCCAGAATCTTCATATTCTTCTGCAGCTGGCTTTTTAATAAGCACATTATATGTTTCGTCAGTATATACTTCTAATCCTCTATCTTCAGCAAATTTCACTAGATACTCTCTTATTGCTTTTTCATTTTTAGAACCTCTTGGTATTTTTGATATTTCCTCAAAATAATTAAAAATAACATGTCTTTCCATAAACATCCCCCTATAAAAACATTTTCTCAGGCTTTAAATATATGCCCTCTTCTTTTTTCATAACTTTAAATACTCCTACAAACCTACCATCATTCATATATACCAAATACTTGTCTTTAGTATATGAGTCATCTACTAATATTTTGTTACCATTTTCTAATAGTTTAGTGTACTCTTTTCCAAATGTTACCTTATCAAAAAGTAACACACTTTCTGTTTTTTGAAACACATTCTCTAATCTAGCTTCTTTAACAATAATTTCTAATTCACTAAGTTTTATAGCATCTTTTAGTTCAAACTTACCCACTTTAGTTCTAAGTAATGTTGCCATATGGGCCCCACACTCAAGTTTTTCTCCTATATCGTAACAAAGAGTTCTTATATAAGTTCCCTTGCTACAAGAAACTTCTATCTTAAAACTTTCATTTTCCTTATTAAATTCTAATATTTTAATATCATTTATAAATACATCTCTTGATTTTCTTTCTATAACCTTACCTTCTCTTGCATATTCATAAAGCCTTCTTCCATTAACTTTAAGCGCTGAATACATAGGAGGTGTTTGACTGTACTTTCCTTTAAAAGAATTCACAACTTCTTCTATTTTTTCCTCATCATACACAACATCTCTTGTTAATACTACTTCACCACTTGCATCTTCTGTTGTAGTAGTTACTCCAAGCTTAACTTCTGCTACATATGTCTTATCATAGTCAGTTAAATATTCGACGACTTTCGTAGCTTTCCCTATACATACTGGCAGAACACCTTCTGCATCTGGATCAAGTGTACCTGTGTGCCCTATTTTTTTAGTTCTAAGTATACCTCTCATTTTTGCGACTACATCAAACGAGGTAAATCCTTTTTCCTTATATATATTTATTATTCCGTTCACGATTACCTCCTTTATCTTTTGACAACAATATTATATATTATTTAATCTTTTTTTTCTACTTTAGTCAAAACAAAAAAACGCGAATAATCGCGTTTTAGACTGTTTGTTTAACTAATTCTCTAACTAATTTGATTGCTTTAGTTTTTATGTCTTCTAAATCAGCATAAAGGTCAGTTGCTCCAGCTGCCTTTTTATGACCAGCTCCACCTAGTTTTTCAGCTATACCATTGACATCCAAATCACATTTAGATCTAAAACTAACTTTTACACCAGTCTTATATTCTCTAAATATAATCGATATACCTATTCCTTCAAGATTTGCTAGTGACACTTTAACTATGTCAAAATCCGTATCTGTAGCTCCTATAGATGTTTTTTCTTCATTTGTTATAGTTGTATAACAAAATCCATCTTCAATAACTAAATTTCTAATAGCAATACCTAATAGTTTAATTTCCGTTACATTATTACTAAAAAATGCATTGTCTATTATCCACCTTTTATTTATACCTGTATCCACAAGTTTTCCTGCAACTTCATAAGTTCTACCATTAACTTCATCATATCTAAACAGCCCTGTATCTGTAATCATACCTGTATATAGACACTCCGCTATATCCTTAGTAACAGGTGTTCCTAACTCGTTAATAAAGTCATATATAATTTCAGCACATGATCCAATATTAGAATTAATATACTGAGCATCAGCAAACTCTCCCTCTTTTTCATGGTGATCAATTATTATATGATACTTTGTCTCATCAATAACTTTTTCAAATTCTAAAAGTCTTTCTTTTTCGGCAATATCCACCATTATAGCTAAGTCTGCTGGGGTATCATCATATTCAAATATAACATTATCTGTATACATATATTCAAATTTATCTACTACCTTTTCAAGAAGCACTTTCACATTTGTATAGCCCATATCTATAAGAGCATGAGAAAGCCCTATTGAGCTTCCTATGCAATCTCCATCAGGTCCTATATGACCTAGTATATATATGTTAGCGTCTTTCTCTACACCTTTTACAATATTTGCAATTTCTTTAAGCGTCTTGTTCACTATCTTCTTCATCTTTCTGAATATCTAAAGTATTAAGAATTTCATTTATTCTACTTCCTTGCTCTAGAGCCTCATCAAGTTCAAATATTAACTCAGGTGTATTTCTAAGATTTAATTTTTTTGCTATTTCTCCCTTTAAGAAACCTTTTGATTTCTTTAAAGTTTTTATTGTCTGCTCTTTCTGCCATGCAGTACCAAATGCACTTACTAAAATTTTAGCAAATTTAAGTTCATTCGTTACTTTAACAGAAGTAATACTAACAAGTGGTGACATATCTGGATTTTTCATTTCTTCTTGAATTGTTCTTGATAAAACTCTTTTTATATCTTCATTAATTCTATCTAATTTTGAACTCATCTTTTAATTTCCTCCATAATAAATCCTTCTATGATATCTCCTTCTTTAAGGTCATTATAGTTTTCAAACATAATTCCACATTCGAATCCTTTTTTAACTTCCTTAGCGTCATCTTTTTCTCTCTTAAGTGATGCTAACGGACCTTCATGAATAATAATACCTTCTCTAACAAGTCTAGCACTTGAATTTCTCTTGATTTCTCCACTTGTAATGTAAGAACCAGCTATTGTTCCAACTCCTGAAACTTTAAATAACTTTCTTACTTCTGCTGTTCCTGTAACTTTCTCCTCAAATTCTGGATCAAGCATACCTTTCATAGCAGCTTCTACTTCTTCTATTGCATTATATATAATTCTGTAGAATCTTAAATCTACTTCTTCTCTCTTAGCTAAATCTTCAGCCATAACTGTTGGTCTAACATTAAATCCTATTATTATAGCTCCTGATGCTGATGCAAGCGTTACATCTGACTCAGATACAGGCCCTACAGCTCCATGAAGAACTTTAACTAATACTTCTTCATTTGAAAGTTTTTCAAGACTATGCTTGATAGCTTCAACAGAACCATGAACGTCTGCTTTAACAATAATATTAAGATTTTTCATGTTTCCTTCTTTAATTTGAGTAAATAAATCATCAAGTGATACTTTACCTTTATTTTGCTTAACTAAATCTTGCTTTAACTTGCATACCATTTGCTCAGCATATTTTCTAACTTGTCTCTCATCATCAGATGAATAGAAAATTTCTCCTGCTGTTGGCGCTTCGTTAAGACCTAATATTTCAACTGGTGTTGATGGTCCAGCCTCTTTTATTTTATTACCATTAGCATCCATCATTGCTCTAACTTTACCAAATGCAGTTCCCGCAATAACAGGTTCTCCTACTCTTAAAGTTCCTTCGTTTACAAGTAAACTAGTAACAATACCTCTACCTTTTTCAAGTTTTGCTTCTATTACGCTTCCAGTAGCTTTCTTGTTAGGATTAGCTGTAAGTTCTTCCATTTCTGCTACAAGTAATAATGTATCTAAAAGCTCATTTATACCTTGTCCTTTTAGTGCAGAAACATTCATACATATAGTTTCTCCACCCCAGTCTTCTGCTATAAGTCCATGTTCTGTTAACTCTTGCTTAACTCTATCTGGATTAGCTCCAACTTTATCAATTTTATTAACTGCTACTATAATTGGCACACCTGCTGCTCTAGCATGGCTAATTGCCTCTATAGTTTGTGGCATTACACCATCATCAGCTGCAACTACAAGTATAGCTATATCTGTTGCCTTAGCTCCTCTAAGTCTCATAGCTGTAAAAGCCTCATGTCCTGGAGTATCAAGGAATGTTATCTTCTCACCATTATGTTCAACAACTGAAGCTCCAATATGTTGAGTAATTCCTCCAGCTTCTCCTTCAATTACATTTGTACTTCTAATAGCGTCAAGAAGTGAAGTTTTACCATGATCAACGTGACCCATAACTACAACTACTGGTGCTCTTTTAACCATATCGTCTTCACAATCTTCACATGTAAATACTTCTTTTAATACATCTTCTTCTTCTTGTTTTTCAACTAAAACATCAAAATGCTCAGCAATTTCTTGTGAAGTTTCAAAATCTAACTCTTGATTTATAGTAGCCATAACGCCTTTTTCAAGCATTAAATATTTAATAATCTCAGTAGCACTTCTTCCGATAATACATCCAAGTTCACTAATATTAGTTACTTCTGGTACTTTTACCATTCTAATATCATCTTCATTTTCTTCCTCTTCAACTACTTTTTCCACTTTTTTCTTATACTTTTTTACAACTTTTTTACTTAAATCTTTACTCATTTTCTTAGGTTGCTTTTTTTCTTCAACTTTTTTAATCTCTTTTTTCTTTTCTTTTTTTACTTCAACTTTTTTCTCTTCTCTTTTCTTTGGGTTAAATTCATCTCTTATTTTAGAAACCTCTTCATCTTCTAAACTACTCATATGATTTTTAACTTCTATTCCCATTTTTTCTATCTTTGTAAGTAACTCCTTATTTGCTAAATTAAGTTCTTTAGCTAACTCATAAACTCTTAACTTTGCCAATAAAGCCACCCCCTATTATTCTATATTTTTTATTATCGCATTTTTAAATCCCTCATCTTGTAAATATACTGCAACCCTATTTTCTTTACCTATAGCATTGCTTAACTCTTCGATCGTAAACACTTCTAATACCTTAGTATTATATGTACTTGCTTTATCTTTTAAAGTTTTCTTAGTATTTTTTGAAGCATCCTCTGCAACTATTATTATTCCTTTATTATCTTTTCTTATTGTATCTATTATCATATCTGTACCACTAATAAGTTTTCTAGCTCTTTGAGCCATAGATATGTAAGATAATATTTTTTTATTATTCATTTTCTTCCATTTCCTTTTTAAGAGCTTCATATATTTCCTCTGATATCTTAGTTTCAAAAGCTCTTTCAATACCCTTAGTCTTTATTGCTTTCTCAAGGCACTCCATACTTTTACATACGTAAGCCCCTCTACCATTTGCCTTACCAGTAAAATCTAATGATATTTCTCCTTCTTTGCTTTTTACTACTCTTATAAGCTCTTTTTTGTTTTTCATTTCATTACACCCAACACATTTTCTCATTGTAACTTTCCTAGTTTTCAAAAAGATCACTCTCCTTTTTCTTGAGCCTCACTTTTGATATCAATTTTCCATCCTGTAAGCCTCGCAGCAAGTCTAGCATTTTGTCCATCTTTACCTATTGCAAGTGATAATTGATAATCTGGCACTATTACTTTAGCACTTTTATTTTCTTCGTCAACTTCAACGCTAACTACTTTTGAAGGACTTAAAGCTGCTGCAATATATTTTTTAGGATCTTCATCCCATAATATAATATCTATTTTTTCACCTTTAAGCTCATCAACAATAACATTCACTCTATTTCCATTTGCTCCAACACATGCTCCTATTGGATCTACATCTGGATCATTTGAATGAACTGCCATCTTAGTTCTTGATCCACCTTCACGTGATACTGATTTAATTTCTACAACTCCATCAAATATTTCTGGAACTTCTTGTTCAAATAATCTCTTAACTAATTCTGGATGAGATCTTGATACATATATTTGAGGTCCTTTATTGTTTTGTATAACTTCATTTATATATACTTTAATTCTTTGATTTGTCTTGTATTCTTCATTTTTCATTTGCTCTGCTGGAATTAACAACCCTTCAGTCTTACCAACATTAACATAAACATTTCCTTTTTCTTGTCTTTGAATTATTCCTGTAACAACATCTTTTTCCTTTGAAATATATTCATTAAATATAATTTCTCTTTCTGCTTCTCTAACTCTTTGAACAACTACTTGTTTAGCAGTTTGAGCTGCAATTCTTCCAAAGTTTCTTGGTGTTACTTCAAAATTTACTACTTCCCCTAAGTTATAATTAGGATCTATAGCTTTTGCCTCATCCAAAGATACTTCAAGTGTTGAATCTTCAACTTCCTCTACAACTGTCTTTTGAGCAAATACTGATATTTCCCCATTATCTCTATTCACGTTAACAACTATGTTGTCACTGTTTCCAAAATTCTTCTTACACGCTGTTATAAGCGCTGTTTCAATAGCCTCTATCAAAAGTTCTTTGTCTAATCCTTTTTCTTTTGACATTTCCTCTAAAGCTGTTAAAAATTCTTTGTTCACTTTTTTTCCTCCCTAAAAAATTACTGTTAATCTTACCATAGCAACGTTTTCTCTCTCAAACTCTAAAACATTACCAGTTTCTGACATTATTTTTATTATATTATTTTCAAGCCCTAAAAGTTCACCTTGAAACTCTTTTTGCTTATCAATACTTTTGTATAATTTAATATCTACAATTTTACCTTTATACTTTTCAAAATCTGCATCTTTCTTTAGTGGTCTATCAAGTCCTGGTGAGCTTACCTCTAAAATATAAGCTTCTGGAATTAGTTTTTCATCTAATGTTTCATCTAACTCTCTACTTACATTTTCACAATCCTCAATAGTTATTCCACCTTCTTTATCAATGAATATTCTCAAGTACCAATTGCTACCTTCTTTTTTGTACTCAACATCAACTAGCTCATAACCATGCTTTTCAGCTATTGGTGTTACTATTTCAGAAATAGTACTTTCTACTTTTGCCATTATCAGCACCTCCTTAAAAATTCATATAATAAGAGTGGGCCACAGGGCCCACTCCTTATCTTTTAATATACAAACCTAGTATACCATTATGGTATTGGTTTTGCAAATTTTTTAACAAAATAGATAGTGTAAAATAGTATTGGGATTGTAGCAATAAAAAAGAAACCTCGATATAATGAAGTCGACAAAAACAATCACTAGGAGGTTCCTCATGGACATTATAACACAAAACTACCAACAATTACTATCAAATATTATCAAA
>JAOARL010000022.1 GCA_025210555.1 Clostridia bacterium
AATTACTACTGAAAATTTGGATTTCGACTTATAATAATTTAAAATTAAATACTTAACTTTTTATTTTGATGCATATTTTTAACACAAGTTTAAATATGAAATTTATTTAAATTAGACTTGACTATTCATAGTTGGTCTCCTATGCTTTGTTTTCACTTCCGCACATCTTTATTTTAGTCTTAACAACTTCTTTCATTGCATTCATTCCTGGTGTTAATATTTTTCTTGGATCATATTCATTTGCATCACTATCTAAGAATTCTCTTGTAGCTTTAGCAAAAGCTTGTCTTAAATCTGTATCTATATTAATTTTATTAATTCCTAAAGAAACTGCTTTAACAACGTCTTTTTCAGGAACTCCTGAACATCCATGTAATACTAAAGGCATTTTTAATAATCCTTTTATAGTTTCTATTCTATCAAAATCTAATTTTGGCTCTCCTTTATAAGGACCATGAGCAGTACCTACACCAATAGCCAAAGAATCACAATTTGTTAACTTAACAAACTCAACTGCTTCTGCTGGATCTGTCATAGATGCTTCTCTTTCGTCTACTACTATATGTTCTTCTTGTCCACCAATTTTTCCTATTTCAGCTTCAACAGAAACTCCCATAGCTCCTGCTATTTTAGTTATCTCAGCTGTAACTTCAACATTTTTTTCAAACTCATGTTTAGAACCATCTATCATAATAGATGACCATCCATCTCTAAGACATCCCATAATCACATTAAAATCTGTACCATGATCTAAATGAAGTGCTACTGGAACACTTGCATCTTCAGCCATCTTTCTAACAATGCTTCCTAAGTTTTTAAGTCCTGCATACTTAATAGCACCTTGACTTGTTTGTATTATAACTGGTGAGTTCATTTCCTCAGCAGCTTCAATAATAGCTTTAGTTATTTCTAAATTACTAGTATTAAAAGCACCTACTGCATAATTCCCTTCACTAGCTCTACTTAATATATAATCTCCTGTTACTAACATTTATATTCCCCCTTATATTGTTTTCTCTAGTATAGTTTAACATACTAAAAGCCTTTTTCCAATACAAGCTTAGGCAATCTTATCTTCACATCTTTTTAATATATCATTAACAAGTTCTAAATTTATGTACTCACAATTTCTATTAACATAATTTTCAACTTTATTATATCTTATATATATATCTGCAATATCATTTTCTATATCTTTACCCATATTATATATTTTATTCAGCCTAATATTTTTGAGTCTTATTCCCCTTACTATACTTTCTATAGTTCCTTCTTTTTCCATCTTTACTTCAGCTTTTATATATAATTCCATTTTATGCTTAATACTTTTCAAAGCTTTTCTAATCTTTTTTATATTATATAGGTTAACTTCCATCTCTTTCAAAAACTTCTTATCGTCTTCTTGTCCTGAAACATAAAGAAGTTTTCCTTCAGAACTTAAATACATTATTTTTTCATCTATCATCTTTATTGCAAAAAAATCATCTTCCTTTATAATATTTTGCACATTACTTTCAAATTTATTAACATACTTAATATATTCATCAACGCTCTCATTTTGATTAAACATTTTTTCTATATCTTTGAACTTATCAAATTCAATAAAAAATTTAATAAAATCTCTTTTTTGAGCACTAAGTTTATTAAAGTTTAATTCTAATTCTTTAATTAAATTAATCACATTTTTATCTTTTACAAAAATCATTACTCCTTCTTTCCAAACAAAAAGCACATACCAAAGTATGTGCTCCATATTTTTGACCAATTATCTCTTTGAGAATTGAGGCGCTCTTCTTGCACCTTTAAGTCCAGGTTTCTTTCTTTCTTTCATTCTTGCATCTCTAGTTAAGAATCCAGCTTTCTTAAGATCTCCTCTTAATTCAGGATTGAATTCTAATAACGCTCTAGCGATACCATGTCTAATAGCTCCTGCTTGACCAGTGAATCCTCCACCTCTTACAGTAACTTTTATATCAAACTTTGCTTCACTTTCAGTTAATGCTAAAGCTTGTTTAGCTATAACTTTTAAAGTTTCTTCTCCAAAGTAATCATTGATATCTCTTTTGTTGATAACAAAACTTCCATTTCCTGGTGTTAAGTAAACTCTAGCAACACTAGATTTTCTTCTACCAGTTCCATTGTACATTTCTGTAGCCATTCTATTCCCTCCTTAATTAAAATTCTAATATTTCTGGTGTTTGAGCTGCATTATTATGCTCTGCTCCTCTGTACACTCTTAATTTTTTAAGCGTTTGTCTTCCTAATACATTCTTTGGTAACATTCCCTTTACCGCATGCATTACTACTTCTTCAGGCTTCTTAGCCATCATTTCTCTATAAGTTATCTCTCTTAATCCTCCTGGATGTCCTGTATGATATCTGTATAGTTTTTGATCTAATTTATTTCCTGTTAAGTTAACCTTCTCAGCGTTAATTATAATAACGTGATCACCTGTATCAACGTGTGGTGTGAATGTAGGTTTGTGCTTACCTCTTAATACTTTTGCAACTTCAGAAGCAAGTCTACCTAATGTTTTACCATCAGCATCAACTAAGTACCACTTTCTTTCAACTGTTTCAGCGTTAGCCATATATGTTTTTTTCATTTTTAATCCTCCTTACTTTCTATTTTCGTCTGCATTAACCGGGGCTTGGTTAATAAGCATATTACACAAAGAATATTATATTATAGCAAGCCCTTAATGTCAAGCGTAAATTACATTTTTATAAAGCTATATTCATGATTTGTATAATCTATATACTTGTATAAATCTTCTGTATTTACTGTAAGTGTTACTGTATTTATACATGGATGAAAATTAGCTCTATCATAGTTCTTAATTTCATCATCTAATATAACATCAACAGCTCCACTCTCATCATTTATAAGTCCAAATGGTGATACTGATCCAGGCTTAAGTCCTAAATATTTATCTAGTCTTTTTTCTGATGCAAAGCTAAGTTTAGTATCTCCTATCTTTTCAGTCAATTCTTTAAGGTCCACCTTCTTATCTCCTACTACCACTACTAAATAATGTCTATTCCCTTTGTAGTTTCTTAAAAATAAATTTTTACACTCAGCACCTTCAAGACCTACTGTTTTAAGATCCTCCATTGTATGCGCTGGTTCATGCTCACACTTTTCAAAAGCTATGTTTAAATCCTCTAAAACCTTATAAACCTTATTTTCCAATATAATCACCCTCTATTTCTATATTATATAACAGTAATCCCTCTGCTTTGGCAGTAGGCCCTGCTTTTTTCCTATCTAAACTTTCTATTATGCCTTTTATATCTTCCGGTTTCTTCTTGCCTTTTCCTACATCAATTAATGTTCCCGTTATAATTCTAACCATATTATGAAGGAATCCATTTCCAGTAATAGTTAATGTTATAAAGTCCTCATGCTTTTTTAGATTAATGTTTGTAATAGTTCTTATTGTATCCTTGTTAGAACTTTTAACTGCACAAAAAGCTTTAAAATCATAAGTTCCTAAAAACTCCTTCGCCGCTAATTTCATATTTTCTAAGCATAAATCATTTTCCACATACATAGAATGTTTTCTATACATAGGCATATTAATTTTAGCATTATTAATAGTATAAATATAAGTTTTAAGACTTCTATTATATCTTACATGAAAATCACTATTAACTTCAACTGATTCATATACAATTATGTCATCAGGAAGTTTACTTGTTATAGCCCTAGCTATATTAGATATTTTATAATTTCTTACATTAGCTTCAAATGTAGCTAATTGACACTTGGCATGCACTCCTTTATCTGTTCTGCTAGCTCCCATTATTTTCACATCTTCTTTAAATAATTCTTTGCAAGCTTTTTCCACTATATTTTCTATAGCATCTATATCCGGCTGTCTTTGCCATCCATTATAGTTACTGCCATCATATGCTATTTTTATCAGTATCTTTTTTCTCATTTTTTCTCCTTTTATATACATATCAAATACCAACACACTTACTATCTCATATTTATATAAAAAGGACTAGCCTATGCTAGTCCTTAATAATTATACTAATTCGATGATTGCCATTTCAGCTCCGTCTCCTCTACGAGGACCAACTTTTAATATTCTAGTGTATCCACCTTTTCTATCAACATACTTAGGTGCTACTTCATCAAACATTTTGTCTACCATGCTTACACGAGATGTATTTGCTCTTTTCTTTCTAGTTTCTGTTACTTCTGTAACAGGAACTAACATTTTAAGCATTTGTCTTCTTGCATGTAAACGAGATGGACTGTCAATTTTAACAGTTCTCTCAACTTCTTCAAAAACAGTAACTCTCTTACCGTTCTTAACTTCTTTAACTCTTTTTCCTAATTCATCTTTCTTTGCTACTTTAGCCATAACTGTTTTTTCTTCAAAGTTACCAGCTTCTTTAACAGCGATTGTTATTAATTTTTCAGCAAGTTTTTTAACTTCTTTAGCTCTTGTTACAGTAGTTTCAATTCTACCATGGTAAAGTAAGTTAGTTACTTGATTCTTTAATAACGCTCTTCTTTGATCAGATTTCATTCCAAGTTTTCTATATTTAGCCATCACTAGCCTCCTTCCATCTACTCTTCGTCATTTGTACGTAGGCATAAATCAAGATCTCCTAATTTCTTAAGAACCTCTTCTAATGATTTTTTACCTAAATTACGTACTTTCATCATATCTTCTTCAGATTTGTCAGCTAAATCTCCTACTGAGTTAATAGCTGCTCTCTTTAAACAATTATATGAACGAACAGATAAATCTAGTTCTTCAATACTCATATCTAATATTTTTTGTTTTGGATCTTCTTCTTTTTCAACCATAACACTAACATTCTTAGCATTTTCATTTAAATTTACGAATAAATTTAAGTGTTCTGTTAAGATCTTAGCTCCAGTTCCTATAGCCTCATCAGGGCTTACAGTTCCGTTAGTCCAAACTTCAATTACTAATTTATCTAAGTCAGTTCTTTTTCCAACACGTGTATCTACAGCCATGAAGTTAACCTTCTCAACTGGCGTGAATATTGAATCCACATTAATTACACCTATTGGATCATCTTCTGATTTATTATCATCAGCAACACGGTATCCTCTACCGTTTTCAATAGTTATTTCCATGAATAACTTAGTGTCTTTACCTCCGCTTAATGTAGCAATGTGTAAATCTTTGTTTATGATTTCAAGTCCTGTTGGAAGTTTAATATCTCCAGCAGTTATCTTTCCTTCACCTTTAACATCGATATATGCCACTTTAGGCTCAAGATCATTACTATCATTTTTGATAGCTAAGTTCTTTAAATTAAGGATTATTTCCATTACGTCTTCTTTAACTCCTGGAATAACACTAAATTCATGTAAAACACCTTCGATTTTAATTTTACTAACTGCACTTCCTATAAGTGAAGATAATAAAACTCTTCTTAAACTATTCCCTAAAGTTGTTCCATAACCTCTTTCAAGAGGTTCAATTTCAAACTTTCCATAGAATTGATCTTCATTCAATTCAACAATTCTTATTTCTGGTTTTTCAAATTCAAACACTCTGGTAAACCTCCTTTTAATAGGTACATTTATTTTTTATCTGCAATTACTCAGATGTTAATAAGTATCACCTTAGTTTCCTCTACGCTTTGGTGGTCTACACCCATTGTGTGCTACCGGTGTTACGTCTTTAATTGTTGTTACTTCTAAACCTGCTGCTTGAAGAGCTCTAATAGCTGCTTCTTTTCCAGAACCAGGTCCTTTTATGAAAGCTTCTACACTTTTTAATCCTAAATCCATTGCTTCTTTAGCTGCTTTTTCTGCTGCTTGTTGAGCTGCAAATGGAGTTGATTTTCTTGATCCTTTAAATCCTACTTGCCCAGCGCTTGCCCATGCAATAGCATTCCCAGCCATATCAGTTAAAGTTATAATTGTGTTATTAAACGTTGATTGAATATTAACACGTCCTTTATCTGATGTTAATTTAACTTTACGCTTACGGCTTACTCTTTTTACTTTTGCCATTTCAAGTAACCTCCTATCGCTTTATATTATATTCTTATTATTTTTTCTTATTTGCTACAGTTCTCTTAGGACCTTTACGAGTTCTTGCATTAGTCTTAGACTTTTGTCCTCTTACTGGTAATCCCATTCTATGTCTAATTCCTCTATAGCATCCTATTTCTGTTAATCTCTTAATATTTAATGCAACTTCTCTACGTAAGTCACCTTCTACTCCATATTTACTGATTTCATCACGAAGTTTTCCAACTTCTTCTTCAGTTAAATCACGAACTCTTGTTTCAGGATTTACTCCTGCTTCGCTAATTATCTTTTTTGATCTTGAAAGACCAATACCAAAAATATATGTTAAACCAACTTCAACACGTTTATCTCTTGGTAAATCTACTCCTGCAATACGAGCCATCTCTAATTGCCTCCTCTCAAGTTTTCCTCTTTTTTATTTTTCAGCCACTTTTACTACGATTTATTATTATACACGAAAAGCAGCAACTTTTCAATAGTTTTTTGTTATCCTTGCACTTGCTTGTGCTTTGGGTTTTCACAAATTACCATTACTTTACCTTTTCTTTTGATAACCTTACATTTATCACACATCTTCTTAACTGATGGTCTTACTTTCATATTAATAACCTCCTTATCAATATATTACTGTTTTTTCCCTCTCCATGTGATTCTTCCTTTAGTTAAATCATATGGTGATAGAACTACAGTAACTTCATCTCCAGGCAACAACTTTATATAGTTCATTCTAAGTTTTCCAGAGATATGAGCTAGTATAATGTGCCCATTTTCTAATTCTACTTTAAACATAGCATTTGGAAGTTTTTCAACTATCTTTCCTTCTACTTCTATTAAATCATTCGCTGACATTCAAACCCTCCTTTAAATCTTCGTAAGATTTTAACATCTTCTTTATTTTAGAGTTTGTTATATTAGTCCCTTTGTTTATCATCTTCTGAATCTCTAAAATTATTTTAGTAGTTTTTTCAACATGTTTCATTTTCTTTTTCTTTGGAGTTTCAATTTTTCTTAAATCTCCATCAACTAAGTAAACATATTGTTCATCTTTTTCTATAACGATAAACTCATTTCCTTTATCTCTTCCTCTTGTAGATATAACAACCTGGCCTATTATAAAATCATTACTCATTTTCATCACTTATAATAGTTAATATTTCTGGCTCATCATCTGTAATAACAATCGTATTCTCATAATGAGCTGAACATAATCCATCTCTTGTGACGATCGTCCAATCGTCGTCACCAAATTCAACCTCAAAGCTTCCTTCATTAACCATAGGTTCTATGGCTAGTACCATTCCTTTTTTAAGTACTGGCCCCCTACCAGGTTGTTTATAATGTGGAATTTGAGGATCTTCATGTAAATCCCTTCCTACACCGTGACCTACAAAATCTCTCACAACCGAGAATCCATTCTCTTCTACATATTCTTGTATAGCTGCTCCTATCTCATTTAAATGCTTTCCAGGTTTTGCATGCTTAATGCCTTCAAAAAAGCTTTGCTGAGTCACATCGACTAATCTCGAAATCTCTTCTGAAACCTTTCCAACTTTTAATGTCCTTGCAGCATCTGCATGAAATCCATTTAAGTAAACACCTATATCAACGCTTAAAATATCACCATCATTTAATTTTAAGTTATTTGGTATTCCATGAATTACCTCATTGTTGATTGATGCACATATTGAAGCAGGAAACTTAGATGTTCCATCAAATGATGGATATCCTTTAAAAGATGGTACAGCTCCTTTACTTCTTATATATTTTTCAACTATTTTATCTAACTTTGAAGTTGTTACTCCTGGCTGAATGTTGTCCGCAACTAATTTATGAGCTTCTGCTAAAATTTTACCAGCAACTCTTATTTTATTAATTTCGTCTTCATTTTTAATTATAATCGCCATAATTACTTCTCCAAATCTTTAAATATTTCTTCTTGAGCATGAGTTATACCTTCGTTACCTTTAACTCTAAATAATATCCCTTGCTCTTCATAATAATCTATTAATGGTTGTGATTTCTTGTGATATTCTACTATTCTTTTTCTTACAGTGTGTTCTTCATCATCTTCTCTTATTATTAGAGCAGTTCCACACTCATCACAAATCTCTTCTTCTATATGTAATATATTATATGTTGCTCCACATTTTGGGCAAACTCTTCTATTTTTCATTCTATCTATTATAACATCGTCATCTACTTCTAAGTTTATAGCCCTTACTAAAGGTTCTCCCTTTTCAGCTAAAATCTTATCTAGATGCTCTGCTTGCGCAATTGTTCTTGGAAATCCATCAAATATAAATCCTTTGTGGCAATCTCCATGATTTAGTCTCCAGTCAACTATATCCATAACTATATCGTCTGGAACTAGTAAACCTTTATCCATGTATTCTTTTGCTTTTAATCCAAGTTCTGTTCCTTCTTCTATATGATGTCTAAATACATCTCCAGTAGAAATTTTTGGAATGCCAAGTTTCTTAGAAATAAGATTCCCGTGTGTTCCTTTTCCAGCTCCTGGTGCACCTAACATAACTAAATTCATCTAAGCCCCCTTATCAAGATACCTCAAGTATAAGCCTTGCTTATACTTGATAGTTTATCTTAAAAATCCTTTATAATGTCTTGTTATCATTTGTGCCTCTAATTGCTTAACCATTTCTAATGAAACACCTACAGCGATTAGAAGTGATGTTCCTCCAAAATTAACATTTATACCTGTTATAGCAGTTAATGCTATTGGTAGTAATGCAACACCTGCTAGGAATAATGCTCCTAGTAATACAACTGAGTTTAATACTTTGTATAAATACTCAACTGTTGGTGCTCCTGGTCTTACTCCTGGTATAAAACCTGCACTTTTTTTCATTCTATCTGCTATTTCTAATACATTTGTATTCGCTTGCGCGAAGAAATAAGCAAATAATATTATTATAAATACATATACTACTATACCGATTAATGTCGGTTTGCTAGTTACTACTCCTGAAATCATTACAACCCATTTGTACCAACCTTGTGTAGCATCTGCACCCATTAATTGTCCTAAAATTAATGGAAATTGCATTAAAGACATTGCAAATATTATAGGCATAACTCCTGATAGATTAACTCTAAAAGGTATATGCGTTTTATGAGCACCAGCTACGCTTCTTCCTGAAACAACTTTAGCATATTGAACCGCAATTCTTCTTTCCCCTTGTTGAAGTAGTAATACTAATCCAATTATAGGAACGAATACTAAGATAAGTCCAATAACTTCCATCCATCTTCCTGAAAGTTTAGCTTGTTGCCATAAAATTTGTACTCCTCCTGGAACTCTAGCAATAATATTTATAAGTATTATTATAGAAATTCCATTTCCTAAACCTTTTTCCGTTATAAGTTCACCAAACCACATTAAGATTACTGTACCCGCAACCATAGCTGCAATTACTACTAAATAATCAAGTGTTCCTGGTGCATTCTTTATAAAAGCAGGTCTAAGCGTACTAAATGTTATACCTACAGCTTGAATACTTGCTAAAACTATAGTTAAATATCTAATAATCTTAGTGTATTTCTTTCTTCCACCAACATCTTCTTTTATCATTTTTTCAATACGTGGTACTGCAATTTGCAGTAACATCATTACAATCGATGCCGTAATGTATGGCATTATCCCTAACGTAAAAATACTCAGCTTGCTAAAGTCAGAAATAAGATTTATTCCTGAATAACTTTTTGCAATCTGTTCTAATGCGTTCTCTCTAACTCCCGGTATAACCGCTAAGTTTGATCCAAATCTTACTAAAAATATCATCATTAAAGTGAAAAATATTTTATTTCTAAGTTCTGGTACTTTGAATGCATTTCTTACTGTTTGAAACATCTATACCACCTCTGCTTTTCCACCAGCAGCTTCGATTTTTTCCTTAGCAGTCTTACTAAACATGTTTGCTTCAACAGTTAATTTCTTAGTCAATTCTCCGCTACCTAAAATTTTAACACCATCTCTTGGATTGCTAACAATTCCTACTTCGATAAGTGAAGCAACATTAACTACCGCACCATCTTCAAAAATGTTTAATCTCTCAACATTTACTCCGATAATTTCTTTACTATTAATGTTTTTGAATCCTCTTTTTGGAATTCTTCTGTAAAGTGGCATTTGTCCACCCTCAAATCCTGGTCTTACTCCTCCACCAGAACGAGAGTTTTGTCCATTCATACCTCTTCCACAAGTTTTAGAACCTCTATCTTTTCTTGTTTTAGAAGCTTTTGCTCCTACAGCAGGTTTTAAACTATCTAACATTTTGACACCTCCTCTATAATTAAGCTTCGATAATTTCTACTAAATGAGCTACCTTCTTAACCATTCCTCTTATAGCAGCATCATCTTTCTTTTCTATTACTTGTCCAATCTTTCTAAGTCCTAAAGCTTCAACTGTAGCTTTTTGCTTTTGATTAGATCCTATTGTAGATTTTACTAATTTTACTTTTATATTAGCCATTTAAACCCCTCCTTTATCCTAGGATTTCTTCTACCTTTTTACCTCTTATTTTAGCAATTTGCTCTGGAGTTTTAATTGCAGCTAATCCGTTAACAGTCGCTCTTAAAACGTTTAACTTATTATTAGATCCTAAAGATTTAGTTCTAATGTTCTTAATTCCCGCAAGCTCTAAAACAGCACGAGCAGGTCCTCCAGCTATAACTCCAGTTCCCTCTGGTGCAGGCATAAGTAAAACTTCAGCTCCTCCTGCGATTCCAGTGTTCTTATAGAATATACTATCATTTTCGTTTTTAGAAACTTGAATTAAGTTCTTCTTAGCGTCCTCGATAGCTTTTCTTATTGCTACTGGCACCTCTTGAGATTTACCAGTTCCAACACCTACTCTACATTTTTGATCTCCTACTACAACAGTAGCAGCAAAACGGAAAGTACGTCCTCCTTTAGCAACTTTAGTTACACGTCTGATTTCAATTACAGACTCTTTAAATTCACTAACTCTTTTTTCTCTTCTATTATTTCTGTTATTTCTTTTATTATTTTCGCTCTTCAAAGGTATGTCCTCCTTTTCCTTAGAATTTTAATCCGTTTTCACGTGCAGCATTAGCTAATGCTTCTACCTTACCGTGATATACATATCCACCACGATCAAAAACAACTTCTTCGATTCCTTTTTCAACAGCTTTTTTAGCAACCATTTCTCCTACTAATGCAGCAGCTTCTTTGTTTGAAGTGTTTTCTAATTTCGCGTTTATTTCTTTTTCCATTGTTGAAGCAGCTACGATTGTTGTTCTAGCAACGTCATCAATGATTTGTGCATAAATGTGAGCATTACTCTTGAATACTGAAAGTCTTGGTCTCTCAGCAGTTCCAGTAATCTTGTTTCTCACTTTCATGTGCTTCTTCATTCTATTTTTTGAACGAGGTACTCTTTTAATCATCTTTGCCCCTCCTTTAACTTAATTATTTACCTGATTTTCCTTCTTTCATTCTGATTCTCTCATCAGAATATCTTACACCTTTACCTTTGTATGGCTCAGGCTTTCTCTTCGCTCTTATTTCAGCAGCATATTGTCCTACTGCAGCTTTATCGATTCCTTCAACTACTACAGTTGTATTTCCTTCAACAGTTGTAGTAATTCCTTCTGGATCTTCCATTTCAACTGGATGTGAGTATCCTAAAGATAAGTTTAATTTCTTACCTTGCTTTTGTGCTTTGTATCCAACTCCTTTAATTTCTAAAGTTTTCTTGAATCCAACAGTTACTCCCTCAACCATGTTAAATACTAATGTTCTTGTAAGTCCATGTAAAGACTTTTGAGTTTTAGTGTCATTAGCTCTAGTTACTACAACTTCGCTTCCACTAACTTCTATTTTAATATCTACTGGCATTTGCTTTTCTAAAGTTCCTTTTGGTCCTTTAACTGTTACTAAATTACCTTCAGCAACTTTAACATCTACACCAGCAGGTATAGTTACAGGTTGTTTTCCTATACGTGACATTCTTGCACCTCCTAAATACTGTATATATTACCAGATAAATGCTAGTACTTCTCCACCAACATTTTCTTTTCTTGCATCTCTATCAGCTAAAACTCCTTTATTTGTTGAGATAATAGCTGTTCCTAAACCACCTAAAACCTTAGGTAATTCTTCTTTACCAGCGTAAACTCTAAGTCCTGGCTTAGAAATTCTCTTTAATCCAGAGATTACTGGCTCTTTTCCGTTATATTTTAACGTTAATTTGATAAAATCAATTTTACCATCCTTAACATTTTCAATTTTCTTAACATATCCTTCATCTAATAAGATTTTTGCAATGCTTTGCTTCATGTTTGAAACTGGCACCATAACTGTATCGTGCTTTGCAGCGTTTGCATTTCTTATTCTAGTAAGCATATCCGCGATTGGATCTGTAAATACCATACTTAATGCCTCCCCTCAATTTTATTTTACCAACTTGCTTTTTTAACTCCTGGGATTTGTCCCTTATATGCTAATTCTCTAAAGCAAATACGACAAATTCCAAACTTTCTTATATATGCATGAGGTCTTCCACAAATATTACATCTTGTGTATGCTCTTGTAGAAAACTTAGGCTCTCTTTGTTGTTTAACAACCATTGATTTTTTAGCCATGTCTCTTTTTCCCTCCTTTGCCTACTTTTTGAATGGCATTCCGAAAAACTCTAAAAGTGCTTTTCCTTCTTCGTCTGTATTTGCACTTGTAACAAATACTATATCCATTCCTCTAATTTTATCTATTTTATCGTAATCTATTTCTGGGAAAACGATTTGTTCTTTAAGTCCTACTGCGTAGTTACCTCTTCCATCAAATGAATTAGCACTAACTCCTCTAAAGTCACGAACACGTGGTAAAGTAAGATTGATGAATCTGTCAACAAACTCATACATCTTTTCACCTCTTAAAGTAACTTTACATCCAATAGGAGAACCTTCACGAAGTTTAAATCCTGCTATAGATTTCTTTGCTCTTGTCACAACTGGCTTTTGTCCAGTAATGATAGTCATATCGTTCATAGCCGCATCTAAGATCTTAGCGTTATCTTTCGCTTCTCCAACAGCCATGTTTACTATTACTTTTTCAAGCTTAGGAACTGCCATAACGTTTTTGTATTCAAACTTTTTCATCATAGCGTCCATAATTTCGCTTTTGTATATATCTTTTAATCTGCTCACTCTTTTTCCTCCTCTCGGCTATTACTTGTCAACTACTTCTCCAGTTGCTTTTGCAACTCTGTACTTAACATTCTTCATTTTTCCGTTTCTTTCTTCCTTAACAACTTTTGCTCCTAATTTTGTAGGTTGTCCTTTGTGCATGAAAACTACGTTTGATGCATCAATAGTTCCTTCTATATTAAGAATTCCACCTTGTGGATTTGCTTGACTAGGTTTCGCGTGCTTCTTCATCATAGCAACACCCTCAACTACTAATCTGTTGTTTTTTCTATCTATTTTAAGGATTTTTCCTTCTTTACCCTTATATTTTCCAGTTGTTACTTTTACTAAATCTCCAACTTTTAATTTCATTCATTACACCTCCTTATAATACTTCAGGCGCTAAAGATAATATTTTGTTAAATTTCTTTTCTCTTAATTCTCTCGCAACCGATCCGAAAATACGAGTACCCTTAGGTGATGTATTATCGTCTTTTAATATAACAGCAGCATTGTCATCCCACTTAATATATGATCCGTCAGCTCTTCTGATTTCTTTAGCAGTTCTAACTACAACAGCTCTAACTACTTCTCCTTTTTTAACAACGCCACCTGGTGTTGCCTTTTTAACAGAAGCAACAATTATATCTCCAACTCCAGCATATCTTCTTCTAGTTCCTCCTAATACACGGATACATAATAATTCTTTTGCACCTGTATTATCAGCAACTCTTAAACGCGTTTCTTGTTGTACCATTTTCAATCCTCCTATCTTAACACTACGATTATTTTGCTTTTTCGATGATTGAAACTAATCTCCATCTTTTATCTTTTGACATTGGTCTTGTTTCCATAACACTAACTGTATCTCCAATTTGAGCTACTTGCTCTTCATCATGAGCTTTTAACTTATAAGTTTTTGTCATGATTTTGCTATACATTGGATGTTTGATTCTGTCAACTACTGCAACAACGATCGTTTTGTCCATTTTATCACTAACTACTTTACCGATTAATTCTTTTCTTGAATTTCTGCTTTCAGCCACAGCACTACCTCCTTCTTAAAAATCTTATGCATTTGATTTTTCAGTTATTACTGTTTGAATCCTAGCAATATTTCTCTTAACTTCTTTAATTCTAGCCGGATTATCTAATTGATTAGTAGCATTTTGAAATCTTAAATTAAATAATTCTTTCTTAGCAGAAGCAAGGTCTAATTGTAATTCTTCAACATTCTTATTTTTTAATTCAGTTACGTATACTTTAATCTTATTCACTTGCCTCACCTTCCTTTTTAGCTATTTTACATTTTACTGGCAATTTATGAATTGCAAGTCTTAATGCTTCTCTTGCTACATCTTCAGGAACACCTGCAATTTCAAACATTACTCTTCCTGGCTTAACTACTGCTACCCAGTACTCTGGTGAACCTTTACCGCTACCCATACGAACCTCTGCAGGTTTTTTAGTAACAGATTTATGTGGGAATATTTTAATCCAAACTTTCCCCGTACGCTTCATATATCTTGTCATCGCAATACGCGCAGCTTCTATTTGGTTTGATGTGATCCAAGATGGTTCACAAGCAACTATTGCATACTCTCCGTATGTAATTGTATTACCTTTAGTAGCTTTTCCTGTCATACGACCACGGAATTGCTTACGATGCTTAACTCTTTTAGGCATTAACATTACTTCTCACTCCCTCTACCTTTTTTTGTAGGAAGTACTTCTCCATTGTATACCCATACCTTAACACCAATTTTTCCATATGATGTATTTGCTTCAGCAAATCCATAATTGATGTCAGCTCTTAATGTTTGTAAAGGAACAGTCCCCTCAACATAAGCTTCAGTACGAGCCATTTCAGCTCCTCCTAAACGTCCTGAACAAGCTGATTTAATTCCCTTAACTCCTGCTTTCATAGCTCTTCCGTTTGATTGTTTCATAGCTCTTCTAAAAGCAACACGATTCTCTAATTGGAATGCAATGTTTTCTGCAACTAATTGAGCATCTTTCTCTGGGTTCTTTACTTCTACTACGTTTAAAATAACTTTATCTTCAGTCATCTTTTGAACTTGACTTCTTACTGCTTCTAAATCTTCACCGTTTTTACCAATAACCATTCCTGGCTTAGCAGTGTTGATGAATAATTTAACAGTGTTTCCAGTTCTTTGGATTTCTATTTTAGAAATTCCTGCTTTATATAATTTATTCTTAACGAATGTTCTTATTTTAAAATCTTCATGTAATTTGTCTGCATAATCTTTATCAGCAAACCATTTTGAGTCCCAATCTTTAATGATTCCAACTCTCATTCCATGAGCATTAACTTTTTGTCCCATAACTTACCTCCTATCTCTCGTTTAATACAATATTAATGTGACATTGTGGTTTTAATCTTCTTGTTACTCTACCTTGTGGCTCAGGCTTAACTCTGTATCTACCCTTTTTACTTCCTTGACACACTACAACCTCTGCAACGTATAAGTTTTCTGGATTCATACTTAAGTTATGCTCTGCATTAGCTACTGCTGATGCTAAAACCTTTTCAAATAAACCTGCCGCTTTTTTAGTAGAGAATCTTAAAATTCCCATTGCATCTATAACTGACTTACCTTTGATTGCTTCAGCAACAACTTTCGCTTTAGTTTCAGAAACTGGAACGTTTTTCACTGATGCTCTAGGTCTTAAGTCTTTAACTGCGTTTCTTTCTCTTTTAATTTGACTTCTATGTCCTTTAGCCATTTTATTATCCTCCTTTCGGATTATCTAACTTTAGATTTTTTATCGTTTTTGATATGTCCTTTGTATGTTCTAGTAAGAGCAAATTCTCCTAATTTGTGTCCTACCATATCTTCCGTAATGAATACTGGCACATGCTTTCTTCCATCATGTACAGCTATTGTATGTCCTACCATCTCTGGGAAGATTGTTGATCTTCTTGACCAAGTTTTAACTACTTTTTTCTCATCCTTTGCGTTCATTGCATCAATCTTGTTTAATAAGTGTGCATCAGCAAAAGGTCCTTTTTTAATAGAACGAGCCATTTTCTTCCTCCTCTCAGCGTCGAAAATTATTTAGCTTTTCTTCTTCTTATAATATATTTATTTGAATGTTTATTTTTCTTTCTTGTTTTAAGTCCAAGAGCTGGTTTACCCCAAGGTGTACAAGGTCCTGAACGTCCGATTGGAGCCTTTCCTTCCCCTCCACCATGTGGATGGTCATTCGGGTTCATAACAGATCCACGAACTGTAGGTCTAACACCCATGTGACGCTTTCTTCCTGCTTTACCAATTGTTACTAACTCATGGTCTAAGTTTCCAAGTTGTCCAAGTGTTGCTCTACATTCGATTGGTAACTTTCTCATTTCTCCAGATGGTAATCTTAAAATTGCAAATTTACCTTCCTTTGCCATAAGTTGTGCTACGTTTCCAGCAGAACGAACTAATTGTCCACCTTTTCCTGGTTTCATTTCAATGTTATGAATTTGAGATCCCACTGGAATATTAGCCATTGGTAAACAGTTACCAGTTCTAATTTCAGCTTCAGGTCCACTCATAACCTTGTCATTTGGTTTTAATCCGTATGGAGCCAAGATATATCTTTTTTCTCCATCAGTATATTTAATTAATGCAATGTTTGCACTTCTGTTTGGATCGTATTGAATTGAATCTACAATTCCTACTACTCCATCCTTATTTCTTTTGAAATCTATAATTCTGTATTTTTGTCTATTTCCTCCACCATGATGGCGAACAGTTATCTTACCTTGGTTATTTCTACCAGCATTTTTCTTTTTCTTAGCTAATAGACTCTTCTCAGGTTTAGTACTTGTTATTTCATCAAACGTAGACACAGTCATATGTCTTCTAGATGGAGTTGTTGGTTTAAACTTTTTAATACCCATTTTTTACACTCCCTTCTTAAGCTTCAAATATTTCTATTTCTTTGCTTCCCTCTGCAAGAGAAACCATAGCTATTTTCTTTTTAGCTTTCTTACCAACAGGTCTTCCGTATCTTTTAACAACTTTAGCCTGTCTATTTATAGTTCTAACTTTTTCTACTTTTACACCGTCAAACATTTTTTCAACTGCATCTTTAATTTGAGTTTTAGTTGATTCTGGGTGTACTAAGAAAGTATAGATACCATTTTCTTGCATGTTCATATCACTTTTTTCAGTAATATATGGTTTTAATATTACGTCATAGTATTGAATATTTGCCATTATGCGTACACCTCCTCGATTAATTTAACAGCTTCTTGTGTTACTACAAGATTGTCATATTTTAATATGTCATAAACATTTATTGTGTTTACTGAAGCAGTCTTGATACCTTCAAGGTTTCTAGCTGATAATCTTACGTTATCATTTTTATCTGCTACAACAACTAATGCTTTTTCTAAACTTAATCCGTTTAAAACGTTTTTCATTTCTTTAGTCTTGAACGTTTCAAGTTCTAAGTTTTCAAGAACCATCATCTTAGCTTCGTTAACTCTGCTAGTTAATGCAGATTGAAGAGCTAATCTGTTCATCTTCTTATTTATTTTTTGAGAATAATCTCTTGGTTTTGGTGCGAATACAACTCCACCACCAACCCAGTTTGGTTGTCTAATGCTTCCAGCACGAGCTCTACCTGTTCCTTTTTGCTTGTGAGGCTTTCTTCCTCCACCACGAACTTCTGAACGTGTCTTAGCACTTTGTGTTCCTTGTCTTTTATTTGCTAACTGACTTACTACAACTTGGTGCATAACATCTTCGTTAATTTCTACTCCGAATACGCTATCGTTTAATTCAACATTACCAACTTGTTCTCCAGTCATGTTATATAATCCTACTTTAGCCATTATATTTTTCCTCCCTTCATCAATTAGTTAGCTTTAACGCTATCTCTTACAGTTAACATAGTTCCTCTTGGTCCTGGTACAGCACCTTTAACTAATAATAAGTTATTCTCTACGTCAACTTTAACTATTTCTAATTTTTGAACCGTTACTTTTTCAGCTCCCATATGTCCTGGCATTTTCTTCCCTTTGAATACTCTTGATGGGAAAGATGCTCCACCCATAGATCCAGCAGATCTGTGGAATTTAGAACCATGAGACATAGGTCCTCTTGATTGGTTATGTCTTTTGATTGCACCTTGGTAACCTTTACCTTTACTAGTTCCAGTTACGTCGATCATATCTCCAGCTTCAAAGATATCAGCTTTAATTTCGCTTCCAACTTCATAACTTTCAGTACTTTCAAGTCTGAATTCTCTTACATATCTCTTAGCAGTAGTTCCTGCTTTTTCAAAATGTCCTTTTAATGGTTTGTTAACAAGTTTATCTCTCTTGTCCATGAACCCTAATTGGATCGCTTCGTAACCATCGTTCTCCTCAGTCTTCTTTTGAGTAACAACACATGGTCCAGCTACTAATACTGTTACAGGTATTAACTTTCCGTTTTCATCGAAAATTTGAGTCATACCTTCTTTTACAGCTAAAATTCCTTTTTTCATCATCTACACCTCCTATTACTTTGCATCAACTTTGATATCAACACCAGCTGCAACTTCTAAATGCATTAAAGCATCTACAGTCTTTTGTGATGGTGATAAAATGTCAATTAATCTTTTATGTGTTCTTCTTTCAAATTGCTCTCTTGAGTCCTTGTACTTATGTACCGCTCTAAGTATAGTTACAACTTCTTTCTTCGTTGGAAGAGGAATTGGTCCACTAACCTTAGCTCCAGTTTTCTCAGCAGTTTCAATAATCTTTTGAGCCGCTTGATCAATTAACTGATTGTCATAAGCTTTTAACTTAATTCTTAATTTTTGACTTTCCATAATAAAAAAGTCCCCTCCTTTTCGTACTTGTAGTACGACCAGTGGTGACTGTACACTCATCCTAGTGTATCACTATTGTGATAAACATGTATGTACAGTGACCCAGTCGCCCGTTTCGTGAACTGGCATTGCTCCTTCAGAAAAACCCTTCTACAAAGGTAACCTCTGATATCTACACTCTTAGTGTCACAACAATAGTATTATACAATATAAACAGACTTATTACAAGTCTTTTTGTATAATTTTCTGTATTTTCCAAGAATTTTTTTCTTTTCAAACAACTATAACAATATATCATCATTTCAAGATAATGTCAATAAGTTTTCAGAAAACTTTTTTCGCTTTTCATTCAATCAAAACTACCCGCTTAGCGGGTAGTTTGCTCTGCCCTTCAAGGGCCTAATACACGCTAGAGCCTTAAGGCTCTTTGAAAGTCCGCCATTTGCTTACGCTTTCAGACTACTGCTAAAGCAGTCTCCTCTTTTTACTTTCTTTTACTTTTTTACCTGT
>JAOARL010000023.1 GCA_025210555.1 Clostridia bacterium
AGCGGGTAGTTTGCTCTGCCCTTCAAGGGCCTAATACACGCTAGAGCCTTAAGGCTCTTTGAAAGTCCGCCATTTGCTTACGCTTTCAGACTACTGCTAAAGCAGTCTCCTCTTTTTACTTTCTTTTACTTTTTTACCTGTAAACGGATCAATATATTCCGCTAAACTTATTTGATCACTCGCTATGTCTTCTTGCAATTGATTCTTCACATATTCTCTTATCTTCTTTTCATTCCTTCCAACTGTATCAATATAATATCCTCTACACCAAAAATGTCTATTACCAAATTTATACTTTAAATTTGCATGTCTATCAAATATCATAAGAGAACTCTTTCCTTTTAAATATCCCATTATACTAGATACACTATATTTTGGTGGTATCTCTACAACTATATGTATGTGATCCTTACATGCTGTCGCTTCTAATATAACAACACCTTTTTGCGCACATAATTTTCGCAATATCTTCCCTATATCGACTTTGATTTTTCCATATATCACTTGTCTTCTGTACTTTGGCGCAAAAACTATATGATATTTACAATTCCATTTCGTGTGTGATAAACTATTCTCATCCATTTGGATCCTCCTTTTGATTGATTATTTTGGTTGGCGAACCACTTTAATTTTATCAAAAGGAGGTTATTTTTTTCACTCATAGCTAAAGCTCTTTTATTCCACTAGTAGAACTAGTGGTTTTTCTGTTTCACAAATAAAAAAACACGCATTTTCATGCGTGTTTAGTAGTTAAGTTATAATTACTCAACGATTTCAGCTACAGCTCCAGCCCCTACTGTTCTTCCACCCTCACGGATAGCGAATCTAAGACCTTTTTCCATAGCGATTGGAGCGATTAACTCGATAGTCATTTCGATGTTATCTCCAGGCATACACATTTCTACACCAGCTGGTAACTCGATTACACCAGTTACGTCAGTAGTTCTGAAGTAGAATTGTGGTCTATAGTTTCCGAAGAATGGTGTATGGCTTCCACCCTCTTCTTTCTTTAATACGTATACTTGAGCTTTGAACTTAGTATGTGGAGTTATTGTTCCTTTAGCAGCAAGAACTTGTCCTCTTTGGATATCGTCTCTTTGCACTCCTCTAAGTAATGCTCCAATGTTATCTCCAGCTTGAGCTTGATCTAATAATTTTCTGAACATCTCTACACCAGTTACAACAACTGTTTTGATTTCTGATTCGATACCAACGATTTCAACTTCGTCTTGTACCTTTAAGATTCCTCTTTCTACTCTACCAGTAGCAACAGTACCTCTACCAGTGATTGAGAATACGTCCTCAACTGGCATTAAGAATGGCTTATCTGTATCTCTTTCTGGCTCAGGAATGTAAGCATCAATTTCGTTGAAGAAATCAACGATAACTTTTTGCCAATCAGCATTTCCTTCTAGAGCTAATAACGCAGAACCTTTAGCGAATGGTGCATTTCCATCAAAGTCATACTCTTCAAGTAATTCTCTAACTTCCATTTCTACTAATTCTAATAATTCTTCGTCGTCTACCATATCACACTTGTTTAAGAAAACAACGATGTAAGGTACACCAACCTGTCTTGATAATAAGATATGCTCTCTTGTTTGAGGCATTGGTCCATCAGTTGCAGCACCAACTAAGATAGCTCCGTCCATTTGAGCTGCTCCAGTGATCATGTTCTTAACGTAGTCAGCATGTCCTGGACAGTCAACGTGAGCGTAGTGTCTGTTAGCACTTTCGTACTCAACGTGAGCTGTAGAAATTGTAATTCCTCTTTCTCTTTCTTCTGGAGCCTTATCGATGTTAGAGAAATCTACTGCTTCTCCACCGTAAGTTTCAGATAATGTTTTTGTGATTGCCGCTGTTAAAGTAGTTTTACCGTGGTCAACGTGACCAATAGTTCCAATATTAACATGTGGCTTATTTCTTTCGAATTTAGCTTTTGCCATTTTCAAATCATCCCTTCAATTTTGAATTTTTATTTTTTATATTTGTATCTTGCTTAACGAGTATATTTTACTATTATTCGCTTTTTCCTGCAAGTACTTTTTCTCTAATACTATTTGGTACTGGCTCAAAGTGATCGAACTCCATAGCGTAGTTACCTCTACCTTGAGATTTAGAACGTAAGTCAGTTGCATATCCGAACATCTCTGCTAGAGGAACGTATGCATTGATTTCTTGAACACCATTCTTTGGTTCCATTCCTTCAATTCTACCTCTTCTAGAGTTGATATCTCCAATAACGTCTCCCATATATTCTTCTGGAACAACTACTACAACTTTCATTATTGGTTCTAATAAGTCCATACCAGCTTTTTTCATAGCATCTTTGAATGCTAATGATCCAGCAATTTTGAACGCCATCTCAGATGAGTCAACGTCATGGTAAGAACCATCATATAATGTAGCCTTAACACCAAGTACTGGGAATCCTCCAAGGATACCAGCTTCCATAGCGCTCTTGATACCATTATCTACAGCTGGGATATACTCTTTAGGAATAGATCCTCCTGTAATTTTGTTTTCAAATTCGTACACGTGGTCACCATTAACATCCATTGGTGAGAAGATAACCTTACAGTGTCCGTATTGTCCCTTACCTCCAGATTGCTTAGCATATTTATGCTCAACATCTACTTCTGTCTTAATAGACTCTTTGTAAGAAACTTGAGGTTGTCCAATGTTAGCTTCAACATTGAATTCTCTCTTCATTCTGTCAACAAGAACGTCAAGGTGAAGTTCTCCCATTCCAGAAATAATTGTTTGTCCACTATCTTCATCAGTATGCACTCTGAATGTCGGATCTTCTTCAGCAAGCTTTTGAAGAGCTACACCCATCTTATCTTGTGCATCTTTTGTTTTAGGTTCAATAGCGATTGCTATAACTGGCTCTGGGAACTCCATTGATTCTAAGATAACTGGGTTATCTGCATCACATAAAGTATCTCCTGTAATACTTGACTTAAGTCCGATTACTGCCGCTATATCTCCCGCATGTAATTCTTTTATTTCTTCACGCTTGTTAGCATGCATTTGAACGATACGTCCAACTCTTTCTTTTTTATCCTTAGTAGAGTTGATTACATATGAACCAGACTCTAATGTTCCTGAATAAACTCTTACGAATGCAAGTTTTCCAACGAATGGATCTGTTGCAATCTTGAATACTAATGCTGCAAATGGTTCTTCATCAGAAGCCGGTCTTGCAGTAGTAGCATCTTCTTCACCAGGAATAGTACCTTCTATAGCAGGTATATCAACTGGAGATGGCATATAAGCAATAACAGAGTCAAGTAATAATTGAACTCCAACATTCTTATAAGCAGATCCACAAAGAACTGGTACTATTTCATTTGCTATAGTAGCTTTTCTAATAGCTTTTTTAAGTTCTTCTAATGATATTTCTTCTCCTGCAAAGTATTTTTCCATTAAATCGTCATCTGTTTCAGCAACTTTTTCGATTAACATTTCTCTGTACTCTTCAGCTTTATCTTTCATGTCAGCAGGAATTTCTTTTCTTACGACTTCAATTCCCATTTCTCCTTCAAAGTATAATGCTTCCATAGTAATAAGATCAATTATACCGCTTAAGTCATCTTCAGCTCCAATTGGAAGTGCTAAAGGTGCAACATTTGCGTTTAACATCTTTTCTATATTATTTATTGCATAGTAGAAGTCCGCACCTACTGTATCCATCTTATTGATGAAACACATCCTTGGAACTCCGTACTTGTCAGCTTGTCTCCAAACTGTTTCTGATTGAGGTTCAACCCCAGCTTGTCCATCGAATACAGCAATAGAACCATCTAATACTTTAAGAGATCTTTCAACCTCAACCGTAAAGTCAACGTGACCCGGTGTATCGATAATGTTTATTCTGTTTTTTAACCATGTACAAGTAGTTGCAGCAGAAGTAATTGTTATACCTCTTTCCTGCTCTTGCTCCATCCAGTCCATTGTAGAAGCTCCATCATGAGTTTCTCCAATTTTATAGTTAACTCCTGTGTAGAACAAGATACGCTCTGTTAATGTAGTTTTCCCTGCATCAACGTGAGCCATGATACCAATATTTCTAGTATTCTCTAACGAAAATTCTCTTTTTGCCAAAATTGTTACCTCCTACCATTTGAAGTGAGCAAATGCTTTATTAGCTTCTGCCATTTTATGTGTATCGTCTTTCTTCTTAACAGCTCCACCATGGTTGCTGATAGCATCAACGATTTCATTTCCTAAACGCTCTATAGCTGTCTTTTCATGTCTTTGATTAGCATAAGTAACTAACCATCTTAAACCTAATGTCATTCTTCTCTCTGGTCTTACTTCAATCGGCACTTGATAGTTAGCTCCACCTATACGGCGAGTCTTAACCTCTAAAACAGGCATTATGTTGTTCATTGCTTCGTTGAAAGCTTCAAGTGCGTCCTTTTCAGTTTTCTCTGCAACAATTTCAAATGCTCCGTATACTATTTTTCTTGCTATAGATTTTTTACCGTCTCTCATTACGTTATTTACTAACTTAGTAACGATTTTATCTCCGTATAACGGATCTGGTAAAACATCTCTTTTAGCTACATGTCCTTTACGTGGCATGATCTTCCCTCCTAATCTTTATTTTAGATATTCATAGGTACTCGAATAGCTATGCTATCCGTTCACACTTATCTAATTCATTTTTATTTTTTTGGTTTTTTTGTTCCATATTTAGAACGAGATTGGTTTCTGTCAGCAACCCCAGAAGTATCTAATGTACCTCTTAAGATATGATAACGAACCCCAGGTAAATCCTTAACTCTTCCACCTCTTATTAAAACAACACTATGTTCTTGTAAGTTGTGTCCTTCTCCTGGTATGTAAGCAGTAACTTCCATTCCATTTGTAAGTCTTACTCTCGCAATTTTACGAAGAGCCGAGTTAGGCTTCTTAGGTGTAGCAGTCTTAACAGCAACACAAACACCTCTTTTTTGTGGTGATGAAGTGTTAGTAGCTTTCTTTCTTAAAGAGTTAAATCCTCTTTGAAGAGCTGGAGCTGTTGACTTCTTTGCTTCACTTTTTCTTCCTTTTCTTACTATCTGGTTAATAGTTGGCATTGTGGCACCTCCTTCACATGATTTCGGCAGCTATAGCCGCTTTTACTTTAATATCACAAAAACTTCCTAATTGCATCATTGTTTCAACTTCAACAATAGAAATATTTTTTTGTCTAGCTAATGATAAGGCTTCCTCTATTATATGCCTTTCAGCATCCATTGCATAATAAAGTTTGATGACATTGCCATCAATTAATGCTTGTAAGCTTTGCCTTACCCCTATTACAATGTTCTTCTTGGACAAATAACCGTCCATACAACCATCTCCTTGCATAATACATGCACCTTAAGATTTTAACATTTAACCCTATAAATGTCAACACTTTTCAAAAAACTAAGAGCAGCCAGTTGGCTGCTCTTTATTGTTACATTACATCTTCTGTTGTTTCTTCTTGTTCTTCTCTTTCATATAAGAACTTTTTATTCTTAAGTAATCCTGTACCTGCTGGTATAAGGTTACCAATAATAACATTTTCTTTAAGTCCTTCTAGCTTATCAACTTTACCTTTGATTGCTGCTTCTGTAAGAACTCTTGTAGTTTCCTGGAATGATGCAGCTGATAAGAATGACTCAGTAGCAAGAGATGCTTTTGTAATACCTAGAAGCATTCTGTCTCCTGTTGCAATTTCTAGTCCCTGATCTTCCATTTCTTCATTTTTACGTTCAAACTCTACATAGTCCATAACAGCCCCAGGAACAAATCCTGTATCTCCAGGTTCTTCGATTCTAATTTTCTTAAGCATTTGTCTAAGAATAATCTCGATATGCTTATCATTAGTTTCAACCCCTTGAAGTCTATAAACTTTTTGAACTTCTGTAAGTACGTAATCTTGAACCCCTTGAATACCTTTAACTGCAAGCATTTCATGTGGGTTTATATTACCTTCTGTAAGTTTAGCCGCTTTCTCAACCATAACCCCATCAGCAATATTTTTATCTAATCTAGCTCCATAAGGAATTAAATAAGTCTTAGTATCGCCAGTTTCAGTATCTCTGATTATAGCTTCTCTCTTCTTACCTTCTTCTCTTAATGTAACTTCTCCAGCGATTTCAGTAATAACTGCCATCCCTTTCGGTCTTCTTGCCTCAAATAACTCCTCTATTCTTGGAAGACCCTGCGTGATATCTCCACCGGCAATACCTCCCGTATGGAACGTACGCATTGTAAGCTGTGTTCCTGGCTCTCCAATTGATTGAGCTGCTACAATACCAACACTCTCTCCAACCGTAACTGCAGTTCCTCTACCCATATTAAATCCGTAACACTTAGCACATACACCTGATTTAGATTCACATGTAAGTAACGTTCTAATACAAGCATTTTCTACACCTGCCGCTTCTATAACAGCTGCTTTATTAGGAGTTATTAATTCATTAACTTCTGCTAACACTTCTCCTGTTTCTGGATGAACTATAGCTTCTGCCAAAGTTCTTCCTGTAATTCTCTCTTCAAAACTCTCAACTATTTCTTTTCCTTCTTTAAGAGCGCTAATCCACATACCTTTAACATTTCTACCAGCCATACAGTCATCTTCTCTAACTATAATATCTTGTGATACATCAACAAGTCTTCTTGTTAAGTATCCTGAATCGGCTGTACGAAGAGCGGTATCTGAAAGACCCTTTCTAGCACCATGCGATGAAATGAAGTACTCAAGTACGTTAAGACCATCTTTAAAACTTGCTTTGATTGGAAGTTCAATTGTCTTACCAGTTGTATCCGCCATGTTACCACGCATACCAGCAAGCTGTCTTATCTGGTTTCTAGACCCTCTAGCTCCAGAATGAGCCATCATCTTAACATTGTTAAATTCACTAAGGCTTCCCATAAGTTCATCTGTAACAGCTTCTGTTGTAGCTGCCCACATCATACATATTTTCATATGTCTTTCTTCTTCAGTCATAAGACCTCTTCTATATAAAGCATTAATTTTTTCAACTTTATCATCAGCTTCTTTAATCATGCCAGCTTTAGTTTCCGGAATAATAACATCTGATGCTGCTATTGTAAATCCACCAACTGTCGCATATCCATATCCTAAGTTTTTGATATAATCTAGAAGCTCTACAACTTCTGAAGACTTTTTATTATTAATAGCTTTTGTTAAAAGCTTCTTTAAGTTTCCTTTTGTAAGTTGCATTTCAATTTCATATCTGAACTTTTCTTCTTCATCGTTTCTATCAACAAATCCTAAATCTTGAGGAATTTCTTTATTTAAAATAATGAATCCTACTGTAGTATCTATTATTTTGTTTTCTCCGTTTTCAAAAGTTCTTCTTAATTTGATTTTACTTTGGATTTCAACCTCACCATTTTGGTAAGCCATCATAGCTTCGTTTTCATCCTTAAATACTTTACCTTCACCTTTTAGTCCATCTCTTTTTGTTGATAAATAGTAAAGACCTAAAATCATATCCTGACTTGGTGTTACTATCGGCTCACCATTAGATGGCTTAATTAAGTTGTTAGTAGAAAGCATTAAGTATCTACATTCTGCTTGAGCTTCTGCAGATAATGGAACGTGAACCGCCATCTGGTCACCATCGAAGTCGGCGTTGAACGCTGAACATACAAGCGGATGAAGTCTTATAGCTTTACCTTCTATAAGAACTGGTTCAAATGCTTGGATTGAAAGTCTATGCAAACTCGGTGCACGGTTAAGCATAACCGGGTGCTCTTTGATTACTACTTCTAAGATATCCCAAACTTCTGATTGTTCTCTATCTATCATTCTCTTAGCAGCTTTAATATTATGTGCTATTTCTTTTTCAACTAACTTTCTCATTACAAATGGCTTGAATAACTCAAGTGCCATTTTCTTTGGAAGTCCACATTGCCAGAACTTAAGTGTTGGCCCAACAACGATAACAGATCTTCCTGAGTAGTCAACACGCTTTCCAAGTAAGTTCTGACGGAAACGCCCTTGCTTACCTTTAAGCATATCTGATAATGATTTAAGAGCTCTGTTTCCAGGACCAGTAACTGGTCTTCCTCTTCTACCATTATCTATCAATGAGTCAACTGCCTCTTGAAGCATTCTTTTCTCATTTCTTACAATAATCTCAGGAGCTCCTAAATCAAGAAGTCTCTTAAGACGATTATTTCTATTTATAACTCTTCTATATAAGTCATTAAGGTCAGAAGTTGCAAATCTTCCTCCATCTAATTGAACCATTGGTCTTAAATCTGGTGGAATAACTGGAACCACATCCATAATCATCCATTCAGGATTGTTTCCTGATTGTCTAAATGCTTCAACAACTTCTAATCTCTTTATAATTTTAGCTCTCTTTTGACCAGTAGCATCTGGGTAACTTGTGTTAAGCTCTTCGAATTCTTTATCTAAATCAATTTCAGATAAAAGTTCTTTAATAGCTTCCGCTCCCATTCCGCCTCTAAAAGTACCATATCCGTACTTTTCAACAGCTTCTTGATACTCTCTTTCAGTTAAAACTTGTTTAACTTCAAGCCCTGTATCTCCAGCATCTAAAATTACGTAACTAGCAAAGTATAATACTCTCTCTAAAGCTTTTGGAGACATATCAAGTAATAGTCCCATTCTACTTGGAATACCTTTGAAGTACCAAATATGAGATACTGGAGCAGCAAGTTCAATGTGCCCCATTCTCTCTCTTCTTACTTTAGCTTTTGTGATTTCAACACCACATCTATCACATACTACACCTTTATATCTAACTTTTTTGTATTTACCACAATTACATTCCCAGTCTTTTGAAGGTCCAAATATTCTTTCACAGAAAAGACCATCTTTTTCAGGCTTTAACGTTCTATAGTTAATAGTCTCAGGTTTTTTAACTTCACCCTTTGACCATTCACGCATTTGGCTAGCAGATGCTAGACCAATTTTTATACCTTTAAAATCCGTAGGATTACTTGTTTCGTTTAACATCAAAGTTCCTCCTCTTCTTTATCCTTCTAAATCATCTTCGTTAACATAGTTAAGTACGCTTCCATCAACATCAGCTTCAACTATATTAATTCCTAAATCCTCAATAAACGCTTGATCTTCTTCCTTAAGTTCTTCATCATCATTTATTTTTTCATCTAAATGGAATTCTACATCTAAACCTAATGCTTGTAATTCCTTAACTAATACCTTAAATGACTCTGGAATACCAGGTCTTGGTATGTTTTCACCTTTTACAATTGCCTCATAAGCTTTTACTCTTCCTACAACGTCATCTGACTTAACAGTAAGAACTTCCTGAAGAACGTGAGCAGCTCCATAACCTTCTAGAGCCCAAACCTCCATCTCTCCAAATCTTTGTCCACCGAATTGTGCTTTACCACCAAGTGGTTGTTGAGTTACTAATGAGTATGGTCCTGTTGATCTAGCATGAATCTTCTTATCAACTAAATGGTGAAGTTTTAAGTAGTACATATATCCAACAGTAATTGGATTATCAAATGTTTCTCCTGTTCTACCATCTCTTAACCAAACTTTACCATCAGCATTAAGAGGAACACCTTTCCACTCTTCTCTATGTCCTTGGTTCTCCATTAAATGAGCCCATATTTCATCATCTAAAACATCTTCCCATTTCTTTTCAAACTCTTTCCAATCCATATTTGCAAAATCATTTGCAAGTTCGAATGTTCTATTTATTTCTTCTGTACTAGCACCTTCAAATACTGGGTTTGCAACTTTCCAGTTAAGTACGTTTGATGCAAGTCCTAAATGCATTTCAATTACCTGCCCGATATTCATACGAGAAGGTACCCCAAGTGGATTAAGTACGATATCTACTGGTCTACCGTTTGGCATAAATGGCATGTCTTCAGCTGGTACAATTCTTGAAACAACCCCTTTATTACCATGACGTCCTGCCATCTTATCTCCAACTTTAATTTTCTTCTTTTGAGCCATGTATACCTTAACAACTTGGTTAACACCTGTTGACAATGTATCACAATTAGTTTTATCAAATACTTTTACGTCTATTACAGTTCCGTAGTCTCCATGTGGAACTTTCTTAGATGTATCTCTAACTTCTCTAGCCTTTTCACCAAAGATAGCTCTTAAAAGTTTTTCTTCTGCTGAAAGTTCAGTTTCTCCTTTTGGAGTAACCTTTCCAACTAAGATATCTCCTGTTTTAACTTCTGCTCCAACGCGGATAATTCCACGATCATCTAAATTCTTAAGCGCTTCTTCAGAAACATTAGGTATATCTCTTGTAATTTCTTCAGGTCCAAGTTTAGTGTCTCTTGACTCGACTTCATGAACTTCTATATGTATAGATGTGTAAACATCTTCTTTAACTAATCTTTCACTTAAAAGGATAGCATCCTCAAAGTTATATCCATCAGCTGTCATAAATGCCATAAGTGGATTTGATCCAAGAGCAAGCTCTGCATTTTGAGTTGATGGTCCATCAGCAATAACATCTCCCGCTTTAACCTTATCTCCTTTATTTACAATAGGTCTTTGGTTAATACAAGTTTCTTGGTTAGTTCTGATAAACTTATCTAATTTATATACGTCTTTTCCAGCTTTTGTTTTAATAGTAATTTCATTAGCTGAAACTTTGTCTACAGTACCATCATTATCAGCTACTGCTACTACACCTGAATCTTTAGCAACTTTTGCTTCTACTCCAGTTCCTATAATTGGTGATTCTGGTCTAAGTAGTGGCACAGCCTGACGCTGCATGTTCGATCCCATCAGCGCACGGTTGGCATCATCATTCTCAAGGAATGGAATTAAAGCTGTAGTAATAGATACTAACTGCTTTGGTGAAACGTCCATTAAGTCTACTTTATCTTGAGTAACAATTATACCCTCTTGAGCACCATGTCTACCTGTAACTTTCTCATTAACGAATTCTCCATTTTCATTTAAAGGCTCATTCGCTTGAGCTACTACATATTTTTCTTCTTCATCTGCTGTGAAGTATACAACTTCATCAGTAACAATTGCTTTATCTCCAGATTGATCTACTAATCTATATGGAGTTTCTAAGAATCCATACTCATTAACTCTTGCATATGTTGCAAGTGAGTTTATAAGACCGATGTTTGGCCCTTCCGGCGTTTCTATCGGACACATTCTTCCATAATGCGTATGGTTAACGTCACGAACCTCGAACCCTGCTCTTTCTCTTGAAAGTCCTCCAGGTCCAAGTGCTGACAAACGTCTCTTATGCGCAAGCTCAGATAATGGATTAGTTTGATCCATGAACTGAGATAACTGCGAACTACCAAAGAACTCTTTGATAGACGCTGTTACTGGTCTAATATTCACTAATGATTGTGGTGTTATCGTTTCTGGATCTTGTGTAGTCATTCTTTCTCTTACTACTCTTTCCATTCTTGATAAACCAATTCTCATTTGATTTTGTAATAATTCCCCTACTGATCTAATTCTTCTGTTAGATAAGTGGTCAATGTTGTCAAAATCTCCTATATAAAGTCTTAAATGCATTATATAGTTTACAGATGCCATAATATCTTCCATAGTTACACTCTTAGGAATTAAATTATGAACATTTTCTTTTATAAGTGATTTTAATACTTCAACATCTCCATCTGCTTCTTCTATAAGTTCCATAAGTGCTGGATAGTAAACCTTTTCTTTTACTCCAACTTCTTCTGGATTAATATCTACATGATATTCTAAATCTACCATTATATTCGATACAATCTTCATAGTTCTATCTAATTCAGCCAGTCTATCACTTGTTATTTCTACAGTCTTAACTCCTGAATTTTGTATATTTTTAGCTATATCTATAGTTATAATCTCACCAGATTTTCCAACTACCTCACCAGTACTTGGATCAACTATGTCTTCTGCTAATTGAGACCCTACTATTCTCTCTTCTAAACTTAACTTTTTATTAAATTTATATCTACCCGTCTTTGCTAAATCATATCTCTTTGGATCAAAGAACATATTATATAGTAGAGATTTTGAACTTTCCACTGTAGGTGGCTCTCCTGGTCTTAACTTCTTATATACTTCTATAAGACCTTCTTCATGATTTGTTGCATTATCCTTTTCAAAAGAATGTAATATTCTTTTCTCTTCTCCAAATAAATCAATTATTTCCTCGTTAGTTCCTAATCCCATCGCTCTTAAGAACGTAGTTATAGGTAATTTTCTTGTTCTATCTATTCTAACCCAGAAAATGTCATTAGAATCTGTTTCAAATTCTAACCAAGCCCCTCTTAAAGGTATCATTGTACCATTAATAAGCTGCTTACCTACTTTATCTCTATCCATTCCATAATAAACACCCGGTGATCTTGTAAGCTGACTAACTATAACTCTTTCTGCACCATTTATTATAAATGTTCCGTTTTCTGTCATTAATGGGAAATCACCCATAAAAATTTCTTGTTCTTTTATTTCTTCCGTTTTGTTATTTATAAGTCTTACTTTAACTCTCATTGGAGCTGAGTATGTTGCCCCATTTGCTTTACACTCATTTATTGTGTATTTAGCCTTCTCTGCTTCTAATCTAAAATCAACAAACTCTAATGACATATCTCCCGAATAATCATTAATCGGTGATATATCTTCAAATGCTTCTCTTAATCCGTCTTCTAAGAACCACCTATAAGAAGCTCTTTGAATTTGTATCAGATTAGGAATTTCTATAACATCATTCTTTTTAGTGTATCTTACTCTTGAAGATGCCACGCTCGTAGAACTTTTACGTATATCCATTAGATTCCTCCTATATTTTTCTAGACCGTTCAAGAAAGCCTTAAAAGTCAACTTCCCCAAACAACACAAATAGGTTCTCTATTAAAAGTATAGAAAACCCAAGCTATCATATCTATTTTATTTGTTTACCTCTGTTTTGTCAAGCTAATTAAGCGTATTTTTCTATACCGCGCTATCTTTAGTAATGTTTTTCAGTCTAATCTACTAACACTTTCAAATTCAAGTTATTAACCCCACACATTCGCGTACTTTTCATAAAATTTCCATAAGTTTTAACCACATCTATCTTAGTTTTACTTTTCATCAATTTCAGTCTCCTTTTTAGCATCATCTTCTTTAAATACAATAGTTTCAAAAGACTCGTTTAGAGATCCATTCCTCTCTTCTTCTGACTCTTCTTTTAAGTTTTTAACAAATTCACTCGTCTCCACAACTACACCCGATGATATTGATTCCATCAACTTCTTAACACCACATTCTTCTTCTATTATTTCAGGATATTTTATCGCTTCTTCCACAAACAATTCTGCTTCATCAACATCAAGTCCCATTGTCGAAATCTCACTATGTACTTTTTTAGTTTTAACTTGCAAACCTTCTTTCCACAAAAAGTTTATATTTATAGACATTTTATATCCGTTATAAGACATTCTATTAGCTACAAGATTTCCACTATCATCTAAGATAAAGTATTTCCCCAATATATCCTCGTCCACACTCATTTCTTTCTCTATGCAAACCTCACTCCCAGCCACTCTTATCACGAGTTCATTCCCTTTTACAGTTGTTCCCATTATAGCTCCGTGGCCTACCATAATTCTATTAATTTTAGTATTCGCTTGCTTTAAAACCTCATCAATGTCACACGAGACTCCAAGTTTATTTGTTAAATACTTTTTACCTTTCGACATCTGTTACCCATCTTTATATTTTTAATGATTTTTTTCATAGTAATCCCTTACACTTTCCTTATTATATTTTAAATTATATTTTTCAAACTTTGTTTAATCGTACTAATTTTCTGTCAATTTGTTAATCACATAAGTTTTAGACCTACATTTGTCTTTTCAGTATTTTATCGTTATAATTATTTCATCTTAAGGAGGTAATTATTATGAACAAAAAATATATATTAGATACACACATGCACACAACATCTTGTGGTCATGGCTATAGTACAATAAAAGAATTAGCGATAGAAGCTGCTGAAAGAAAACTTGAGCTTATATGCATAACTGAGCATTCTGGCTTAGTTCCAAGAGCATTTTTCAAGGATATTATGGATGTTCCCAACCAACTCTATGGAGTCGAAATCCTAAAAGGTGCCGAAGTAGATATCATTAGCTCTAGCGGAGATGTTTCACTGGCAGATAAATATCTCGAAAGTTTACATGTTATAATAGCAAGTTTTCACAGAAGCTTGATAGATCCAAAATCAAAATCTGAAAACACTCAGACACTTTTAAATGTTATCAAAAAGCACGGAAAACAAATTAATATTTTAGGTCACTTGGATGACCTTAGATTTGAGATTGATTATGACCTAATATGTAAAACAGCAAAAGAAAACAATATAGCAATCGAGCTAAATGATTCATCTTTAAATCCAAACAAAGGTAGATTAACAAGTTTTGAAAATATACTTGAGTTATTAAACACAGCAAAAAAACATAATTGCTATATAAGTATAGGAAGTGATGCTCACAATGCGTGGAAAGTTGGCTCGTTCGAGAATGCAATAAAATTAATAGAAGCATCCAAATATCCTGAAGAATTAATTTTAAATACAGACATCAATAAATTCAAAAATTTTTTAGCCAAATAAAAAAAGTGATTCTATTGGCAGTGCACCCCATTTAGTAGACAACAAATAAAAAAAGTTTGTTAAAATACTAAATGGAGGTGCTATTTTAATGGCAAAAAAAGGACAAAAATTTAATAAATATGAAAGAGATTTTATATTAAAAGTAACTCTCGAAAAG
>JAOARL010000024.1 GCA_025210555.1 Clostridia bacterium
ATATTTGGCCCAGTAGCTCAGTTGGTTAGAGCGCCGGCCTGTCACGCCGGAGGTCGAGGGTTCGAGTCCCTTCTGGGTCGCTTTTTTAGAAATTGGGCGCATAGCTCAGCTGGGAGAGCACCTGCCTTACAAGCAGGGGGTCACAGGTTCGAGCCCTGTTGTGCCCACTTTTACCAATTTCATATGGCGGAGTAGCTCAGATGGCTAGAGCATACGGTTCATACCCGTAGTGTCGGCGGTTCAATTCCGTCCTCCGCTACTTAGATTTAAACTAACAGATTTGTTAGTTTTTTTTGTATTTAAAAGTTTAAATATCATAATAAAAGGTATGTGAAAAGAATTTAGATGTAGTATTAATGCATATAGAGTATAAATTATATGAACTCAGGTAAAGTTATATTAGTATTTATATCGGAGGTGATATAGTGAAAGTTGGTATATATGATAAAGATCAAGAATATGCTAAAAAACTTGTAGATAGGCTTTCATATATTAGAGAAGATATCGAATTTTATTATTCAAAGGATAAAAAAGAAAAAGGTAATACAAATATATTTATTGGAGGTAAGGACAGAAAATTTGCAGAAACGTTTAGAGGAAATGGAATTTATAAATATCAACCTGCAAAACATATTTTAAAAGAGATATTATCAAAAGTTAGGTATGGAACATTTAATATAAATGCAGATTTGTATATAATAGCGGCTTTTAATAATAGAGATATTAAAAGTAAAATATCTAAAATAATACTTGAATCAAATATTAGAAAAAAAGAAGAAGAAGTTTTATACATAAATTTTTCAAAAATATATGATGTACCAGATTTTTTAAATGAGATACACAAAAATACATTTTCAAAAGTAATATACAATTATAAAAATAATAAGGAAATTTATTCAATAGTAAACAAGGATTATGAGACTGGTATAAATTATTTGTTACCATGTCTGAACTTTCTAGAGTATGAAAGTTTATCATTAAATGATTTTGTTAAAATTTTGGAAAATTATTCAAAAAAATATGGTGTGATTTTAATAGAATATGATGATAATTTCAATTCATTATATGATTTTTTAGTTGATATAGCAAAATCAAAATATATATTATATGATAATACTTCTAATGAGAAAGTGGAATATCTAGAAGATTATTTTGCAATAAAGGATATTAAAAAAATTTATGTACATAAAAACAAAAAAGCTGCAAACATTAGGGCAGATTATGTTATAAAACCAAACTTTAAAATATTGCCAAGTGGTATGATTGATGAAGTTCTTGGAGAGTGAATTAAAGGAATTAAAAGTTAGAGCTATTGAAAAAATTGGTTCTGAGAAAGATGAAATTAGAGTTAAAGAAGCTATTGTAGATATTATATTAGAAAAATTCAAATTTAAAGGATTAACTATTGAAGAAATCGATAAATTAAAAAACAATATGTATAATTCAATAAAAGAATATGGAAAGATTCAAAAGTATTTGGATGATGATAGTATTACAGAGATAATGATAAATGGGACAAGAAATATATATATAGAAAGAGATTGCAAGTTAATAAAATTAGAGGATAGATTTGATAGTGAAGAAGAATTGTATCAAATGATACAAAAAATTGTAGGTAGAATAAATAGAAAATTAAATTTAGTAAACCCAATAGTTGATGCAAGGTTGTTAGACGGATCAAGGGTTAATGTTATTAATAAAAATATTGCTATAGGTGGACCAATAATCACAATCAGAAAATTTAAAAAAGAGTTTATAGAAATAGATAAACTTGTTGAGAATAAGATGTTTGATAGTGAAATAAAAAAATATCTTAAAAAAGCTATAGTAACTAAAAAAAATATAGTTATATGTGGTGGAACAGGGACTGGTAAAACTACATTATTAAATGCGTTAGCACGATTTATCGATTCGAATGAGAGAATTATTTCAATAGAGGATTCAGCTGAAATAGATTTGTCAAACATAGAAAATTTAGTTTCATTAGAAGTCAAAGATAAAGATATAGAAACAGGCATAGGAGTATCTATGAGTGATTTAATTAAAGCATCGTTAAGAATGCGGCCAGACAGAATCATAATAGGTGAAGTAAGAGGTAAAGAGGCTTTTGATTTACTTAAAGCAATGAATACAGGGCACAAAGGAACGTTATCTACTGGACATAGTAATTCAGCTATAGATATGATTAGGCGTTTACACAATATGGTTCTTGAAGGATATAAAATGTCGGAAAAGTCTATTGAGAATCAGATATATTCAGCAATAGATATAATTATTTTTATAGAAAAAGATAAAAGCTTGAGAAAAATAAAAGAGGTTGTGGAACTAATTAATGGGAATAATGAAATCAAAAAAATTTTATGAAGGTTTATTGATATATATAATAGAAACATTAAAAGCATTAATATATTTTAGATCCGTTTTATGGGCTACAATAATAGGAATGATTGCAATATTACGATGCAGAGAACATTTTAAGTATAGAGAACTTATAAAAAAAGAAAAACTAAAGAATGAGTTTAATGAGTTTCTAAAATCAATTAATATCTATTTGAAATCAGGTGAAAATTTAGAAAGAGCATTTAAGAATGTATTGAAAGATTTTGATGATAAATCAGTAATATATAATGAAATCAGTAAGATTAGTCTAAACTTAGAAAATGGAATGAACCTGAAATATTCATTAACTAGTTTTTTAAAGGGGCAGAAAATTGAAGAGGTAGATCAATTTAGAAAAATTATAATAGTAAATTATGAAAAGGGTGGTAACTTTTCATATAGCATATCTAGTGCGATTGATCTTATAAATGAAAAGAATGAGCTTAATAGAGAGAGACATCTAGCTATAGCAAGAAAAAGATTTGAAGCTAATATTTTAATTTTGCTGCCATATATAATAATTATTCTAATGTATATATCTGCTAATAATTATATGAGTATTCTGAGTAATAGCAAAACAGGTAGAATTTTAACTATAATTGCATATTGTCTAAACCTTTTGGGAGAATTTTTAATTAGAGGGATGGTTAATGAAAAAATATAAAAAAGTTACTATAATATTTTTGTTAATAGTAATGACTGAAATAATTAGTTCATATACCAGTGAAATTATAATAAATAAAATAAGACGTAACAAGTATTCAGAAGGAGCTTATGAAAAATCAATAATTTTAGAAATTGATGGTAAAAAATATGAGAAAAATTTTTATATAAATACACTTAGAGAAGATAGTGAAGATAAAGTTTTAAAAGTATATAACCTGTTAAAATTAGATGAAAGAGTAGTAAATGGTGAAATATATGGATATAGTGATGTTGAAATTAGTTGGGATGAGGATGAAAAAAACATATATGCCACAATTAAGTGTGAGTTAGCTAGTATTAAGAAAAAATTTCATAAAAAAATGCCGGAAGTTTCAGAAAATCTAATAAAAGATATCCGAAATAAATTAAATGAAAAGAGTGATAGGAATAGTGAAGAGCTACCTAAAATCATTAACGGAAAATCATTAAAGTGGATAGTAAAAAAGGAAAATATACATTTAAAAGTTTTTGAATTATTTTTAATAGGTTTGATTGGTTTAAATGCTTATAAAAATGTTAAAAAGAATAAATTTAAATTAGAAGAAAAAGAGCATATGAAAAATGTGCTAGAAAATAAGATTATGGAAATAGGGATATTATATAGTATAGGAGAAAGTAAAAATAACATATTCAACAAGTTAGTATTTGAAAGTAAAGAAGTAAATGAAAAATTTGATAAGTATAGAAAAAATATTGAGGCGAATCAAAATATAAATAAAGAACTATTATGTTTTGCAGAAGAAATTGGAAGTAAAAATTTCAAAGAATTTTTAAGTTTAATTATAAAATATGATTTTACAGGAAGTAATGGATTTGAACTAGAGTTTAAAAGATTAGTGGAGGATATATGGAAAAAAGAAAGGTATAGACTAAGAGAAGAAATAGAAAAAAGAACAGTGCAGATAATATTTCCTATGTTTATGATATTTATATCAATATTAATAATAGTAATGTCACCTGCAATACTAAGTTTTTAAAGGAGATTAAAATGAGTGAAATTTTGAAAAGTGAAAGGGGAATAAATACTGTTGAAATTGTTATTATAATGGCAGTATTAGTAACAGTAGCTTTGATTTTTAGAGCTAGTGTTTTTGGATTTGTAAAGAAATCAATTAATGGAATATTTAAAGATGAACAGATCATCCATATGGAAAGAAACATATTACCAGGTTTAGATGAAAATATATAGTCAAAAAGGTAGTTTTACTCTTGAGAGTACAATTATATTCCCGATTATATTTTTTTGTTTAATAATTTTCATGAAGTTAAGTGTAACATTATATAAGGTTGAATTATTTAGAATATTGATTAATAGGAATTTTAATCATGAAAAAATGATTTTGAAAACAAATGAATTTGGACTATTTAGGAATATAAAGGTAGAAATTGAAGATATGAATATTTATTTTGTTAAGGTTAGAAAAATAAAAGGAACCAACAATCGAATTATTAAAAAAAATATTATATATAGTTTTTATGATTTAAAACGATTTATTGATAATGAAAAAGTTAAAGTTAATTATATAGATTTAGAAAAGAGGTTTAGAGGAATATTTGAATTGGATTAAACATAATGAAAAGGGAGTAATTACAGTTTTTATATTAATTTCATCTTTTGCATTAATTAGTTTAAGTGTTTTTTTGCTTTTAAGCATGAAAAAAACAAGTGATATAAATAATATTTTAAGGTGTTTAGAAATAGCAGAACATAATGAGCTTATTAAGTATAATGACTATTTATATGAAAACTATTATATATATGCCTCAAATAATATAAACAAAGAAACATTTAATAAATCGCTTATTGATATGATGGTGTACGTAGAAAGTATTAATAATTTCAATGATCAGTATAATTTGAGCGAAAATAGAGTTTTGAAAAAGGAACTAATTAGGTCAGCAAAAGATAATGTTGTTACAGGAATAATAGAAAAACTTTATATAGTTATTAATAGAATAAATAGAGAAAAAAGTGAGCATGGGGAATATGAAAATATGTTAATAAAAGATGCATATTTACATAAAATAGGAGTAATTGAGGCCGAAATAAGATTGTTTATAAAAAAAATAAATAGAGGTGAGATAGATTATATTATTCATTTAAACAGTGTACTGAATAAAATTTTTGAAATAAAAAGGTTAGAGAGAGAATGTAATGGTAAAGTAGCTGAAAAGATAGAAATAAGTGAAATATTAGAATTAGAAAAAGAAATTTTAAAAGGAATAGAAGCATATCGAGAAAATGGAACTATAAGGAAATATAGTATAGGAAAAGCTGTTGAAGAATATGAAAAAGAATACTTAAAGTATGATAATAGGAAAAAATCATATAAAAAATTAAATGATTCTTTAATGCTAGATGATAACGATAAAGAAGTTATTGTTAGATATTTAGATGTTAGAAACCAAAAAATTAAAATTGATAGTATTGATAAAATAATTATTTGTGCTTACATGGCTGATAAATCAAATAGTTATATAAAAAATGCATATGGCAGTAGATATTTGAAGTACGAAAGTGAATATATAATATCAGGGAAAAAAAGTGATAGAGAAAATCTGAAAAGCACTTTAATAAAAATAAAATCATTATTGTTTTTATTAAGATCACCTCAAATATTTATGAATGAGAAATTAAATCTTAAAGCATATAAAATATCTCTAGCCATATGTGGAACAACTGGGATTGGACCATCATTTATAGAGCCAATCAAAAATTTAGTTTTGCTATCTTATGTAGAGAATAAAATAGCAGATGATATTATGAGGTTAAGATCAAATAAAAAAGTAAAGTTATTTAATAATATAGAAATAAACTATCAGGAATTTATAATAGCCCTTATGTTTTTTGTTGAAGATAATAAATTAATTAACAGATGTAAAGAATTAATAAATATGAACATGGAACATAATGGTCAGGGATGTTTAATAAATTATTATCAAGGTGCTAAATATGAGATAAAGGTAAAAGGAAATACTTATATAAATGAATTTAGTTATTAGAGAAGAAAAAGGGAGCCTAGTTGTAGAGGCGATAATAGGTTTCATGTTTTTTGTAATATTAATTTTGAACTTAATATATTTGTTTAAAATAGTTGCAGAGAATGATACAGTTTCAGATTTAACAAAGAGATATTTTATGAATGCATATCTTATGAATGATTGTTTTGATACTGATATAAGTAACATTAATTATTACAAATCATATTTAAAACTAAATTGTGTAGATACAAATGTTAAATATTATGAATTCAAAGAGTTGGAAAATAGTTATCTAATAGAAATAAGGAGCGAAACAAAAATATACAATATATTTAAAGTTGGAAATATCAATAAGTTTGTATTAAATAAACATCAAATGAATTTTAGAAACGTAGAAACACTAAAATCAAGTATAAATGTTTGGGAACTAAGTAATTTAGCTAGGGGTATTAGAATTGCTGAGATATTAGGTAAAAATAACAATTCAAAGTGGGATATAGATGTAATACAGGATAATAAGGCTATATCAGTAATAAGTATAGATTTATTCAAAAAAACATATAATAATATTAGTGCAATCAAGAACAAAATAAATGTAGAAGTAAAAAAAATAGAAGCATATAGGAAAAAACATTCTAATTTTATTAACTTTTTATATATTATTACTCCAATAAATTTGAGTGAAGAATGGAAAAAAGAGATTTACAAATGTTTAAAATTTAAAAATATAGCAGTTAAGTTTTATATATTAAAGGGAGGTAATTAAGATAAGTTATATTGAGAAAATGATTAAGTATAATGATTTAGCATATTATATTTCTGATTCTAAGATTGAAAAGGAAGTTTATTTAGTAGATTACTTGAAGGATAAAAAAATAACGATAAAAGAATTTTTTAAAATAACAAAAGGAATATTTAAAACTTTGGAAATTGGAAAAGAATATTTAATTACTGAAGCTAGTATAAGTTTTGATAGTGATAAAATAATTATTAGAGATAACTATAAATTAATATTACCTATAAATATAGATGGTAATGTTAGAAGTAAGTTAGTTGATTTATTAAATGAATTATATTATAGCATAGAGAGTAGTGAATTCATTAAATATAAAGGATTAGAAGTTATAAAAGAAATAATAAACAGCAATTCAAACTGTTTAGTTAAGTTAATAAAATATGAAAGAAATATTAAAAAAATCTATTTCAGTATAAATATAATGAAATTTTTTAATACAAATAAAACAGAAGTATTAGAGCAACAAAAAATAATAAAAATAATTGATGAAGATGGATTGGAGATAAATTTAGATAAGGAAGTAAATAGTTTTGGAAGTGACAAAAGAAGAGTTGACAATTGTATAAAAAACAAACTTGTAAGTAGTTATCATTTTGAAATAATAAAAATTGAAAATAATATTTATGTCTTAGATTGCTCTTCAACAAATGGAACGTTTTTAAATAACAAAAAAGTGCTTTCGTATAAGAAAAAAAAGATTGTAAATGGTGATATCATTAGAGTTGCAAATATTGAATATGAAGTGGTAGTAGATGAAAAGTGGCAATAGCATAACTCAAGAAGTAATTCTAATAAAAAATGGTATGAAACTAAATAATAAATACGTAATTTTAAAAAAAATTAGCAACGGTTATATTTCAGAAGTGTATTTAGCTAAACATATAAAGTTCGGTTATAAGGTTATTTTAAAGATGGCATATGATAATTGTGTAATAGAAAATGAAGTTAGAGTTATGAATAAGATAAATAGTAATTTCATACCCAAAGTATTAGATTTATTCTACTATTCAGGAATATTATTTGCAGTTATACAATATATAGAAGGGAAATCGCTAGATTCAATAAGTAAAAAAACAAGAGAATTAAATAAAATATTAATATCTATACTGAAAGTATTAGAAGAAATTCATAATTCGAAAGTAATACACTTAGATTTAAAACCTAGTAATATAATTGTTTCTAGAGAAAATATTGCATATATTATAGATTTTGGAAGTAGTAAGCTGTTTGGAGATAAAACAACTAAAAGATATTTTAGTAAAGGATATACAGATACTAATAAGAAAAAATTAACTAAAAAAAATGATATATATGCAATTAAGAAAGTCATTAAAGAATTTGGTATTTATGGAATAGAGTTAAAAAAAGCGGAAACTATTAAAGAATTAATAAGGATACTTAATGTTGAAAAAACAAAATATTTAGGAAGTAGCAATAAATTAATTTTAAGTACTACAGAAACAGCAGGAAAATACGAAGTAGCAAATAATATGGAATCGTTTATTAACGAGAAATTAGGAAATAATAATGAAAATGGAATTAAAATATTTATGAATGAAATGATGATAGAAAAATGTCAGGAAATATTTTTAGTTACAACACAAGAACGTAAAGACTTAAATAAAATAGAAAAAATTATTCAAGAGATAAAAGCTAAAAAAGTTAAAATAATAATTAATAAATATGAGCCTAGTTGTATGTTAGAAGATAATTTTATAAAAAAAATTAAGAAACGTTATTGTGTAGAAATTTATTATTTGCCAAATATAAAGAGATCTGTATATCTGAATGTTGATGGTAAAAAATTATATAGACAAAGTAGGGAGTATAATAAAGCATTCCATAAAATTTTTGAAATAACATATAAGGAGAAGGGAATAAGCAGATGGGATATAGTAGAAACATTAGAAAAATTATTAAATTAATAATATCTTTAGGTGTGATTTATATACTAGTATTTCTGTTTATAAATAATACTGAAAAAGATCATAAAAATGACATTGAAGAAGTTAGTGTTTTTATTGCAAATAAGTTAATAAAAGCGGGTGATAGATTGGAAATTAACAATATAGATAGCATAGTGGTAAGGGAAGATTTAGTGCCCAAAAACAGAATGGAGGTATTTGGAAAAAATAAGGACATTATTGCAAAAATTGATATTTACCCAAATACATTAATGACAAAAGATATGTTGCTTGAAAAAAATGTATCAGAAGATCTTAGATATCAAGATTTTAAAGGAATTGAAGTGCTATCAGATTTAGAAGCAGGAGAATACATTGATGTTAGATATAAAAATAACGAAACAGACTTAGCAATTCTATGCAAAAAAGAAGTTATAGAAATTGATAATAAATATATAAAATTAATGACAAATGAAAAGGAGAGACAAAAATATGCTAAGTTTTCAGGAAATAAAGGACAATTTTATATTGTTAAATATATAGAACCATTTTATCAGTGAGCTTGTAAAACATATGGACCTTAGGTATAATGTAAAAAAATAAGGAGGCAATATGTTAAGAGCGATAATTGTATTAGTTGTGTTTTTGATATTTGAAATAGTTATGCTGCCAATACTTTTGATTTTAAAAATTGTTAAAATTAAAAACAAAAAGTTTACAAAGAATGTTCTATATAGATTGGTTAAGGTATTTACGAACATAATGCTGAAAATATCAGGAGTAAAATTAAATATAGATAAAAGGAATTTAGAAAGTAATGAAACTTATTTATTTGTATCAAATCATCAGAGTATATTTGATATTTTATTTATAATAAAAGCAATAGATATACCTATAGCTTTTATTGCAAAGAAAGAGTTAGTATACCTACCAGTTCTCCGTTTGTGGATGAAGGAATTAGGATGTATATTTATAGATAGAAAAAACATAAAAAATTCTATAAATGAAATAAATAATGCAGTAGATAAATTAAAAAACAATAATTCGTTAGTTATATTTCCAGAAGGAACTAGAAGTGTAGATGGAAATATAGGAAAGTTTAAACCAGGTAGTTTTAAATTAGCGATAAATTCAGAGGCGGCAGTTGTACCTATTACAATTAATAATGCATATAAGATTTTAAAAAAAGGAAGCTTTAAAATTAACAGAGGAGAGGCGAGTATAAAAATAGGCTCACCGGTATGCTTCATTGATTATGGGGAGGATAATTCAGTAGAAATAAGTGAAAAGATACGAGAAGAAATACAAAAAAACATAATTTTCTGACAATTCGTTGTAAAAATACGACATTTCATTATGAAGTGTCCTTTTTTTGTTTTAAAGATAGTATAATAAAGGTGTATAGAGGTTATAAATAAAAAGGGGGAATTATATGAAAATAAAAATTTATGATGATTCAAATGTAATATGCCCTAAGACTGGTCAAAGAGTTACAATGTCATCTCATTTATTTGGAGATAATGATCTAATGTATGTTGAATGTACAGGATTACCAGAATGCGATGAAAAAGAATGTATAAAAATACAATTATTTGCAGAACTAACATTTGCAGAAGCAAAAGAAGAAGGAGCTAAAGATATTAAAATAAATTATGATTTAAATAAGGAACCTACAATTGCGTAGGTTCTTTTATTTTGTATGCAAGTATAGTATAATTATAATGCTTGGAGGTAATTATGAAGAAAATAATATTATATGCAGTAATGTTGTTTGGGATTTTAAATATTTATTCAAGTGCGGAATCTCAGACATATAAACTAGAAATACTTGAAGTAAAAGAAACACAAGAAGTTGAAGATGGAATAATAAGGAATTTAGAAGTAATAGTAGAAGATATTGAAAATCCTATATTAGTAGATGCTTATTATAAAACACCTAAAAATGCTTTTGAAGAGTATTTAGTAACTGAAGGTGAAGAAATAATTGTAACAGCTGAAATTAAAGATGAAAAATTGGAAATACAAGAATTATTTAGAGAAGTATATTTAAAAGGGAAAGTAATTAATACTAAAGAGTTACCTGTATCAGAATATGAAGAGGGGCTATATAAAAATGAAGAACTAGAAATATTAGTGTTAAGTGGACCAATAAAAGGCGAAAAAATATATGTAGGTAATAATATAGATTTAAATCTACCATATGATTTTTTCTTTGATAAAGGCGAAAAGGCAGTTATATATGCTGAATATGATTTAATAAAAGGTCAATACCAGGCGTTTTATATTCAGGATAGGTTAAGAGAAGATGGAGCACTGATGATGACAGCAGTGTTTTTAATACTACTTATAGTAATAGGTGGCATTAAAGGATTTAAGTCAATAATAACATTAGCCTTAACTATTTTAATAGTAATGAAAGGTATACTACCGGCAATACTTGCAGGGTATAACCCGATATGGGTATCAATAATATCTAGTATAATAATTATAATAATGACATTAGCTATATTAGACTGGTTTAATGTTAAAACAATATCAGCAATGATAGGTACGAGTTTAGGAGTTGCTTTAGCAGGACTGATTTCAGTGATAGTAGGTAATTATATGCATTTAACTGGATTAGGTCTTAATGAGGCAACAATGCTTGTAGGACATACATTTGATTTTAAGGCATTATTATTTGCTTCAATAATAATTAGTGCTCTTGGAGCAGTAATGGACGTAAGTATGTCAATTGCATCGTCAATGGATGAAGTGAAAAGAGCTAATCCTAGTATTTCAATAAAAGATTTAATTAAATCAGGTATGAATGTGGGTAGAGATATAATGGGAACAATGTCTAATACACTTATACTTGTATACACAGGTAGCTCTATAACAGTTATGCTTATATTTTTAATAAATGAAATGGATTATACTAAAATAATAAATTTAGATTTAATTGGATCAGATATAGTTAGTGCGCTATCTGGGAGTATAGGCTTAATACTAACAATACCTATAACTGCAGTTACAGCAGGTTTACTTGAAGATCATTATAGAAATAAGAAAAAGGAAGTGAAATAAATGCTTAATAATGAATGTTTATTTTGTAAGATAATAAAAGGAGAAATACCAGCTTTTAAAGTATATGAAGATGAGTATACATTAGCTTTTTTAGATAAGTTTCCATCAGGGGAAGCACATGCTTTAGTAATACCTAAAGTTCATGCAGAAAAGATATTTGACATGACAGAGGATATGTCAGGTAAAGTCTTTAAAACTGTTAATAGAGTAGCAAAAATGATGAAAGATAATTTAGGGATAGAGGACTTAAATGTGCTACAAAATAATGGGAGTGTATCAGGGCAAATTGTAAATCATGTACATGTTCATTTAATTCCAAGAAAGTTAAATGATAATATAGAAATAGATTGGGAATCAAATGAAATGGAAGATGAAAAATTAGAGAAAATATTAGAAAGGTTTAAAGGGTGATATAAATGGAAGTAACAATTAGTAGTGTAATGAATAAAGTTTATATGTGGATGTTTGCAGCATTATTTTCAACAGGAGCAGTAGCAGCATATGTTTCTAATGCAGGAACAGTAACTAATGCAGGATTAATAGTGTCAGTAATAGTTCAATTTATAATAATATTTTCAATGAGAGGCTCAAGAATGGAGTCGATGAATACAACAGTAACAATATCATTATTCTTTATATATGCAGCGCTTAATGGGTATATATTATCAATACTTTTAGCAATGTATGAAATAGGAATGATAACTTATGCATTCGGAGTAACAGCACTTGTATTTGGAGTTATGGCTTTGGTAGGAACTACAACTAAGAAAGATTTAAGTAGTGTTGGACATTTGGCATTTATTGGATTACTAACAGTAGTGTTAATAAGTTTTGTTGGAATATTTATAAGTTTACCAATTAATGATTTATTTTTATCATATGCAATAGTTATAATATTCTTAGGATTAATTGCTTATGAAACACAAAAAATAAAACAATTAATGATAACTTATGCAGGAACAGAAAAAGAAACAAATATAGCTATATATGGTGCATTTGGACTATATATCGATTTTGTTAATTTGTTTATTCATATACTTAAAATATTTGCAAGTAGGAGAGATTAATTATGAAAATACTTTTTACTGGTGGTGGTACTGCAGGTCATGTAACACCAAACTTAGCAATAATTGATAGTATAGATAAAAACGAGCATGAAATTATATATGTAGGAAGAACAGAAGGTATAGAAAAAGATTTGGTTAGCCAAAAGGGAATAGAATATTTTGGTTTGGCCTCAGGGAAAATGAGAAGATATTTATCATTTGAAAATGTAAAAGATTTCTTTAGAGTTATAAAAGGGATCTTTCAGGCTAACAAAATAATGAAAGAGCAAAAACCAGATGTTATATTTTCAAAAGGAGGATTTGTTGCAGTTCCGGTAGTAATAGCTGGGGCAATAAATAAAGTTCCAGTTGTTTGTCATGAATCTGATATAACACCAGGACTTACGACTAAAATTTCAGCATGGTTTGCAAGAAAAATATGTGTATCATTTCCAGATACAATAAGACACTTTATTCCAGATAAGTGTGTAGTAACAGGAACACCGATAAGAGATGAAGTTTTAAATGGTAGCAGAGAAAGAGGATTAGAGCTCTGCGGATTTAATAATGAAAAGCCAGTAGTTTTAGTAATTGGTGGAAGTACAGGATCTAAGGTTATAAATATGGTTGTTAGAGAAGCGTTAGAAGAACTTATTAAAGATTATCAAATAATTCATATTTGTGGTAAAGATAATATTGATGAGAGGTTTAATGAGGTTGAAGAATACAAACAATTTGGTTATGTAAAAGAAGAGTTGGCTGATTTATATTCAGCAGCAGATATAATTGTATCTAGAGCAGGGGCAAATGTAATATTTGAAATTTTAAATCTTAAAAAGCTTAACATATTAGTTCCACTTTCAAAAAAAGTGAGCAGAGGAGATCAAATTCAAAATGCAGTATTCTTTGAAGTAAAAGGATATAGTAGAATGCTTAGAGAAGAAAGATTTAATGACTATACATTAATTAATGATATTTCAGAAGTTCTAGAAAGAAAAGAAATGTATCTAGAAAACATAGAAAAGTCAGAACTTAAAAATAGTAAAGAGCTTATTATAAAAGAAATTTTAGCTACTGCAAAAGTTTAATTTTGCAGTAAGCTTTTTTTTTGATATAATAAGAATATAGATTATATCTATAAATAACGGTAAGAGGTGATAGCAATGGTATTATCAATAACAACCGAGAATTTTGAAAAAGAAGTATTACAATCAGACATACCAGTTTTAGTTGACTTTTATGCTACTTGGTGTAATCCGTGTAGATTAGTAGAACCTACAATCGAAGAGATTGCAAAGGAGTTTGAGGGAAAAATTAAAGTTGGTAAGGTAGATGTAGAAACACAGAAAGAATTAGTATTTAAATACAAAATAATGAGTGTTCCAACATTCTTTATATTTAGGGATGGAGTTAAGGTTGCAGAGTTGCAAGGTAATAACTCAAAAGAGCACTTTGTTAAGAAATTAGTTGAAGTAATTTAGGGGTTTTTATAACCCCTAAATTTTTTTGAAAAAACTCTTGCTAAAATTAGAATAAATAAGTATAATAACACCACAAGAACGATTATGTAAAGTAAGGGGGTAATTAAAGTGATTTTCGAAAGAATTAGAGAAATCATAGGAGAGCAACTTCAAATATTACCAGAAGAAATTGAAATAGATATGAGATTAGACGAGCTTGGGATAGATTCTTTAGATTTGTTTCAAATTGTAATGGTATTAGAAGAACTTTATGGAATTGAAATTGATTCAGATGTTGCAGATGGTTTTGTAACAATCGAAGACGTTGTTAATTACATTGAAAATAACAAGTAATCAGATGGAAACATCTGATTTTTTTGTGTTATAATATATGAAAATAAAATATAAGGTGGAAAATATGAAAATAGGTTTAATATGTGCAATGGAAGAAGAAATAGAAAAAATAAAAAAGAAATTTAAAAACATTCAAAAAGTAGGAAAAAATAAATTTGAAGTATACGTTGGAAATTGGAATAACAATGAAATATATATGGTTACTTGTGGAATTGGGAAAGTGAACGCAGCAATAATGACACAATATATGATAGACAAATTTGACCTTGATTATATAATTAATACAGGGGTTGCAGGTGCTATTAATGAAAAGCTAGATGTAATGGACATAGTAGCAGCAAATGATTTAATGTATAGTGATTTTGATGTAACAGCATTTGGTTATAAATTAGGAGAGATTCCAAGACTTGAGAATAGTAAATTTAAAACAAGTGAGACATTATTAGAAATAGTTAGAGATGAAGTAGATTATGTAGGAAGAATAACTAGTTCAGATAAGTTTGTATCAAACATGGAAGAAAAGAAATATATATATGAAAAATTTGAATCGTATTGTACAGAAATGGAAGGTGCAGCTATAGCACATACTTGTGAAATAAATAATGTTCCATTTATAGTAATAAGGGCTATATCAGATAAAGCTGATGGAAGTGCAAATGTTAATTATGATGAATTTATAGAAGGTGCAATAGAGAAAACTGAAAAAATAGTTGAGCATATATTTAATAATTTGGAGGGGTAAGATATGAAATTAGTGCATAATATGGATGTAAATAGAGTTGATTTTAAAGAGATAAATGAGTATGGTTTTGTGAAAATAGCAAGTAATAGCAAAAATGTTATAGATGAAATCAATGAGTATTCGAAGTATGTTAATTCAAATTTTGAAAATTTTGTTGTAGTTGGAATTGGAGGGTCATCTCTTGGTCCTAAGGCAGTTCATACAGCATTAAATAATCAATATTATAATGAGATAAGTGGTAATACCAAAATATACTTTTTGGAAAATATAGATCCAGACACATTCGAGGAATTATTTGAAGTAATTAATATAGAAAAAACACTTTTTAATGTAATAACTAAATCTGGTGGTACATCTGAAACCATGGCTAAGTTTATGATACTTAAAGCGCGTCTTGGAAATTTAGCAAAGACTAATATAGTATGTACTACGGATAGAGAAAATGGAAATTTGATTAAAATTGCAAAAGAAGAAGGTTATAAAACATTTTTTATTCCAGCTGATGTTGGTGGAAGGTTCTCAGAATTAACACCAGTTGGACTTTTGCCGGCAGCAATAAGTGGAATAGATATAGAAAAGCTAATTTTAGGGGCTAAAAGTTGCTTGGATGATAATTTAGAAGAAGCTAAGGAATATGCATTAATAATGAAAGAAGCTATAGAAAAAGGTAAAAACACCTTGGTATTCATGCCTTATTCAGATAAGCTAAGTCTTTTAGGGGATTGGTTTGTTCAGCTATGGGCAGAGTCATTAGGAAAAAAGGTTGATAATGAAGGAAATGTCATTAATTATGGTCAATTACCACATAAATCAGTAGGTGCAATTGACCAACATTCACAAGTGCAATTATTTGCAGAAGGGCCTAATGATAAAATATTTACATTTTTAGAGGTTAAAAACTTTAAAAATCAAGTTAAGATACCTAAAATATATGATGAAGTAAGAGGTATATCTTTTCTGGGTGGGCATACACTAAATGAACTAATATCAGCTGAAAAATTTGCAACAGATTATGCACTGAAAAAAGAAAATAGAGATACTTTGACTATTGAAATAAATGAAATTAATGAAGAAGTAATTGGTAAATTAATAATGTTTTTTGAATTAGCTACTGTATTTTTAGGAGAACTTGTAAATATAGATCCATTTAATCAACCTGGAGTTGAAGAGGGAAAAAATGCAACATATGCATTATTTGGAAAAGAAGGTTATGAATATAAACTTGAAGAATTGAAAGATCAGTGCGGTGATAAGTTATGGAATGGAAAATAGGAGATAGAGTAAAAACTAGAAAAGTTCATCCATGTGGGAATGACATATGGGAAGTTATAAGAGTTGGGATGGATTTTAAAATAAAATGTGAAAAATGTGGACATATTGTTATGCTCCCAAGGAAAAAATTTGAAAAGAGTGTTAAGAAAAGACTAGAGGATAAATAGCATAGATAAGTCTATGCTGTTTATTTGTTTTACAAATTATGTTATAGTAATATGTGATAAATTTGCAGGGAGAAATATATGAATAAAAAAGTAATAATAAGTAAAAAAATATTAAATAATAACATAGAAATTCTAAAGAATGAATTCAAAGATACTAAAATTATGGGTGTTTTAAAGTCTAATGCATACGGCCATGGTATTATAGAGATGGCAGAATTTCTAGATGACAAAGTAGATATGTTAGGTGTTTCTGACTGCGAAGAAGCTAAACAAATAAATGGGAAAATTAGTAAAGATATAATGATATTAACACCGTATTTTAGTGAAGAGATAGTTGATAATAAAATTATATTTACGGTTGACAGTATAGAAAAGGCAGAAAAACTAAATAAAATTGCAAAGGTGAAGGGAATAATTGCAAGGATGCATTTAAAAGTTAATACAGGGCTTAATAGATTTGGTATTGATAAAGATCAAATATCAATATTCTTAGATAAAGTAAATAAAATGCAAAATGTTAAGCTTGAAGGAATATTTTCACACATGGCTTACAATGGAGTTAATAATAAAAAAATGGCATTAAAACAAATTGATAGGTTCAAGGAAGTTAAGAGTTATATTGAACAAATATCAACAGATGATTATATGTATCATTTAGCTGCAAGTGAAAATGCAATAGACTTTGAAGAAGCAAGGTTTGATATGGTGAGGATAGGTAATGCATTATATGGACCCTGCCAAATGAAAAATGTGTTACCACTTAAAAAAATTGCTAGATGTGAAATAGAAGTAATTGATATTGTAGATAGATGTAAAGATAACAGGATTGGATATAAAGGGACGTGTAAGCTGAAAGAACATTCAAAAGTAGCAATATTGCCTTTTGGATTTCATGATGGATATAGAGTTCAAAAATTAAATAAAGCTGCAAACATCATTGAACTTGCAAAGTCAGGGGCAAGATTGATAAGGGATTCGATTATGAATTCATCGCAGTTTTATAAAGATGGAATTAAATTAAAACAGTTAGGTGTTGAAAATGCACAGTATACTCTAATTGATGTGACAAATATTAATATAAAAATTGGAGATAAAATTACATATAAAGGTCCCATGTTTTATATTAATAGCAACATAGATAGAGTAATAGAGGAGTAAAAATGGAATTTGTAAAAAGTATTAGTGAAAATGAATATAATGAGTTTATAGAAAATCATGAGTTGGGACATTTTCTTCAAAGTGCTGAATGGGGAAGGTTTAAATCAAAGTATGGATGGAAACATGAACTTGTAGGTATAAAAGAAGCCGGTACAATAATAGGTGCAACTATGATAATGTATAGAAAATTACCTCTTGTTAGTAAAAGGATAGCATATTCTCCGAGGGGAATTATTTTGGATTACAATAATAAAGAATTATTAAAATTTATGCTTGAGAATATAAAAAAACATACGAAATCTAAAGGAGCAATATTTTATAAAATAGATCCTTTCATAAGATATAAAGAAAGATTTTTAGATGGAGAGTACTTATCAGATGGATTTGATAATACTCATATTATAAATGAACTTAAAAACCTGGGTGGAAAACATAAAGGGTTATTTTTAGACTTTAATGGTATGCAGCCTAGATTTTCTATGTGGCTTGATATAAATAAGGATATTTCGGATGTATTTAAAAGTTTTACGTCAAAATTTAGGTATAATATAAGACTTGCTGAGAAAAAAGGTGTTGAAGTATCTGAAGGAACAAGGGGAGATTTAAAAGAGTTTCAAAGAATAATGAAAATAACAGGAGAAAGAGATGGATTTATATCAAGACCACTTGAGTATTTTGAAAATATGTATGAGGAGCTTTCAAAAACTGGCATGATAAAGTTGTTTTTGGCAAAGTTTAATATAGAGAAAAGAATTAAAACAATAGATGAAGAAATTATTGCTAGCCCAGATAGGAAAGAAAAGTTACTAGCTGAAAAGAAACTGCTAGAAGCAGAACTAAAAAGTAATCCTAATGGAATAACTGTTTCTGGAACAATAGCAATAAAAAAAGCTGGCAAGGTTTGTTACCTTTATGGAGCAAGTGATAATAAATATAGAAATATTATGCCTAATCACTTGATACAATGGGAAATGATAAAGTGGGCTAAAGAAGAAAATTCTTATTTATATGACTTCAGAGGCATTTCTGGAGATTTAAATCCAGCTAATAAATTATATGGACTATATAAATTTAAAAAGGGTTTTAATCCTGAATTAGTAGAGTATATAGGTGAATTTGATTTTATTAATAATAAGATATATTATATTATTTGGGAAAAATTACTGCCGAGATTTATAAAACTTAGAAGGCGAATATATAAAGTGATAAAAAGAAAGTAGGAGAAATTATGAATAGAGATATATTTGTATTTGGACACCAAAGTCCAGATACTGATTCAATATGTTCAGCAATTGCATATGCTAATTTAAAAAGAGAAATTGGATATAAATTTGCAAAAGCTGCTAGATTAGGAGAAATAAATAAGGAAACAGAGTTTGTTTTAAACAGATTTAGTGTTGAAAAACCTATATTATTAAAAGATGCAAAGCCACAAATAAGTGATCTTATGTATTATAATAATCCAGTTATAACAAAAGGTATGCCAATAAAGAAGGCTTGGGAAAGTATAAAAAGTACATCAAGACCAATGATGCCAGTAATAGATGAAAATGAAAAATTTGAAGGTGTAATAGCAATATCGGATATTACAAAAGCTTATATAGAACTTTCTGATGATGATACTTTAGCAAGGTTTAATACAAGTTTTGAAAATTTATTAAGCGTGCTAGAAGGAAAAATAATATCAGGTGGATATAAATATGAAACAATAACAGGAAAAATATATACAGATTCTACCTTAAAAGAAGGTATGAAATTAACAGATGCAGATATAGTAGTAACAGGGCATGAACCTAACTTACAAAATCTTGCAATTAAATTAGGAGCAGGGTGTATAATAGTAACTGCAAATGATTATGAAGAAACGGTATGTCATTTAGAAAATGAAGTAGTTAGTGCAGCGATTATTAAAGTTCCTTATAAGTTCTTTAAGACAATAAAACTTATAAATCAAAGTATACCAGTAGAAGCTGTAATGAAAACAGAGAACCTTATTACGTTTACGGATGATGATTATATAGAAGAAGCAAAAGAAATAGTTCAGAATGTTAAATTTAGACATTTCCCAGTTGTAGATGAAAATGGAAATATAAAAGGAACTATATCAAGAAGACATTTTATTGATTTTAATAAGAAAAGAGTTATACTTGTAGATCATAATGAAAAAGGCCAATCAATTTCAGGGTTAGACGAAGCTACAATAATGGAGGTAATTGATCATCATAGAATAGCAGACATAAACACTACCAATCCATTATTCTTTAGAGCTGAGCCGGTTGGATGTACATCAACAATAGTATATAAGATGTACAAAGAATCAGGAGTGATTCCAAGCAAAGAAATGGCTGGACTAATGCTTAGTGCTATTTTATCAGATACATTGATTTTCAAATCGCCAACATGCACGGATATAGATAAAAACATTGCATTAGAACTTGCAGACATAGTTGGAGTTAATCATGAAGAATATGGAAAAGAACTATTAATTGCAGGAACGTCTTTAGAGGGTAGATCAATAGAAGATTTATATACTGGAGATATGAAAGAATTTAAAGTTGGACATAATAAAGTTTTAATATCTCAACTTAATACAGCTGATTTGAATGGGGTATTAGAAAACAAGAAAGAAGAAATAATAGATATTATGACAAAAGTTGCAGAAACAAAAGGGTGCGATGCAGCAGTATTAATGGTAACAGATATAATTGAAGAAGGAACAGTTCTTTTATTTGCCGGAGAAAAGGCTAAATTGTTCTCTACTCCATTTGAAATGAAAATGGAAGATCAAAGTGAATTTTTAAAAGGTGTTCTTTCTAGAAAGAAACAAATAGCACCTAAAATAACAACAATAGGATTGTAAGGAGGGTATATAATGGAAAGAATAGAGAAAGATACTATAATTGCGGATATACTTGAAATAAACAAAGGCGCAGTTAAAGTTTTAATGGAGGCAGGAATGCACTGTTTAGGATGTCCATCTGCTCAAGGTGAAACTTTAGAGGAAGCTTGTTTTGTGCATGGAATAAATGTAGATGAACTTTTAGAAAAATTAAATAGTGAAGAAGAAGCGTAGGAGAAATCTTACGCTTGTTTCTTAATTAAGGAGATAATATATGATTACTGAGTTTAAAGAAAGTGTTGTTGCTGTTTTAGCAGGGTTTACAATAGAGATTAAAATATTAATAATATCAATGATGCCTATACTTGAGCAAAAGGCATCAATACCTATTGGAATAGCATCAGGTATGAATGCATATCTAGTTTATTTCTATACTCTTATAGGGGCAATACTACCAGCGCCATTTATATATTATGGAGTTAAGTTCATATTTCCATATTTAAAGAAAATAAAATATATAGGAAGAGTAATTGATTTAATAGAGAAAAAAGGAAGAAAGCAGACAGGAAAGATTTTAAAATATGAGCTACTAGGACTGTTTTTGTTTGTAGCTATACCTTTACCTGGAACAGGAGTTTGGACAGGGACATTAGCAGCTTCAATGCTTAATTTAGGATTTAAAAAGTCAATGATTTCAATATCATTTGGAGCAGCAGCATGTGGTGGGCTAATATTACTTGGTACAGATATGATTATAAATATAACTAACTTAATAATAGGATAGTACCTTGGATTTTATCTAAGGTGCTTTTTTTTAACACAATCTAACAACATTGAACAAAGCGTTAGATTGTGTTAGAATGTAATAAAGAAGAGGTGGTAGTCATGAAGTATTTTGAAGATGAGAGAAATGAACTCAAAGCAACATTTATAAAAGATATAAAGAAAGAAATAATTGCTTTTGCAAATACATTGGGTGGTAAATTATATATAGGTATAAGTGATAATGGAGAAGTTATAGGTGTAGAGAATACTGATACATTAATTATAGATATAACTAATATGCTAAGAGATTCTATAAGTCCTGATATAATGGGGAACATAAAGATTAAAGCAATAGAAGAAAATAATAAAGATATAATATTAATAGAAGTGGCAAAGGGGATAAATAAACCTTATTACTTAAATAGTAAAGGGATAAAGACGTCGGGGGTATTCGTAAGACAAGGTAGTTCATCGGTTCCAGCTAGCGAATCAGCTATAAGAAATATGATTAAAATGACAGATGGATATAGTTACGAAAAAGCTGAATCATTAGAGCAAACATTAACCTTTAGAACTGTGAAAAATGAGTTTGAAATAAGAAATATTCCTTTTGGAGAAGGCCAGATGAAAACATTAGGTTTTATTTCAGAAGAAAATTATACAAATTTAGCGTTACTTTTATCAGAAGAATGTCTGCATAGTATTAAAGTTGCAAAATTTAAAGGAAAAACTAAAATGGAATTTGAGGATAGGAAAGAATTTAAAGGGTCTATATTAGGGCAATTAGAAGATGCATATACATATATATCACTATTTAATAAAAAATCTTCAAAGATTGAGGGGCTTAGAAGGATAGATACCGATGATTATCCCGATGCTGCAATAAGAGAAGCTTTAATAAACTCAATTGTTCATAGAGATTATTCATATAGTGGAAGTATATTAGTTAGTATATTTGAAGATAGAATAGAAGTTTTATCAATTGGTGGCTTAATAGAGGGACTTAAAATTGAAGATATCAAACTTGGAGCATCGCAATCAAGAAATGAAAAACTGGCATCAGTATTTTATAGATTAGAGTTAGTTGAAGCTTATGGAACGGGCATTTCGAAGATTTTTGAATCGTATAAAGAATATAAGGTGAAGCCCAAGATTACACTTACAAATAATGTGTTTTTAATAACACTCCCAAATATAAAACATTTTAAAAATGAAGGAAAAATAATAGATAAAAAAAGTATGGCTATAGACTATATAAAGGAAAATGGATATGTTACAAGAAGAGACATAGAAGAAATATTAAACTCAGGACAGACGACAGCCGGAAAGATATTAAAAGAGTTAATGAAAGAAAGATTGATAATTAAAGAAGGAGCAGGACCTAATACGGTATATAGAGCTGATGATAAAAGATAAATTTGTATAAAAAAAAATAGGGGAGTATAATAAAAGTAGCAAAAAAAATTGCTAAAATTGTTAACAAAAAGTCAACACTCTAGAGCCCTTATTTTACGGTTATGCACAGAGTTATGCACATTGTCCACAGAAATTTAAACACAAAACAGATGTTTTGTGCAGAAGGTAGCGAGTTATCCACAGAAAATTAGTTCGATTTAGAAATGTTGAAAATAAAGGATTTCTGAAAAATACTGAAAAATTGAAACATAATTCATAAAAAAACAAGTGGAAAATCTGTGGAAAAATAAAAATTGCTATTTGAAAATAAGTGTGATAAAATATTACAGGACTTTAGTAGGGGTTAATTCGAAAGGAGAGATAGAAATGATTTTTACAATTAATGGTAGAAACGTAGAAGTTACAGAAGCTATGAGTAGCAAAGTAGAAGAAAAATTTGCTAAGTTACAAAAGTACTTCGTAAAAGAAATAGAAGCAAACGTAACATTTAAAGTTGAAAAATTAGATCAAATATTAGAAGTTACAATACCAATGAAGGGTAAGATATTAAGAGTAGAGGTTAAGGATCAAGATATGTATAATACAATTGACTTAGCTGTAGACGTTCTTGAGAAGCAACTTCTTAAATATAAGGCTAGACTTAAAGATCATCATAAGAAAGCTGCAGCAGCAACACCATTTGCAGATGAATTTATGAATGGTGAAGAAGATACTAAAGAAGAAATGAAAGTTGAAAGAAGAAAAAGTGTAGAAGTTAGTCCAATGACTGAAGAAGAAGCAATGCTTCAAATGGAACTTTTAGGACATGATTTCTTCGTATTCCTAAATATGGAAACTAATCAAGTAAATGTTGTTTACAAGAGAAAAAATGACCATTACGGAATAATTGAAGCTAAAATGTAATTTTAAAAGCGCCTAAGGCGCTTTTTTATTACTATAAACCAGGGGAGATAGATATGATAATACATAATAATGTAAACATGGAGAGGTTGGTTTCTAGGATTAAACCAGTAGTAGAAAGTAATAGAGTTAATAATAATAAAAGACCAGAAATAAATATAAATAACAAACCTGAAGATGCTATTGAAGGATTTGGAGATATATTAAAACGTAAGATAAGTGAAGGGCCTGTATTTAATGCAGGAGCAGATTCACAAAATGATATAAGTTTATAATGAAAAGAATACTAACAAACCGTGGTTTGTTAGTATTTTTCTTTTGTATTAGTAAGTTGATATAAATCGCTGTAAGTGTTAAAATAGTTAACAGGTAAAAATATAAGGAGAGTATAGATGAAGGGTTTAATAGAAAAGATAATTGGTACATATAGCCAAAGAGAATTAAGAAAAATAAATAAAAGCGTAGAACTAATAGAAAAACATGGAGAAGCTATTAAAAGTTTTTCGGATGATGAGTTAAAAGGAAAGACAGAAGAGTTTAAAAATAGACTTAAAAATGGTGAAACTCTAGATGAGTTATTGCCTGAAGCATTTGCTGTTGTAAGAGAAGCGGCAGAGAGAGTTATAGGAGAAAGACCATATAGAACTCAGCTTGTTGGGGGGATTGTAATACATCAAGGAAGAATAGCAGAAATGAAAACAGGAGAAGGTAAAACACTTGTAACAACATTACCTACTTATTTAAATGCATTAACAGGAGATGGAGTACATGTAGTTACTGTTAATGATTATTTATCTAAGCGTAATGCTGATTGGATGGGTGAAATTTATAGATTTTTAGGCCTTTCAGTAGGTTGTATATTAAATGGGATGCCTAAAGAAGAGAAACAAGCGGCATATAATGCAGATATAACTTATGGAACGAACAATGAATTTGGTTTTGATTATTTAAGAGACAATATGGTAATAAGTAAAGCTGATAAAGCGCAAAGAAAATTAAATTACTGTATAGTGGATGAGGTTGACTCGGTTCTTATAGATGAGGCAAGAACACCACTTATAATTTCAGGACCAGGAAATAAATCGACAGAATTATATAAATTAGCAGATATGTTAGTTAGAAGATTAGAAAAAGGTGAACTTAAGGGTGAAATAACTAAGTTTGCTGCACTTACAAGAGAAGAAATTCCAGAAACAGGAGATTACATAATAGATGAGAAAGCTAGTTCAGCTAACTTAACAGCACAAGGGGTAGAAAAGGCAGAAAAATTCTTTAAAATAGATAACTTATCAGACCCTGAGAATTCAGATTTTCAACATCATATAAATAATGCACTTAGAGCGCATAATTTAATGCTTAAAGATGTGAATTACATTGTTAAAGGAAACGAAGTTGTTATAGTTGATGATCATACTGGGAGACTTATGCCAGGAAGAAGATATTCAAATGGACTTCATCAAGCAATAGAAGCAAAAGAAGGATTATCAGTAAAAAGCGAAAGTAAAACTTATGCAACTATAACTTTCCAAAATTATTTTAATAGATATTCTAAGTTATCAGGTATGACAGGAACAGCTTTAACAGAAGAAGAAGAGTTTAGAGAAATATATGGAATGGATGTTATAGAGGTTCCAACAAATAGACCGATAGCTAGAGTAGATATGCCAGATGTTATTTATAAAAATAAAAAGGGTAAATATGATGCAATAGTTAAAGAGGTTATGGAAGCTAATAAAACAGGACAACCTGTTCTTGTTGGTACAATAGCTATAGAAACATCAGAATTATTAAGCAGTTTACTTAGTAAAAAGGGAATTAAGCACAAAGTTTTAAATGCAAAGTATCATGAGCAAGAAGCAGAAATAGTAGCAGCTGCAGGCCAAAAAGGAGCTATAACTATAGCAACAAATATGGCTGGTAGAGGTACAGATATTAAGCTTGGAGAAGGCGTTAAGGAAATTGGTGGACTTAAAGTAATTGGTACTGAAAGACATGAATCAAGACGTATAGATAACCAGCTAAGAGGACGTTCAGGGCGTCAAGGAGATCCAGGAGAGTCAAGATTCTTTATATCTCTTGAAGATGATCTTATGAGATTATTTGGTGGGGAAAGAATTTTAAGAATAGCTGAAACGCTTAATTTCCCAGAAGATATGCCGCTTGAACAAAAAATGCTTAGTAATGCAATTGAATCAGCTCAAAAGAAAGTAGAAGGAAATAACTTTGAAATACGTAAAAATCTATTAGAGTATGATAGAGTTATGAATGATCAAAGAGAAGTAATATATGAAGAGAGAAATAGAGTTCTTGAAGGAGAAGATATTGGAGAGTCTATTTTAAATATTATAGATAGGGTTCTTGATAATGCTATAACTCCTTATGTTATAGAATCAGATATTCCAGAGGAATGGGATTTAATTTCATTAAGAGAAGCGGTTGAATATTTAATACCGTTTAGAAATATTAATATTTCTAAAGAGGAAATATTAAAAATGAATAGAGAAGATCTTAAAAATAGAATAAAAGAAATTGCACTTAAAATGTATGAAGCTAGAGAAAATGAATTTTCATCAGAAGTTATGAGAGAGATTGAAAGAAGAATACTATTAGGTGTAGTTGATAATAGATGGATTGAACATATTGATAATATGGATAGAGTTAAGCAGGGTATAGGGTTTATGGGAGTAAGTCAAAAGAATCCAGTAATAGAATATAGATTTATTGCATCTGATATGTTTGAAGAATTAATTATGCATATAGAAAGAGAAGTTGTAAGAGAACTGTTCCATGTTAAGATTGAGAGAGCGCCTGAAAATAGAGATTTATCAAAAGAAGTTTATGAAAATAATTCTAAAGAAGGAATGAAGAAGCCAATAAAAAATTCAGAAGATAAAGTTGGCAGAAACGACATGTGCCCATGTGGAAGTGGTAAAAAGTACAAGCAATGTTGTGGAAAAGAATAACAAAAAGTATTAAAAATATAAGATAGTAGATAATAACAGCACTTTGTTAATAGGTGCTGTTATTTTTATGTTTAATTTTTGATAATAAGGGAAGGAGGTAGGTATGAAAAGAGTAATAACTTTAGTGATATATTTAATTTTAACCATGAGTGTAAACGGATACGAAGGGATAAAACCTTTAAAAATAAGAGAGATTAATCTAGATATTAATAAGTATTATAATAATGAAACTTATATGTATAGAAATAATATTGTATATAGAGGCAATTGGCTAAGAGTTAATGATAAGGAATATAACCTTGTATTAAATGGCAAGGGGGTATTTGATAAAAGTGGTGAAAATCGAACTTATGGAAAAGAAAAAATTACATTTGTAAATATAGATAATAACGAAATAACTATAAAAAATTTGAATGGTATAAAAAGATTAGAAAAAAGTGTAAACGATAGAGTGTTTAAATACATAGATGGAAATGATTATGGGGATATAGTTATTTCGTATGACGGTGAAAAAATGAAATATAGCGATGAATATCATATAAAATATATTGAAGATGAAAAAATTGCAGATATTAGTATAGAAGTAGAACATGGAAAACGTTTATACACTAAAGGGCTTAGGGCAGAATTAATATCAAAAAACAAAATTGCTATTGTTGTTGAAAATAAGCAAGGAAACTATAAAGTGTGTGTTAAAAATATTTTCAAGAATACAAGAGATATAAAAGTTGATGAAGAAGATATGTTGCTCGTTAAAGAACAAGCTAAATTTATAGGGTTAAAAGATGGTGAATATGCTTATATATTAAGTGGTGAACTATATATAAGTGGAGTTAAATATATGGACCTTGAATCAAAAGATATAGAAGTAAAAAATATTAGCGGAGATATATATGTTAGGGATGGTATCAAGTTATATAAAAATAAAATCAAGATTTTTGAAGAGCATGGCATAGAATTAGAAAGTTATATCATTTTTGAAAATTTGTATGTGCGATCAGATAATAAAATTCTTAAAATAAGTGGTAATGAAGTTAATAAGCTTGGAGATATAAAGGGAAAAGAATTTTATAGTTATGATAGAGATGTGTTTTCGGTTGAACTAATAAGTGGAAAGTTAAAAATATATAAATATGAAGTAGAAAATGCTAAACCAAGATTAGTGGTTTCTAAAATAAAAGATAATCAAATAGGGAAGTTTATAATAGTTGGAGAAGCGTTAGACGAAGAAAATAGTGAAGTGGTAGCTAGTGTTAACGGAGTTATAAAGACTAGAAAAGTTACTAAAGAAAATCCGCAATTTATATTTGAGTATGAATATAGTGAACTGAATAATAATGTAGGTGATATTAGAATTAGAGCTGATGATAACCTTAATTGGCAAACAGAAGAAAGTGCTAATGAGTATGTAGATAACAATATATATGAATTTAAAAATTATAAAAATTTAAATATATTAAAATGGGGGAATAAACTAAGTGAATTAGAAATTATAGGTAAAGATTATAAAAAAGGTAAAAGAATTATATTGAATTCGGATTGTACTTACAAAGTATATGAATTAGCAAATCCTAACAAAATTTTAAATGGTGAAATCAGTAAAGAATTTCTAGGTTTTGATAAGTATATGTATTTATATGATGACAATATTGGAATATTTAAGAATAATAATATGTATGTATATAGTTTAAGTGAAAAAAGAATATTATATAGTCATATGGTTTTAGATTATAAAAAATGTATGATTAGAGAGAATAATGATCTAGTATTCATATATAAGGATAAGGTAGAAGTTTTAAAAGAAAATTTTAGAATGTCATATTATGTTGGTGAGATTGTTTCGTCAGGGATATATGATTATAACAGAATATATATAATGACAAAACACAAAAGGGGGAAGAACACAGATTATAGATCCAATATAATTAATGAAAGGAATGTTTTGAAAACTAAAACTATAAAAGACATTGATAATTATATAGGCAGGAGAGTATTAAAGTTTTTTGAAGGGATAAACAATGATGGATTTATTCTTTTGTGTGAAGAAGATAGACATGATAAATGGATTAGAATATTAGTTTATGACATAAAGAAAGATGAAACAATAACGTTTAACAAGATATATGGAAGAGATATAGATTATGAGGATTTTAAGTATATAAAAGATTATGGATACCTAACCATCGGCTGGGATATAGGTAGTAAATATAGTAATGAAAATATATATTCTCTTATAAAATTTGATTTTAAAAAATTAAGATATGAGTACATATATAATAATAAGAGTAATGAAAAAATGAAAATAAGAGATGCTGGGAGTTTTGTAGCATTAGAAGTAGATAAAGAAGACAGTATTAGGCTAGAAGTTTTAGATGGAATTAATAAAAAGTTAGCTGGAATAATAGAGGAAACTAGTAGCTACATTGATTTAGAAAAAAAAGATAAGATTTTGGTAGTTAATAATAAAGGGGCTAAGGAGCTAGTCTATGGGAATGAGTCACCTGAAATTAAAAAAATTGAATATATAAAAAACACTATTATAGGAGTAGGTGGTGAATACACTGTTAATATTGAGGTTTTAGATAAAAACAATAATCCAGTGAATATAATAGCAGAACTTGGGGGAGTTATAAAAGAAAATAAATTAGATTATGGAGAAGGAATTGCTAGATTTAAATGGAAAGCAGAAGAAGTTGGAGAAGGAATATATAAGAAGTTTAAAATAAGAATAAATGACAATATAGGTTTTGATGATGGAGATATGAATAAAGGGGTTATTGAGAAAAATTATGAAATAGATTTACGTATAGATTTAGTAAAACCAAGTAGGCCTAAAATAATATTAAGTGAAGAAAGTTGGACTAAAAATAGTGTGAATTTGATTATTAAAAAAGAAAAAAATGAAGTTGAAGAAGTTTTTTATCGAATTAATGAGGGGAGATGGGAAAAGTACAAAGAAAATATGATATTAAGCAAAAGTGGAATGTGGAAAATAGAAGCTAAACTGGAGGATTCAGCAGGAAATAAATCTGTTGATTTAAAATATGCATACATTGATAAAGAGAAGCCAATAATAGAGAATTTTAATATAAATAACATATATGGAAATTATATATCTAAAGAATTTAATTATGAAATTAATGCAATAGATAATTTATCCGGAATAAAGAGAAAGAAATTTATGCTAAAGAACACTCTAACTGATGTTTTGGTTGAAAAAGAAGAAATGGAAAATTCATTTGAATATGAAGTTTATGTAGTTGTAGAAGATATAGTTGGAAATGTAAATAATAGATTTATAGGAAGTTACATTGTTGATGAAGAGGCTCCAAAAATGAAAAAAACAAAAGTTACAGAGGGTATAGAAAAAGAAATTTTTATAGAAGCAGAAGATGAAGGATCGGGATTAAAGAATGTTTTTTATGATATAGGTAGTGGTTGGCAAGAATATAAGGGGTCAATAGAAATAAATTCTAATGAAATATATGGTTCCGTAGAAATGAATATAAAAGTAGTAGATAATGTTAATAATTTTGAGATAACAAAACATAATCTGTTAATAAATAGAGTGCCTCAAATAAGTCTTAAGAATGATATTGGTAGATTGATAGTTGGGGAAAATAATAGAATTTATATTGAAATAAATGATAATGAAGCTAAGTACATGGTTTATATCGATGAAAGAGAATTTGGACAAATAAAAAAAGATAATAAAGGGTATTATATAGAGTTTGATGATCAATATATAGAAAAAATGAATATTGATGAAAGGTATAAGCGTAAAGTTAAGATTAGTGATGGAAAAGAGTATTCAAATGAGATTGATTTAGATTTGATAAGAATAAATTCTAAACCTAAAATTAACATTAAAAACCCTAAAAATAATATTATTGTCTATGATAACTATATAAAATTAGAAGTTAGTGTAGCAGACAATGATGACAAAGAGTTTAAGAATATCAGAGTAAGTTTGTTTGTTAATGATAAGAATATAATAAGAAATATGAAGATAGAAGAGGCTATTTTTGAAGAGGATATTATAAATAGTTTTGAAATAGGAAACAATATTATAAGAGTTGAGGCTTACGATGGATTTGATAGAGTAAAAAAGGAATTAATAATTAAAAAACATAAAAATTTTGAGACCAGCAAAGATTCATATTTTTTAGGCTTATATGATAACGAAAAAAGTAATAGTTATATAGATTATATTAAAAGTAAATTTGAAAATGATAGGGTATATATAGGTACTAAAAAGCAAAGAGAAACCTTATTAATGGATATATTTGGAATATTTAAAACAAATGATTTCAAATGTATAGAAGTTGGTAAAAGCATATTAATTAATTCAATAAATATAGAAGATAAAGAGAATGACTTAATTAATAGGAGGGGGATTAATAGAAAATATGAACTAAGTTATATGCCTATGCAATATGAAAATAATAGCAAAAATAAATTTTTTGAAGAAAAAGGAATTGATGATGAAATTAAATATTTAGTAAAATATCCAGGTATGTATAAATTAAGAGTTTCTGAAAAAGATATAATAAAAAATTCCTATGGAAAAGATTATTCAAAAGAGGCTAGTAATGAATTAATATTCTATTCACATAGAAGACCTAAAGTGGAATTAACCTATAAGGAACTAGAAGATAGTAAGGTTGAGATTACTACAGATGCATACGACTTAGACTATAAATCAAGAAGTGATAAAGGAATAAGTTGGGAAAGCTTAGAAATTAAAGTTTTAGATTATAAAAATTTAATAGTTAGTGATTGGAAAGTGTGTAACAACATTATTGAGTTAGATTCTAAATATAAATATCTAATAAGATTTAGAGCTAGGGATTATGGTGTTTTTATAGATAAAGAAGATGATTATGTGCTTGAAGGTGAGAAACTTATTGAAATAAATAAAATAAACAATGTTCCAATAGTGGATTTTGACTATATACTTAAAACAGGTGAAAATTCGAAAGGAATTGTATATAAAGGAAATATAGCTCATGAAGAAGTCAAATTTAAAAACAAAACTATATTTAAGGATATATTTAAAGAAGGGAAAAGAAAAATTTTATGGGAATATAGTGAAGATGAATTTAATAAGGGAATTAAGTTAGGGGAAAATACTAATACATTAAAGTGTACTAATAAATATGGAATATCTGGAGAAAAGACTAAGATTTTAAATGTTAAGGAAGTAGTAATTAAAAATCTGAATGTTAATAAGATATATGAAATGGGTGAAAGTGTTAAATTCGATATACAAGTAGATGATAATCTGGATTATAAAATATATATTAATGAGAAAAATATAGAAAGTTTAAAAGTTGAGAATTATGTGATTGATGATATAGATTATACGATTAAAGTATTTTCAAGAAGAACAGGAGAAGTTTTGCATGAGGAACAATATAAAATTAAGGTTAAAACATATCCTAAAGTAAAAATTATCATAGATAATAAGGAAGAAAATATTAGTATAAATAAAAATGATGATTTTGATTTGAAAGTTAGAACTAATAAATATGTGGATGAAATATTTTTGAGGTTTAACAAAGATGTTAAAATTGAAGAAATAATATATAAAAAAGATAAATGGTATAAATATAAGGAGGGGAAATATTTAGTAATGGATTTTGATATAGAGTCATTTAAAATAGAAGCAAGAGCTATTGCAAAAAATAAAAGAGATAAAGCATATGATTACACAATAGTGAACATAAACCAGTTTGATTTTTACAAGTTTGAAATAGAAAAAGCACTTAATTACCCTTATGGAAAGTTTTTTTCATTACCGCTTGGCAAAAAAGTGAACTTTAGATTTTATAGTAGAGGATTTTATAAAAGAAATGAAGCTGCATATGTAAACGTGAAATATGGGGGATGTAATAGATATGATAATGCCGAGCATGATCTTAAAGGACACAATTTTGAAAGGATAGAAATTAGTAAAAAATATGATGGGAAAGATTATCAAGTATGGGAAGGTGCTTATTTTATACCTTATGATAGTCTCTTCAAAAATAAAAATGGTGAGTTAATAAATAATAAGGTTAATGTGATTTATGATATAGAAATATTGAATTTTAAGGAAGAGGTTAATCAAACTTGGAAAAATATATTTGGAGATAATGTAATAATATATGATATTAATAATAATTTATTAGACAAGTACAAACCAATAATTTTAGAGTGACATTTATTATTTTCTCAAAATGTGATATAATAACTTGAATTTTAGGTTTTGAGGAGGAAAGAAATGCAAAAAGATAAGCAAAAGAAGATAAGGAACTTTTGCATAATTGCGCATATAGATCATGGAAAGTCTACTTTAGCAGATAGAATTATTGAGAAGACAGGACTTTTAACAGATAGAGAGATGCAGGCACAAGTGTTAGATAATATGGATCTTGAGAGAGAAAGAGGTATAACTATTAAATCTCAAGCTGTAAGACTTGTATATAGTGCAAATGATGGAGAAGAATATGTATTTAACCTTATAGATACACCCGGACATGTAGATTTTAATTATGAAGTTTCAAGAAGTCTAGCAGCGTGTGAAGGTGCAATATTAGTAGTTGATGCAGCACAAGGGATAGAGGCGCAAACTCTTGCAAATGTGTATTTAGCATTAGAAAACAATTTAGAGATAATGCCAGTTTTAAATAAAATTGATTTGCCAAGTGCAGATCCAGATAGAGTTATACATGAGATAGAGGAAATAATAGGTATACCAGCTGAGGATGCACCAAGAATTTCAGCTAAAAATGGCATTAATATAGAATCAGTTTTAGAGCAAATAGTGGAATTAATTCCAGCTCCAAGTGGAGATACAGAAGATAAGTTAAAAGCATTAATATTTGATTCTTTTTATGATCCGTATAGAGGAGTAGTAGCTCTTATTAGAGTTAAAGAAGGAGTTATAAGAAAAGGTCAAAAAATAAGAATGATGCAGGCGGGATCAGAGTACGAAATTGTTGAAATTGGTGTCTTAGGAGCGGGTAATCAAGTTCCAACTGAAGAGCTAATAGCAGGAGAAGTAGGATATATATCAGCAAGTATTAAAAATGTTCAAGATGTGCATGTTGGAGATACAGTAACAGATGCAAAAAATCAAGCAGAAGAGCCATTACCAGGATATAAGAAAGTAAATCCGATGGTTTATTGTGGAATATTCCCAACAGATGGTGCAAAATATAATGATTTTAGAGATGCTTTAGAAAAGCTTGTATTAAATGATGCAGCGTTATCATTTGAAGCAGAGAATTCAATAGCGTTAGGTTTTGGGTTTAGATGTGGATTTTTAGGACTTTTACATATGGAGATAATACAAGAAAGACTTGAAAGAGAATATAACTTGGATCTTATAACAACAGCTCCATCGGTTATATATAAAGTTCATACAACAAGTGGAGAAGTGATAAATTTATCTAATCCAGCAGATTTGCCAGAACTTACTAGTATAACTAAGATGGAGGAGCCAATAGTCTATTCTGAGATAATAGTACCAACAGAATACGTAGGAACTATTATGGAATTGTGTCAAGATCGAAGAGGGACTTATCTGAGTATGGATTATATAGATACTACAAGAGCAGTTCTTAAATACAATTTACCATTAAATGAAATTGTTTATGATTTCTTTGACGTTTTAAAATCGAGAACAAAAGGATATGCCTCGTTTGATTATGAACTCAAAGATTACCAAGAGTCAGAATTGGTTAAATTAGATATCTTAGTTAATAAAGAAGTTGTAGATGCGCTTTCATTTATAGTTCATAAAGACAAAGCGGTTGAAAGAGGAAGAAAAATAGTTGAGAAACTTAAAGATGAAATACCAAGACATATGTTTGAAATTCCAATTCAAGCAGCGGTAGGACAAAAAGTTATAGCTAGATCTACAGTAAGAGCTATGAGAAAAGATGTACTTGCTAAGTGTTATGGTGGAGATATAAGTAGAAAGAAAAAATTGCTTGAAAAACAAAAAGAAGGTAAAAAGAGAATGAGACAAGTTGGTAAGGTAGAACTTCCACAATCAGCATTCATGAGTGTTTTAAAGCTAGATGATAAATAAGAAAAGAACCCAATTAGGGTTCTTTCTTTTGAATGAGAGGTGTTTTATGAAAGATTTAAGTTTATATATACACATACCATTTTGCAAATCAAAGTGCTATTATTGTGATTTTAATTCTGGAGTATGTAGCGAAAGTCAGCAGAAAAGATATATTGATAGACTTGTTAATGAAATAGAAAAAAAACAGGAAAAGATAAAAGGGTATAGAGTAGTAACTATATATATAGGTGGTGGAACGCCAAGTGTATTAGGTATAGAAAATCTTGAAAAATTGTTATCAAGTATAAAAAATAATATTGAGTTAAAAGATTTAAGAGAGTATACAATTGAATTAAATCCAGGTACTATAACAAAAGAAAAAATTGAAGTTGTTAAGAAGTACGGAATAAACAGAGTTAGTTTAGGTCTTCAAACAACTAAGAATGAATTGCTTAAAAGTATAGGGAGAATACATACCTATGAAGAATTTAAAGAAAATTATAAAATGATAAAGAAAACTGGAATAGAAAATATAAGTGTTGATTTGATGTTTTCACTTCCTAACCAGACGATTAAAGATTTAGAAGAGTCAATAGATGAGTTGATTAACTTAGATGTTAAGCATATTTCATGTTATGGACTTACAGTTGAAGAAAACACTAAATTTGGAAAAGATAATGTTTCAGTAGATGAAGAAAAAGATAGAGAAATGTACTGGATGATGGTTAATAAACTTAAAAAAAATAGTTATAAACACTATGAGATATCTAACTTTGCAAAGGAAGGGTATGAATCAAAACATAACAATGTTTATTGGAAATTAGGTGATTACTTAGGTCTAGGTATAGGATCTCATTCTTTTATTGATAATCAAAGATATGAAAATGCTTTAGATTTTGAAACGTATTATAAAGAATTTAAAAGATATAATCTAGAAAATATATCTAGAGATGGGGCTATATCAGAATATGTTTTTTTAGGTTTGAGAATATTAAGTGGAATTTCAGAAACTTTATTTAAAGAAAAATTTGGAGTATCTATTTATGAATTATATAATGAAGAAATAAATCAAAATATTAAAAAAGGCTTGTTAAAAAAAGAAAAAGGGAATATCATGTTAACTGACAAGGGAATTGATTATAGTAATATGGTTTTTACGGATTTTATATAAGAAGGAGAGAAAAATATGTGGATACATTTAGTAGGACTTATTGCAACAACATTAACAGTATTGAGTTATCAAATAGATGACAGAAAAAAACTTTTAACAGTTCAAACTATATCTGGAAGTATAATGGCAGCTTATTATGGAGGGCTAGGACTTCTTGGGTCAAAGGTTGCATTTACAGCAATGGGGATAAATTTTATAGATGCAATAAGAAATTATTTGTTTATAGAGAAGGCAAAAAGTATTAAGTTAGTGGCAAGTTATTTAGTTATTATTGGGCTAATAACTTACTTTACATGGAGTGGACCATTAAGCTTATTGCCAGTATTAGGAACAGTTACGTATTTGTTTTTGTTATGGTTAAATGATGTAAGATATATAAGAAGAGGTGTAATAATTGTTGCGCTCTTATGGGATGTATATAACTATAATACAGGTGCTTATGCAGCAATGGTATGTGATTGGTTTATAATAATATCTAGCTTAATAGCAGTATATAGATTTGATATAAAAAAGGAACAAAAATTAGGAGATGTAGCAAATGGAAATTAACTTTTTGTTAGACTTAGCAATAATATTATTTTTTGCTAAATCTTTTGGAATAATATCAGAAAAATTTCATGTTCCACAAGTAATAGGAGCACTGATAGCTGGAATATTTTTAGGCCCAAGTATAACAAATATACTTTCGATTTCAGATCTTATAAAGATTTTAGCTGAGATTGGTATAATTGTATTAATGTTTGAAGCTGGTCTTGAAACAGATTTTAAAAAGTTTGAGGAAAATGGAAAAAAATATGTGAATATTGCTACGGTTGGAGTTTTAATACCACTATTATTTGGTGGGGCAGTAGCGCATTTATTTATAAATACAAATTTTGCAGAAAGCTTTTTTGTAGGATTGCTTCTTACATCAACCTCTGTAAGTGTAACAGTTGAAACATTAAATGAACTAGGAAGACTTAAAAGTAAAACAGGAAATTTAATTTTAGGATCTATTGTATTGGATGATATTTTTGGAATGTTATTATTGTCTTTAACATTAAGTGTTCTATCTGGTAACAGTGGAAATCTTATGTTTGAGATTATTAAGCTAATTATGTTTTTTGTTTGTGCAGTTATATTTGGGTTTGCTTTCCATAAAGGGTTTCAAATGTTTGAAGAGCATGAAGGAAGAAAGAAAAGAATTCCTGTATTTGCATTAGTGTTTTGTTTTGTTGTTGCCTATCTAGCGGATAAGTTTGGTGTATCAGACATAGTTGGTGCTTATATGGCGGGATTGGTTATTGCTAATACTAAACAAGTTAAATATATAGAGAGCCAAGTAAAGGTGCTTTCATATTTGTTTTTCACACCAATTTTCTTTGCCAGTATAGGTCTTAAAACTCATTTAGGAAATATAGATGAAAAATACTTTGTATTTACAATTGTATTTGTTCTAATTGCTATTATTAGTAAATTTATAGCTGGATATATAGTTGCTAAAAAATATAGTTTTAAAGGTAAGGATGCAGCCAAAATTGGAATGGGGTTAGTTCCAAGAGGAGAGGTTGCACTTATTGTTCTTGATAAAGGAATAAAATTAAATTATGTATCATCAATGCTATTTACACCAGTAATAATACTTTTAATAGTATCTAGTTTGGTAACACCTATAGTGCTTAAAAATTTATATAAAAAGTCCAATGTATAAGGACTTTTTTTATTTTTCTATGATATAATAAATTTGATAACATTACGGGGGGAATAAAATGAAAAAAGTTATATTGTGCTTAACATTTATATATATAATTGCAATGCAAATAGCATATGCGAAAACAGATGTTTTTCTTAAAGTTAATAATGAGTTTATTTCGATTGAAAATGGACCATATATTGAAAATGAGATTAAGATGTTACCGGCAGAAGAACTACTTAAAAAGCTAGGGTACACTATTGAGGTTATAGAAGAAGCAGGCGAAATTTATGTTTTAAAGGATAGTGGAGTATATATCTTAAATGAAAACAGTAAAGATGTTTTAATAGATGAAGTTATTGTGGAGCTTAGAGAAAAAGTTAAGAAGGTAAATGGAATATTTTATGTAAGTAGTGATTTTTTTAATGAAGTACTAAACGTGAAATTTGGATATGATGAGAAACTTAAAGTTATCTATTTTGGTAATTATGAAGCTGAAAAAGATGAAAGTGAAACAAAAAAAGATGAAAAGTTAGAAGAGGTAAAAGAAGTAATTAATAAGATGGATAATTTTAATTGGAAGTTATCAGATATTAAAGTGACAAATTCAAAAGGAACTAAAAGCATAGATAATGGCACATTTAGTGATGCAGACATTAAGAAGGTGTATAAAGATAGTGGCATATTTAAAATAGAAGCAAATAAAAAGATATCAAAAGTAAAAGCTACAAGATGGAAAAATTATGTTATTTTAGATATTGAAAATGCAATTTTTAGGGAAAATAATAAGACTATAGTGTTTGAGGATACAAATTTTTCAGGAGCTAAGATAAGTCAATATGGAACGAGACCGAATGTTGTAAGGGTTGTTTTTAACGTCAAAAGTTATGTTGATTATAATATAAGTTTAGATGATGATATGAAAACAATAATTTTTTCAAAAGTTGAAAATAGAATTAAAGAAATATCATATAATAAGGCAAAGGATGAAATAACAGTAGAAGGTATTTTGAAGCCAGTAACTAATATAAAAAGATATACCAATCCAGAAAGAATTATTATAAATTTTGAAGGGATTAAATATAGCAAAGAGGTAAAAGAAGCGCTTGTTGATAGTCAAAATATAGACAAGGTAATATATAAAAATGGAGCAATAGAAGTTTATCTAAAAAACCAGTCGACATATCTTGTAGGTGGAGAAGGTAATAAGACAAATATTAGTTTCATGAAGGATATACAAGAAAAATTAGAATATAAAGATGGAATAGTAATAGCAAAAAATGGCAAAAACATAGATTTAAATAAAGTAAAGTTCGAGGAAAACCCATATATAAATTTAACTAGAGTAATATTAAACGATAATTATTCGTCTATATTAAAAAGTGGGAGTTTAAATATTAATGATACTAAAACTAAGAAAATAGATATAAAAAATATATCAGGTAAAACAACAATTGAAATATATGGAAATGATTTGTATGTATATAAAATTACTGAAGATGAAAAAAATGTATACATAAAAGCATTTAAACCAAAAGACATATATAAAAACGTAATTATTATTGATGCTGGACATGGTGGTAAAGATCCAGGAGCGGTATCAGGCAAAGATACAGAAAATGAATATAATATGAAGATAATGAATAATCTTAAAGAAATGCTGACAAAAGAAAATATAAAAGTGTATTATACTAGAGAAATAGATATATTTAAGACTTTAGATGAAAGGGTTCAACTAGTTAATAAAATAAAGCCAGATATGTTTTTGAGTATACATAATAACACAACATTTTCTAAAAAAATAAAAGGTACAGAAGTGCTTTATTATCCAGGAACCATGAATAAAAAACTGGCAGAAGTAATACAGAAAAACGTTGTTAAATATGCAAATACATATAATAGAGGTATAAAACAAAGAGATAGGTTATATATATTAAAACACTCAAAATATCCATCTGTTATAGCGGAAATAGCCTACATGAGTAACGTAGAGGATAAGAAAAAGCTAGATACTGATAGTTTTTTAAAAAGTGCTGCAGAGGGTTTATATAGGGGAATAAAAGAGTACTTGAAAATAAATTAATAAAATTTAGAAAAACTATTGAATATGTAAAATAAATATGATAATATCTTATCTATCCGATGAAACGTTTGGAAAAACACATTTAAAAATTAAAATAAAAAGTGTTGACAAAAATGGTTCTGTGGGATATAATAAATTTTGTCGGTTGACAAGATATTTGAAACGGGGTGTGGCGCAGTTTGGCTAGCGCGCTTGGTTTGGGACCAAGAAGTCGCAGGTTCGAGTCCTGTCACCCCGATAAGTTCCAATTTAATATGCGGGTGTAGTTCAATGGTAGAACGTCAGCCTTCCAAGCTGATCACGTGGGTTCGATTCCCATCACCCGCTTAAGTACCAGTAGCTCAGCTGGATAGAGCAACGCCCTTCTAAGGCGTGGGTCCGGGGTTCGCATCCCTGCTGGTTCGCTTTTTTTTTAGGTCTATGGTGGGTATAGCTCAGTTGGTTAGAGTACTAGATTGTGGCTCTAGGGGTCGTGGGTTCGAATCCCATTATCCACCTTAAAAAAACTTATACATTGGGTAGTCGCCAAGCGGTAAGGCAATGGACTTTGACTCCATCATGCGAAGGTTCGAATCCTTCCTACCCAGTTTATGGGCCATTAGCTCAGTCGGTAGAGCACCTGACTTTTAATCAGGGTGTCCCGCGTTCGAGTCGCGGATGGCTCATTTTTAATAATTTGCGGGTGTGGCGGAATTGGCAGACGCGCTAGACTTAGGATCTAGTGTCGCAAGACGTGGGGGTTCAAGTCCCTTCGCCCGCACTTATTAATTAAGGATTTGTTTGATTTTATATCAGGCAAGTTCTTTTTTAGTCTATTGAAAGAATGGTGGAAGTATATGAATATGAGATATGTTATTCAGATAGCGGAAGAATATAATGATGAAAAAATTGGACAAGCTAAAGTAGGAAGCCAAAGTCATGCATATATTTGGAAGGATCCTGAAAAAGAAGAAATGGACGACAGAATAGAAGAGCTAGAAGAAAAAGAAGATGATGAATATAATCCAAAAGAAGTGGCTTATCAAGTTGCGTTTAAAAATTCTAAAGGAGATATTTCTATATTTAGTGCTAATAATGAAGACGAAGTGCTAGGTAAAATTGAGTGTCTTAATGGTGGTGGAATGATTTCATATAGATATGATGAAATGTATGGAACGCTTATACCAGAAGATAAATTTGAAGATGTTGATATAGCTAATGAAGTAGTAGAGTTTACAGGTGAAGGACTTATTTTTAAAGAGGAAAAAGAAAGTGGAGAAATAGATTTAGCAAGCTGATTTTCAATCGCTTGCTTTTTTGATGTCTAAAATTCTTGTAAGCCTTTTAGAATTTGACAATAGAAGACTTTATTTATATAATATTAGCGTTATAAAAAACTTTTGAATAAAGTTGGTATTTATAGTATAATAAATTGATGTAAAATTTTGAGGAGGAAAGAAATGAAAACTAACGTAGAAAAGCTAGAAAATAATCTTGTAAAGATTACTATAGAAGCTAGTAAAGAAATGTTTAATGAAGGTATTGAAGCTTCATACAAAAAAAATAGAAACAAATTCGATATAAAAGGATTTAGAAAAGGTAAAGTTTCTATGAAAGTTATTGAAAGAACTTATGGAGAAAGTGTGTTTTTTGAAGACGCATTTAATTATGTATTCTCAAAAGCTTATCCGAAAGCAGTAGAAGAAAATAACTTATATGTTGTTTCAAGAGCAGAAATTGAAGAAGTAAAACAAATTGGGAAAGATAAAGACTTAATCTTTACGGTAATTGTTACTGTAAAGCCAGAAGTTGAACTTGGAAACTACAAAGGTGTAGAATACAAGGCAAAAGCTGTAAGAGTATCAGCTAAAGAAATTGATGAAAAATTAGAATTAGATAGAGAAAAGAATGCAAGAGTTGTAGACGTTACAGATAGAGCAGCTCAAGATGCAGATATAGTATCAGTTGATTTCGAAGGATTTGTAGATGGGGTAGCATTTGAAGGTGGAAAAGGAGAAAACTATAGTTTAACTCTTGGAAGCAAAACTTTCATTGATACATTTGAAGAGCAAATCGTAGGTAAGAAAATTGGAGAAGAATTTGAAGTATCAGTAAAGTTCCCAAAAGAATACCATGTTGAAGATTTAGCAGGAAAGCCAGCTACATTTAAAGTTAAGTTAAATGAAATTAAAATGAAAGAATTACCAGAGCTTAATGATGATTTTGCAAAGGATATTTCAGAGTTTGATACAATTGATGAACTTAAGGCTGATGTTAAAGAAAAAATAAGAGAAGAAAAGAAACATGCAGCAGAGCATGAAAAAGAAGAAGCTATAATTGATGAAATTTTAAAAGAATCTAAAATGGATGTTCCAGCTGTTATGGTTGATAACAGAACTGACTACTTAGTAAGTAACTTTGAGAATAGATTAAAGTATCAAGGAATTAATTTAGCGCAATACTTACAAATGTTAGGTAAGTCAATGGAAGAGTTCAGAACTTCATTAAGTGAAGATGCTGAAAAGCAAGTTAAGACTGGATTAGTTTTAGATGCTATAGCAAATGCTGAAGGATTCGAAGTAACAGAAAAAGAATTAAATGAAGAAATTGCTAACTTAGCAAAATCTTACAATACAGATGTTAAAACTTTTGAAAAGACTTTCAAAGGTTCAGATGTAGAAGCATTAAAAGAAGACATGAAAGCTAAAAAAGCTTACGAGCTTGTTATGTCAAGTGCTGTAAAAAAATAAGGAGATGATTTAAATGGCATTAGTACCTTATGTAATTGAACAAACTGGTCAAGGGGAAAGATCATATGATATTTACTCAAGACTACTTAAAGACAGAATTATATTTTTTACAGGAGAAGTAAATGATGCAAGTGCTAGTGTTGCTATTGCTCAGCTTTTATTTTTAGAAGCTGATGACCCAGAAAAGGATATATATTTGTATATTAATTCTGGTGGAGGAGCTGTACATGCTGGAATGGCAATTTATGACACTATGCAATATATAAAACCGAATGTTGTAACTATTTGTGTAGGGATGGCAGCTAGCATGGGAGCTGTGCTTTTAGCTGGTGGAGAAAAAGGAAAGAGATATGCTCTTCCTAACTCAGAAGTTATGATTCATCAACCACTTGGTGGAGCAGAAGGACAGGCGAGTGACATAGTAATAGTGGCTAATCATATACAAAAAACAAAGAAAAGAATTAATGAAGTGTTAGCTGAAGCTTCAGGTAAACCAATTGAAGATGTTGCTGTAGATACAGATAGAAATAATTGGCTTGATGCAGAAGAAGCTAAACAATATGGATTAATAGATGAAATAATAACTAGAATTGATGAGGTGAAGTAATGAGTCATACTAAAGATGAGCATTTAACTTGTTCGTTCTGTGGGAAACCACAAGACCATGTAAGAAAACTAATAGCAGGTCCAGATGTGTTCATCTGTGACGAATGTGTACTTCTATGTGCTGATATAATAGAAGAAGAATTTGGAAGTTTAGAAAATGTAGAACCTTTAAATTTAGAGGAGTTACCACTTCCAGGTAAGATTAAAGAAACTTTAGATAAATATGTTATAGGGCAAGAAAAAGCTAAAAAAGTTTTAGCTGTTGCTGTATATAATCATTATAAGAGAATCTTTAAAACAGAAGCGGATGATGATGTTGAAATTCAAAAGAGTAATATTCTTTTAGTAGGACCAACAGGAACTGGTAAGACTTTACTAGCTCAAACATTAGCAAGACTTTTAGATGTGCCATTTGCAATAGCAGATGCTACTAGTCTTACTCAAGCAGGATACGTTGGAGAAGATGTTGAGAATATTTTACTTAGACTTATACAAGCAGCTGACTATGATATAGAGAAAGCAGAAAAAGGTATCATTTATATTGATGAGATTGATAAGCTTGGTAAGAAGGGTGATAACGCATCTATAACAAGAGATGTTGCTGGAGAAGGTGTTCAGCAAACGCTTCTAAAAATATTAGAGGGTACAGTTGCTGCTGTTCCGCCACAAGGTGGAAGAAAACATCCACATCAAGAATTCATACATTTAAATACAGAGAAAATTTTATTTATATGTGGTGGAGCATTCGGGGGAATAGAAGAATTGATTAAAGGAAGAATTGGTAAAAAGACATTAGGATTTGGTGCAGACGTATCACATAATAATGGAAAAAATATGGGAGAAGTTTTAGGTAAAGTTGAAAATGAAGACTTGCTTAAATTTGGACTTATTCCAGAATTTATTGGTAGATTACCAATTGTAGCTCCTTTAGAACACTTAGATGAAGATGCTTTGGTAAGAATATTAAAAGAGCCCAAAAATGCTATTACAAAGCAATATAAGAAGTTATTTAATATAGATGGTGTAGAGCTTGAATTTACAGATGATGCTCTTGAGTACACAGCGGAGCAAGCTGTTAAAAGAAAGACTGGAGCAAGAGGTCTTAGATCTATACTAGAAGGTGTTATGGTAGATATAATGTACCAAATACCTGAAGTTAAAAATCTTGAAAAGTGTATAGTTTCAGCTGAAGTTCTAAAAGGTGAAGCGGACCCAGAATATAAACTTAAGAAAACTACCGAAATAGAAATATTATCAGAAGAAACTGCTTAAGAACTTGCAAATGCAAGTTCTTTTTTTTGAAGGAGAATGAAGAAATGATAAAAAAACTAAGAGATACTGATTTTTTGATATTGGCACATGCTTGTTTTAAAGTATCAGATTTAATGGCTAGAATATTTTTGACGCTATTTTTGTATAAAATACTTGAGTCAAATTTATATATGCTTGGAATATATTATGTGATTGTTTATTTTACAGTAACGCCAACGTATGCAATTATAAGAAAAATTTCAGATGGAAAAAATATGGTTAACATGTATAAATTATCACTTTTTATGCTGTTTCTATACTATTCATCAGTTTTTGGATTTATTGATTACATTTCAAATAATATATATTTATTTGCTGTATTTCATGGTGTTTCGGTTGGGCTATATTGGTACACGTATGAAGTTATTGTTTATAAACTTTCAGAAGAAGGAAGTGTTGCAAAATTTCTTGCTAAACAAAGTTTTGTTATGCAGCTTATAAAAATATTTGTACCTGTAACCTTGGGATATGTTATATATAGTGAGTCGTATAGAATGGCTATACTTATAATAGCTATAATGCTGTTTATAGCATTTTTATTAGTTGGCATGATAAAGAGGAAGGTAATTATAAAAAACGATGAAAAGCTTATAGAAACTTTTAATAAAAGTTTATTAGATAAGAGACAATTTAAAGTATATTTGCTTAACTTTATATATGGATTTACTATAGGGGGTATTTTTGTTAGGTTAGTGGGTGTATTTATGTATCTTAAAGTAAATAGTGAGTTTGTATATGGGATACTTGAGTCAGTAGGAGCGATTTTGATAGCTATGGTGTTACTTTTATTTAACGCAAGAAATAATATGAATAAGTTAAATAAAATAATAGTATATTTAATGTTTTTTGTCTTATGCATTGCTATAATAGGTGTTAATATTAGCAGTATATTTATATGGTCGCTACTATTTTTAATATTAACAGTACTTATTGCACTAATGGATCTTTTTATCTATACTAAATCTTTTGAAGTTCCAAAGAGTAATAATATTAATGCTCTTAATTATTTTGTGTTTAATCAAGGGAGTATGGACATTGGAAGGCTTATAGGTTATTTAGCTTTTGCAGCTATTAATTTATATATGACAGAATCAGAAATTATATATCTAGGTGTACTTTGTTTTATGTTAATGATTTATAGTGTTTATATTATATCAGTAGGATTTGTAGAAAAAAGAAAAGATATTGCTAGTGGTTTTTAATGCTAAATAAAAGTATAATACAAAACCGGTTGACAATTAAGTTTAAAAAAGTATAATATATATATCAATTGAATAATTGTGTTGATAAAGAGGAGTAGTTATTGAAATGTTTAAGCGAGCCAAAGATAGTGAAAGTTTGGTAACAGGAAAATAACGAAGGGAGCTTTTGAGCAATTTAACTGAGTGAACGCATATGCGTTAACTAGGGTGGAACCGCGGAAGATATAATCCTTTCGTCCCTAAATTTATTTAGGGATGGAGGGATTTTTTTATTTGAAAATTAGAGGATTGGCTAAAATGTTAAAGGAAGCTAATATAAATGAAGGGTTTATATTTATAGGAGTTGGAATCTTTATGATTCTAAAACCTTTTTTAGAAAAAAATAAAAAAGAAGAAGGTCAATACATACCAAAGAATGCTCAAATATTATTTGGTATTGTGCTTTTGTTAATAGGTGTAATGACTTTTATTAATAGTAATTAAGGAGGAAGATAGTATGAAAGAAATAACAATGGATAAAGTAGTGGCATTAGCTAAAAATAGAGGATTTGTATTTCCGGGATCTGATATATATGGAGGACTTGCAAATACATGGGATTATGGACCATATGGTGTAGAACTTAAAAATAACATAAAAAAGGCGTGGTGGAAGAAGTTTATACAAGAGTCACCATACAATGTTGGATTAGATGCAGCAATTCTTATGAACCCTAATGTATGGGTTGCATCAGGACATGTTGGAGGATTCTCAGATCCTCTTATGGATTGTAAAGAGTGTAATGAGAGATTTAGAGTAGATAAAATAATTGAAAATTTCTATGAAGATAAATATGGAAAAGAAATAGTAGTAGATGGATGGACTAATGAGAAGATGGAAGAGTTTATAGCAGAAGAAGGTATTCCATGTCCATCATGTGGAAAGCATAATTTCACAGGAGTTAGACAATTTAATCTTATGTTTAAAACTTTCCAAGGGGTAACAGAAGATTCTACAAATGTTGTTTACTTAAGACCAGAGACTGCTCAAGGTATATTTGTAAACTTCAAAAATGTTCAAAGAACAGCTAGAAAGAAAGTGCCTTTTGGAATAGGTCAAATTGGTAAATCGTTTAGAAATGAAATAACACCAGGTAACTTTACATTTAGAACTAGAGAGTTTGAACAAATGGAACTTGAATTCTTCTGTAAGCCAGGAGAAGATTTAAAGTGGCATGAGTATTGGAAAAATTACTGTCAAAAATGGCTACTTGATTTAGGGATAAAAGATGAAAGTATTAGAATGAGAGATCATGAAGATGATGAACTTTCTCATTATAGTAATGCTACAACAGATATTGAATTTAGATTCCCATTTGGATGGGGAGAACTTTGGGGAATTGCTGATAGAACAGATTTTGACCTTAAGGCACATGAAGCTGGATCTAAAAAAGATATGTTATATCTTGATCCTATGACTAATGAAAAATATGTACCATATTGTATAGAGCCATCTTTAGGAGCAGATAGAGTTACACTTGCATTCTTATGCGATGCTTATGATGAGGAGGAAATTGCTGAAGGAGATGTAAGAAATGTTCTTAGATTCCATCCAGCATTAGCGCCAATTAAAGCAGCGGTACTTCCATTATCTAAGAAGTTATCAGAAGATGCACTAAAGGTTTATAGCATGTTAGCTTCAGAATTCAATATTGAATATGATGAATCAGGAAGTATTGGTAAGAGATATAGAAGACAAGATGAAATAGGAACACCTTTCTGTATTACATTTGATTTTGATTCTTTAGAAGATAACTGTGTAACAGTTAGAGATAGAGACACTATGGCACAAGAAAGAATTAAGATAGAAGAACTGGTAGCATTTATAAATAATAAGATGAAGTTTTAATTAAGGCAGCGATATAATTCGCTGCTTTTTTATGCTAAAAATAATTGCAAGCTATTATGAAATTAGTTGCTTTTATGTTAAAATATTACTAGCAAAAAGAAGGTGAAAAAATGGAAAATATGAAAACGTTTAATGATGTTTTTAGTAAAGTTAAGATAGAAGAAGATGTTCACCGCATAGTTAAAGATGCGAGAGTAGCTAATGTAAAACTTAATAGAGAAAAGAGAAGTATAGTAATAGATCTGATCCTTGATAAAATTGTTCATGGGTCTGTTTTTGATAAATTAAAAAAGCAGATTCTTAAAGATTTGCCAGGGATTGTTGATATAGCATTTAGAACTAAATATAATTTTGATTCATCACTTGAAATGAAAAATATAATGAATTTATATTGGGACAATATAATGCATAGTATAGGAACTACAAGTCCTATAGCAAAAACAATACTTAATAATGCTAGGTGGGAACTTAAGGGTAACCTTCTAGAAATAGAAGTAAATAGTGACAATCATTGTTATTTGGACTATAAAAAGCTAGATAAAGAGATTGAGACTCTTTTAAGTAATGAACTAGGTTTTAAAGTTAAGGTAACTTTTACTGGTAATGTAGAAAAGTGTTTTAATAAGGAAGATTATGAAAAAGCTAGAGATGAAGCAGAACTTAATTATGTTAAATCTATGAACGTTGGAATTCCATCGCCAAGTGCTCCTAAGACTTCGTCGGGGGAAGAAGGAGAAAAAGTAATAACAGATAAAATATTAGGAAAAGAAATAAAAGAACCAGCTATTGATATAAATGAAATTGTTATGGAAGATACGGGAGTGGTAATAGAAGGTGTAGCAATCAGTGCTGATGCAAGGGCAATTAAAGGTGAAAGACATATAGTTAGTATAGATATGACTGATTTTACGAATTCTGTAACTGTCAAATTTTTTATTAAAGATAAAAAATGGGAAGAGATAAAAGGTGAAGTTAAAAAAGGTAATTGGTATAAAATAAAGGGTAATGTTCAATATGACCAATATGCAAAAGAGCTTGTAATGATGACAAGAGATATAACAAAAATAGAATCAAAGGCTACAGAGAAAAAAGATGAAGCAGAAGTTAAAAGGGTAGAGCTTCATGTACATACTAAGATGAGCGAAATGGATGCTGTAAATACAGCTTCTGATTTGATAAAGAGAGCAAGAAAATGGGGGCATAAAGCGATAGCAATAACGGATCATGGATGTGTTCAAAGTTTCCCTGATGCTTCTCATGAAGTAGAACCAGATGATGAAGAGTTTAAAGTTATATATGGAGTTGAAGCATATCTTGTAGATGATTTAGCATCGATTGTTCAATCATCACATAATCAAGATTTGATAGATGATACATATATTGTATTCGATATTGAAACTACAGGTTTCAATCCAGGTAAAGATAAAATTACAGAAATTGGTGCTGTTAAGATAAGTGGTGGGGAAATTGTTGATAGATATTCTACATTTGTTAATCCAGAGATGCCAATTCCTAAGTTTATAACAGAACTTACAGGGATAACTGATGAAATGGTTGCAAATGAAAGACTTATTTCAGAAGTGCTTCCAGACTTTATGGAATTTGCAGGTGATGGAGTTTTAGTTGCTCATAATGCAGATTTTGATATTAAGTTTATGAGATACTTTGCAAATGAAATAGATATGGAAATTAATAATACTGTTCTTGATACTGTAGGACTTGCAAGAACTTTATTCCCAGGAATAAAAAATCACAAATTAAATACTATAGCGGAGTATTTAGAGGTTAGTCTTGATAATCACCATAGAGCTGTTGATGATGCAGAGGCTACAGCTGAAATATTTAAAAAGTGTATAATTATGCTTAAAGAAGAAAAAGATGTACATACTTTAGATGGTGTTAATTTACTAGGAGCTAATAAAGATGCCATAAGGAAGAAGCAAGCAAGACATGCAATAATATTAGTAAAGAATCAAGTTGGAATGAAAAATCTTTATCAGCTTGTATCTAAGTCTCATATAGAATATTTCTATAGAAGACCTAGAATTCCTAAGAGTGAACTTTTAAAGCATAGAGAAGGGCTGATACTAGGAAGCGCTTGTGAAGCGGGAGAACTCTATACAGCACTTTTAGAAAACAAACCCAAAAGATTTGTTTATGATATAGTAGATTTCTATGATTACTTGGAAATTCAGCCGTTAGGAAATAATGAATTCTTAGTCAGAGAAAATAAAGTTGAATCAGAAGAAGTATTAAAGGATATAAATAGAGAAATTGTAGCTCTGGGAGAAAAGTTTAATAAACCAGTAGTAGCTACATGTGATGTTCACTTTATGGATCCAGAGGATGAAGTGTATAGAAGAATAATAATGGCAGGTAAAGGATTTAAAGATGCAGATAATCAGCCTCCATTATACTTTAGAACTACAAATGAGATGCTTGCGGAGTTTGATTATCTGGGTAAAGAAAAAGCGTACGAAGTTGTAGTAGGAAATACAAATTTAGTTAGTGATATGATAGAGCCAGGTATAAGGGCTATAAGTCCTGATAAGTGTCCACCTAAAATAGAAGGTGCAGAAGAAGAATTCAGAGAAATGACATATAATAAGGCAAGAAGTATATATGGAGATAATTTGCCACAGATAGTTGAAGAGAGACTTGAAAATGAAGTTGAATCTATCATTAGTAATGGTTATGCAGTTATGTATATAATTGCACAAAAACTAGTTACAAAATCAGTTGCAGAAGGATACCTTGTAGGTTCTCGTGGATCTGTTGGATCATCATTTGCGGCTACCATGGCAGACATAACGGAGGTTAACCCACTTCCACCACATTATATATGTCCAGATTGCAAGTTTAGTGACTTTGATTCTGACATACCTAAGAGTTTTGCGGGAATGTCAGGATGCGATATGCCAGATAAGGACTGTCCTAAGTGTGGTGCCAAGCTTATAAAAGAAGGACATGATATTCCGTTTGAGACGTTCTTAGGATTCGGTGGAAATAAGGAACCAGATATTGATCTTAATTTCTCAGGAGAATATCAATCTAAAGCACATGATTATACGGGAGAACTTTTTGGTCCTGGTAAAACATTTAGAGCAGGGACGATAGGTACTCTTGCAGATAAAACAGCATATGGGTATGTTAAGAAGTATTTTGATGAGAGAGAAAAAGTAGTTAGAAATGCTGAAATAAATAGATTATTACAAGGCTGTGTTGGAATAAAAAGATCAACTGGTCAGCATCCGGGTGGTATAATTGTTGTTCCAGATGATAAAGAGATAGATGATTTCTGTCCGATTAACTGGCCAGCAAATGATAATAGTGTTGAGCTTCCAACAACTCATTTTGATTACCACTCGATTGACTATAACTTACTTAAGTTAGATATACTTGGGCATGATGATCCTACAATGATAAGGAGGCTTGAAGATTTAACAGGTGTTGTAGCAACAGAAATACCACTTGATGAGCCTAAAGTTATGTCACTCTTCAAGGGACCAGAAGCTCTTGGAATAACTAGTCAAGATATAGCAGGGTGTCCAACGGGATCGTTAGGGGTACCGGAATTAGGTACAGAATTTGTTATACAAATGCTTGTGGATACAAAGCCAGAACATTTCTCTGACTTGGTGCGTATATCGGGATTATCACATGGTACAGACGTTTGGCTTAATAATGCTCAGGAACTTGTTAGGGCAGGGACATGTGGTATCGGAGAAGTTATCTCGACACGTGATGATATTATGACATATCTTATAAACCAAGGAATGGAAAAGAAACTTTCGTTTACAACTATGGAAAGTGTCCGTAAAGGAAAAGGTTTAAAACCGGAAATGGAAGAAGCGATGAAAGAGGCAGGGGTTCCAGATTGGTATATATGGTCATGTAAACAAATTAAATATATGTTCCCGAAGGCTCATGCCGTTGCTTATGTTATGATGGCTTATAGAATAGCGTATTTTAAAGTTTATTACCCGGCTGCATATTATGCTTGTTACTTTGGAATAAGAGCTAAGGCTTTTGATTATAGCCTTATGTGTATGGGTAAAAATGCTTTGGAAGAAAGTCAAAGATATATAATGGAGAAAGAAGATAAAGCTGCAAAAGACAAAGATGTACTTAGTGATATAAAAGTTGTTAGAGAAATGTATGCTAGAGGGCTTAACTTTGAACAAATAGATTTATATAAAGCTAAAGCTAATGACTTTTTAGTTATAGATGATAAAACTGTTATGCCTTCTTTAAGTTCGATTCAAGGTCTTGGAGAAAAAGCGGCGGAACAAGTTGTTAAAGCAAGAGAAGATGGAGAATTTATTTCTATAGAAGATTTTAGGAATAGAACAAAGGTAAGCAAGACTGTTATAGAGCTGCTTAAAGAAATAGGAATTCTTAAAGGTTTGCCTGAAACTAGTCAATTAACATTGTTTTAATAAAAGTGCACATTGGTGCACTTTTATTAATTCTAATAAACAAGAAAAAAGACTTGATAAATGTCAGAAAATTTGATACAATATCAATACAGTAATAAAAAAAGGGCGAACTTTTGTGAAAAAAGTTCTTTTTTATTCCCGGAAAAACTAAAGTAAATAAAGGTAAAAGTCGATATATATAGTACAAAAACACAAATATCAGAAAATTCAAAATAATTGTTGACAACAAAGAAAAAAGATGATATGATGTAATTGGTTCTGTCAAAAAAGTTTTAAAAAGGGGAGAGTATTATGAGAATAATAATTTTACAACTTTTAAACTTAATAAGAATGATAATTCGCAGATTTAAAAATATAAATATCTGCTTAAAATATAGCGTTATGATAATGTAACGCCGAAGGCTTTTTTTTATTGAATAAAATAATAATATAAAAAACACTTAGGAGTGATTAATATGAATAATAAATTAGAGAATGTATTAGTTTTAGGCGCGGTGGTGTTAAGCTTTTTAGTATGTGTAATGCTTAATGAAGTTTTAAATTTTGGAAATGGAATTGCAACATCTACAAAAGAATTAGTTTTAGTAGGTGCTTATATAACTTTAGTTGTTAAAGTAGTATTTAATACAGAGCAAATTACAAATACAATAGTAAATAAATTAGGAATGAAAAACGGTGAGTGTTAAACTCACCGTTTTATTTTGTTGTTAGTGTAAAGAATTATTGGGATTTGATTTTTTAATATAATGAAGTACTATTTTAAAAAGATTGGCTTAGGTCAATCTTTTTTTGTTAACTATAAGCAATCGAATATAGAGTGTTATATGTTGTATTCATTGCACTGCA
>JAOARL010000025.1 GCA_025210555.1 Clostridia bacterium
TTTGATAATATTTGATAGTAATTGTTGGTAGTTTTGTGTTATAATGTCCATGAGGAACCTCCTAGTGATTGTTTTTGTCGACTTCATTATATCGAGGTTTCTTTTTTATTGCTACAATCCCAATACTATTTTACACTATCCTCTTTTTTAGTTGATTTGACAATTAATATCTATCATGCTATTCTTTGTTTGTGCATCAATGCAATGAATAAAATTATAGAGAAGAGGAATTTTGTGAGTGTGATCGCAAAGAATTAATAGTATATATCAACTTAAGCCACTTGGTTTAATGTTTTTGCCGTGCAAAAAAGATATATTAACTATTAAATTAGCGACAGTCACTTACTTAAAACTACTTATATAATTTTATAAATGTTAGGTGCTATTTTAATATAGATAAACATATAATAAATAAAATATATTTGGGTTTTAAGCTGTGATTATTTAATCATAGCTTTTTTAATTGAAAAAATAGATAAGAGACTGTTCATCTTAAGTATTGGTGTATAGTAAAAAATAAATGGAGAGATAAAATGAACAGTGAAAAAACGTTAGAAATATTAGGATATAATGAGATAAAAGAAAATATAAAGAAACATGCCTCAAGTAACCTTGGAAAGTCATTAATAGATGAGATGCTACCAAGCGAGAAGCCGGGAGTAGTACTAAATAAATATAATGAAACAAAAGAAGCAGTAGATATACTTAAAAGTGGAAAAGGTATTAGTTTTGGTGGTATTAATGATATAAAACCATATATTCTTAAGATTGAAAAAGAGAACTATTTAATGCCGAGTGAATTACTTAAAGTAAATGACTTTTTAAGGAGTATTAGAAATATAAAAAAGTCCATGAAGGCATATGAATTTATAGCACCAGTATTATATTCATATTCAATTAATTTAAGCGGGTTTAGAAGTATTGAAGTATTATCTAATAAAAGAGTAGATATACTGACAAAGTTTATATCTAATCCAAACAATGCCAAGCACTTACAAGAAAGCTTCTTTACACAAAAGGGAGATAGATATGTAATACCTATTAAGGCATCATCTAAGAATTTAGTAAAAGGGTCAATAGTAGAGGCGTCAGCTACTAAATCAACAGTATTTGTTGAAATAGATGAAATTAAAGATATAAACTTAGAAATAATTATGCTTAAAGCTCAAGAAGATGAAGAGTGTAGAGAAATATTAAAAGGTATATCTGAAAAAATAGCAGATAATCTTAGTGAAATAAAAGATGCTATCCATATAGTAGGTAAGTATGATTTTATATTTGCTAAGGCTAAGTACTCTATATCAATAGGAGGAAATGAAATTGATATTAGAGATGATGAAACAATAAGATTAAATAAAGCTAGGCATCCAATACTTGGTAAAGATGCAGTGCCGTTAGATATATCTATAGGAGAAGAATACAGAACAATTATAATTACAGGACCTAACACTGGTGGGAAAACAATAACACTTAAAACTGTTGGATTAATAGTCCTTATGGTTCAAAGTGGTTTGCTGCCACCAGTTGGGGAGGGGAGTCATGTATCTTTGTTTAACAGAGTATTAGTAGATATTGGAGACTCACAAAGCATTGAGCAATCACTATCTACATTCTCAGGACATATGAAGTCGTTAGTTGATATAGTAAATAAATCATCTAGAAAGACTTTAGTACTTATTGATGAGATAGGAAGCGGAACGGATCCAAAGGATGGAGCTGCACTTGGAATAGCAATACTTGAAGAATTATATAACAAAGGAGCTATAACATTATCAAGTACTCACTATAGTAAGATAAAAGAATATAGTGAGTTACATGAAGGTTTCTTAAATGCGTCTATGGATTTTGATAGAGCTACATTAAAACCATTATATAAGTTACTAATAGGTATAGCAGGTGAAAGTAATGCACTTTGGATATCAAAAGAACTTGGACTATCAGATAAGATAATTGATAGAGCAGCCAATATATCAAATAGTAATGAAATATTAATGAATAAAAAAATTGAAAAGTTCTCAGTTAAGAAAAGTAGAATAGAAGCATTTAAAGTTAAAGATGACAATGATGAAAATAGAGTAATTTACAGCAAAGGTGATAGGATAATTTTAAATGAAACTGGTGAGGATAGGTTAGTTTATGAACATAGAGTAAAAGACAATATAGTAGTAGTTTTTAAAAATGGTGAATATACAGAAGTATATGATAAGAGAATAACACTTGATATGAGAGCAGAAGTTTTATATCCATTAGGTTATGACTTAGACCAACTATTTATTTCTTTCGCAAAAAGAAAGCTAGAAAAAGATATGAAAAAGGGAAAATTTAAAAATTTAGAAGAACTAAATAATAGATTAGATTAAGTTAATAAATAGAATACCAGATTGATAAATTCTGAAAATTCTGATACAATTATTTTTATAGTGTATTGGAGGTGGAGTTGTGGAAGTAGTTGCAGGTAAAAAAACAATTAGATGCATAACAAAAAAAGAGCATAATAATGGAATAATTGATTTAAGTATTTCAAATAATCATCCATTACAAAGTATTGCATTAGGCTATGAAGAAATACCTTGTAAGGTTCATGAAAAAGGGGAATATTTTAATCCAGAACATAAGAAATTTGATATTTCATTTGATGATAACCCAAGAATAAAAGCAAGTTTTGAAATGTTTATGAAAGAAAATATTTCAGCAGTTGTAATTAACAACCTTGATGAAGCCAATAAGATAGATCCAGAAAAATATCTAAGAATTATAGCTAGCAAGATAAGCGCTTTAAGGTTAAAACATGGAGAATATGAATATAACGATGGTAGAGAAGATCCAGAGTCAGTATTTGCAATCAAAGAAAAATATGCAAAGTTATGTTGGGATGTAAATAAGTTAATACTTAAGAACTGTAATGTAGGAAAAAATACTGTGGGAATATTTAAAGATATAGAGCAAATTAAGTTTTTAAACTCATATATAAAAGATGACTTTATGTTTGCTAATAGCTTAGAAAAATTGAGAAAAGTAGAGATTAATGCTAGTGAAATAGAAAATATGAAGATATTTCATAAAGCATTTCTAAAAGGAAAAAACAAATCAAGTATAAAGCAAAGAAAATCAGATTTTGTTAATGTAACAATTAGTGATAGTAAGATATTAAATGAAGACGTTGGATACCTTGATCTTAGAGGACTTAATGAATTGATTTTTGATAAGTCAGATATAAATTATACAAGATTTATAATGCTTACGAGACTAGATGATTTAGTTAGGTTAGAAAGAAGTAAGATCGATTTTGAAAGAAATAAAACTCCTTTGGATGTTGATTTTAGTAGAGTATTAAGAATGTCAGAAGCGATGCCAAAGATGGAGAGGTTACATATACAAGGCGTAACAAATCATTTAGAGTTTTTAAAGAAAATGCCGGTATTACATGATATAGATGGGTTACAATATAGAGGAGTATTATCAGAAGCAGAACTAGAAGAAGGCAAGGCTGAGATGCTAAAAATTTACAATCAAGAAGTTGATTCAAAAAATGTATTTTCAAAAAAGAATGTCAAAAATATGGTAAGAAACAAAATATATGACAGTGAGATTGAAAGTTTAGAGTTTTATAGAAGCATTGGAGTAACACCAGTTCAAAGAGTAATGATGGAAAGTGAAATGACACAAAGAAAAACAGATGAGCAAGTTGCTAAATTTATTAGAGATAATAAGTGTATTGATTTAGATAATAGGATTAAGGATGGAACTTTAACAGATTGCTTTGAAGACGTTGAAGGAATAATATTAGAAGAAGTTGAGGAACATAATGTAAAGTTTGAAAAGTTTGGTGGTCAAAAGTATCATATAGGAAATTTGTCACCAATAGGAGAGCAAGAGTCTGAGAGAATAGAAAAAAGAAGCGGAATTGATTTAAATATGAATTAAAAACAGAAAAGTCTGACAATTCATTGACATATGTTTAAAAATTTAGTAAGATAAGTAGGTATTTTATTTTTAAAGGAGTGATATCAATGTTAACGAATATAGATGATTTATTAAAAGTGTTTGGACCTGAAATAGCAAAAGATTTAAAAGAAAAACCTAGCCTTTATGAAATGTTAGAAAGACTTAAAGAAGAAACTAACAGAGAAGAATTTGAAGGTTTTTTATGTGATCCAAAAGCAGATTTACCAAAAGAAGTAACAGATGTAATCAAACAGAACTTTTCAAAAAAAATTAGAGGGCTTTCAGAAAAACTTGATGCAGGTATAAAAGTTTCAGAGCATTTAGAAACTGTTAAAACTGGAGAAGTATATGAAATGCCTTATGAAAAAGTGATTGAAAGATTAGATAATCATATTCAAAGTGTTGAGCCTGATATTGCAATAAGTGCAGTTAAGGAAATAGAGCTTATTACAGTATTTATTGATAAAGTATCAGAGCAAACTATATTCAACGGAGATTCAATATTAGCACCAGAGGTAGAGCAGGAAAAAGAAGTGGAGCAAGAAAAAGAAGTAGATATAGTATATGATCATGGTACTTTAATTGAAAATTAATAAAATTAAATAAAGAGTAAAGTGATTAACTTATTAATAATAGGTTAGTCACTTTTTATTTTTTGTTTTTTTATTAGTGTCTTGTTGACACTATTGAAAATGTATGATAACCTCTTAAATATAAATAGTGTCACAATAACACAAAAGAGGAGTGGTTTTATGTTAGAAAGCATTATAGAGTTTAAGAAAGAGGAATTAATAGGGGTAAAAAAACATATTGAGGAGGTGAGACCAGTAATAATTGAATTTACTGGTACACCTGATTCAGGAAAAACTACTACGATAAATCACATGAAAGAAGTCTTTGATGATATAGATTTTCCTTGTACAGTAATAGAAGAGCCAGCTAGCTACTGTCCTATTGAAAAAATGGACAATAATGATAGGCTAATATTTAATACATGGACATTTGGAGAGTCTATGAATAAATTAAACGAAGCTGCTCAAAAGGAGAGTGGAATAATACTTTGCGATAGAGGAATATATGATAATTTTGTTTGGTTTGAGATATTTAAAGAAGAGGGAATAATAACAAGTCTAGAACATGGTGTGTGGAAAAATTTACTTAACTGTAGGCCTCTTAATGAGTCAGTTAATTATCTTTATAATTTTATAACTTCACCAGATGTATCACTAGGTAGAAAGAGAACACAACTAGCAGATGAAAAAGTTGATAAGTATATTAAGTTTTTATCAAGATATAATGAGGCAGCAGCAGGACTTGGTAAGTTAAATAAAAATAGTAGATTAATAGATACAGATGGATTAAATGTAAACAAACTAAAAGAAAAAGTTGAAATGAAACTAATTACAGACATAGGAGATTATTACAAAAATTCTTTAGAAAGTAGAGGTATAGCCCTATGAACAGAATAGAGAGAGCAATATATTTTGCAACTAAAGCTCATTCAGGGCAAAAAAAGAAAAGTGAGAATATTGATGTAATCATTCATCCTTATTCAGTTGCTATGGAACTTAAAAAGTTTGGTGCTGAAGAAGACATAGTAATAGCAGGGCTTCTTCATGATACTATTGAAGATACTAAAATTACATATGGGGATATCGTTAAGGAATTTGGGGAAAGAGTTGCAAATATTGTAAGAGAGGCGTCAGAAGAAGACAAATCTAAATCATGGGAAAATAGAAAAATGCACACTATAGAATTTTCTAAAGTAATATCTGAAGAAAGCAAATTAGTGGTAGCAGCAGATAAGATTAATAACTTGTCTTGGGTATTAAAAGATTATGAAAAGCACGGAGAAGATGTTTGGAGTTTTACTAAAAGGGGAAAAGAGAAACAAAAATGGTATTATGAATCACTACTTGAGAGCTTAAGATTTAATTCTGAGGATAATGAATTATATAAGAAGTATGAAGCTCTTAATAAAAGGTTATTTGAATAAAGTATTTATAATAGAAAAGATTTGTGTCATAATGTACTTATATAATTTTAGGAGGAGAATATTATGGATTTATCTAATCCCTTATATAAGAATCAAGCAATACATACAGATGTAACAATCTTTTCAGTAATAGATTCAAAAATAAAAGTTTTACTTGTTAAAAGAGGAAACGAACCTTTTTCAGGAGGGTGGATGCTTCCAGGTGGAGCAGTTTATAATAATGAATCACTGGATGATGCAGCTAAGAGAGAATTAAAAGAAAAAACTAATATAGAAAATGTGTTTATGAGACAGTTTTATGCTTTTGGAGAACTTGATAGAGATCCAAGAATGAGAACAGTTTCGATTGCATATATTGCAGTTATTGATGCTGATAAAGTATCAATACTTCAAAAAACAAGAAAGACTTTAGATGCACAGTGGTTTGATATAAATGAAGTGCCAGAACTTTTATTTGATCATAATAGAATGTTAAGCAAAGGTTTAGAGTATTTAAAAGAAAAAATTGATAGTACAGATATACTATCAAATATTTTAACTGAAAAGTTTACTATATCAGATCTTCATAATGTTCATGAGATAATACTTGGAGAAGAACTTGATAGAAGAAATTTTATGAGAAAAATGGTAAATAGTGGATTAATAGAAAAAACAGAAGAACAAGTTAGGGGAAAACAAAGAAGGCCAGCGTATTATTATAAATTTAAAAAATAATAAAATGGAGTGATAAATATGGGATTTGATTTAACAGAAGAAATGGGACTAGATCTTGGTATGGTTGATGCAGTGTCTGAAGACTTTAATATTGGAGGCTCTATAAAAGGAATTAAATTGTTGCCTTTTTTTACTGAGTGTGAAATATTGAGCAGGGAAGAAGAGTTTACGGTAAAAGACATATGTAATAGCATATATAATGAAAGAAATATACCTGGAATGATAATAGAAGATATGGCTTATGAAGTTATTGAAGGCTATGTAGAAAATGGTATTGTAAGTGTAACGTGTGAATATAAAGATGGTTGGACATATGTGGTAAATGGAAGATAATTAATAGATTAATAAAGGTTAAAAAAATATTAGCAAGTAATTTCTTTACTTGCTAATATTTTTTTGTTGATTTTTTTTAACAAATGGATAAATATATTTTAAATAAAAGTTGGCGTTGAAACTTTAAAAATAAGCATATTAGATAGTTACAATTTGGAAACTAAGGAACAAAGTGTAAACTAAAGTACTAAAAAGTGCGTACTTTACGGAACTGTTAGAGTGGGAATATAATAGCCATGTAACAAAAAGAAAAAATATTAGGGGGAAATAAAATGGCAAGATTTACAATACCAAGAGATGTCTATTTTGGACAAGGTACAATTGAAGAGCTTAAAAATATAAAAGCTAAAAAAGCTATTATAATAACAGGTGTTAAATCACTTAAAGATAATGGGTCACTTGAAAAGATAGAGGCAAATTTAAAAGAAGCAGGTATAGAAACTAAAATTTTAGGTGGAATGGAACCAGATCCAACAATCGAGAAAGTAATGGAAGGTGCAAAAGTAATGCAAGAGTTTGGACCAGATTTAATTGTTGGTGTAGGTGGTGGATCTCCAATTGATAGTGCAAAAGCTATGTGGATATTCTATGAATACCCAGAGTTATCATTTGAAGAAGTTATAGTACCATTTACATTACCTGAATTAAGAAAGAAAGCTAGATTTGTAGCAATTTCTACAACTAGTGGAACTGGAACAGAAGTTACTTCTTTCTCAGTAATAACAGATCATAAAACAGGTATTAAATATCCAATAGCAGATTTTAACATTACACCAGATATTGCAATAGTAGATAGTGATTTAGTAAAATCAATGCCAGCAGAATTAAGAGCATTTACAGGAATGGATGCACTAACTCATGCTGTTGAAGCTTATGTTTCTACTGTTAAAAATGAATTTACAGATGCATTAGCTATGCAATCAATTGATATAATTAGAGATAACTTAATTAACTCTTATAAAGGTAATGAAAATGCAGGAAGTAAAATGCATTTAGCTCAAAATTTAGCAGGAATGTCATTCTCAAATGCAATCTTAGGGATAGTGCACAGTATGGCTCATAAAACAGGAAGAACTTTAAATATTGAAGGAGGACTTCCACATGGGTGTGCTAATGCAATATACTTACCATTTGCTATAGAGTTCAATAAAAAAGTTGCAAGTAAGGAATATGCAAAAATAGCAAGATACTTAGGATTAAATGGAAAAACAGATTGTGAATTAACAGATTCATTTGTAGAAATGGTTAGAAACTTAAGTAAAGAAATGAATATTCCAGCAACATTAAAAGAATTTGGAATAGATGAAGAAGTATTTATGAGTAAAGTTGATGAACTTGCTGAAGCAGCAGTAGCTGATCCTTGTACAGGAACAAATCCAAGAGAGATTTCTGTAGAAGAGATGAAGAAATTATTCGTATGTACTTACTATGGTGAAAAAGTAGATTTCTAAATAATAAAATATAGTAGATAAAACCTTAATAGTTTTATCTGCTTTTTTTATATGAAAAGATAAATATATTTGACTTGTTATTAAAATATATTATAATTGTATAGCAATATAATATTTTAGGCAGAGGGGGCCTTATAATGCCAGAGAATAGAACTAATAAAGTGAGTTGTGAGAACTATAGATGTGAGATAGAAGTTGTATTAGAGATAATAAGTGGAAAATGGAAAGCTCTTATATTATGGAATTTAGGAGAGCATGGAATAGTTAGGTTTAATGAGTTAAAACGTTTAACACCTGAAATAACACAAAAAATGTTAACTCAACAATTAAGAAGCCTAGAAGAAGCAGGTATTGTAAATAGAAAAGTTTATAATCAGGTTCCTCCGATGGTAGAATACTCACTAACAGATCAGGGAAAAAAGTTAATACCTATCTTAAGTGAAATGGATAAATGGGGAAAAGACTATGTTGAAAATTATAAAAAGGACACTAAATAAAAGTTTGAATTTCGTAAATAGAAACAATAAGTGTCCACTCATTCCAACACTTTTAACCCGTATTATAAGCTTTTATATTTCTGATAATAACATATTTGTACTCTTATATCCAAACATTGCTCGTGGATAATCATTTATCCAATCCTCTACAAA
>JAOARL010000026.1 GCA_025210555.1 Clostridia bacterium
AGTTGTTATGTTTGAATTGTCATCATAGTAATATTTTTTTATTGTTCCATCACAATATGTTTCTGCTGATTTTCTTCCCATAGTGTCATAGCTATATTTTATAGTGAAATCTAAGTTTCTATCTTGTGATTCGGCATCTTGCATTGTAATCTTTTAATTTGCTATTTCAAATCAAAATCTACTCCATTTAAAACGTATTTCTCTTGGGCTTATAAACCTTGATAGATTCTGTAACAGAATATACACAACACCCTAGAAATGTTTAATTTATGGCTATTGGATATATTGATAAGAAATGTTGATAAAACAAAGAACGTATCTTTGACAGCAAATGACTGTAACGATACGTTCTTTGAGACTGAATTATCCAGTCTATGTTGTTAGATTAATAAGCGGAGAGCTGTTAGTTTATAAAATTAATAACTCCGTCCCAATCCTTCATTGTAAAGATAGTCCTTTTGATTTCATATATTTTGCTTCGAGTTCTTTTAATTCACAATATTCTGAGATCAATTCATTGATTGACAAAATATCCCCTATTAAAATACTTGTACTATCAATTATTGTTTCATATAATTCAACTTTAGAAATTCTCTCAGACCATATAAATTCACTTCTTTCCCTAGGTGAATCTTCTATGAAGTCTCTAATATATTTTTGATTTTTTGCTTTAATCTGACTAACTAAGACTTCATCATCCTTCATTTCAAACTCAAGCCATATATTATCTGAATCAGGTATTTTTATAGTAACAAAACTACCGTGGTTTAAGTTTATTAAAGCATCATTTAAGCGTTTAAACCATATAATTAAAAATTCACCACTATATGGGATTTCTACATCTACAAAGCCCTCTACTGTATTATTGAATATAAGCTGAATTTCTCCCATAATAGTATTCACATCATCTTCAAATTCACTTATTTGGTTAATTCTTGAAATTCTGTTCTTTTCATCTTCAAGAATGCCATAATTAATTAAAAACATCTATTCCTCCTAAAAGCCAAAATCTGATAACGCAAATTTATAATTACCCTATGCTGAACGAAAGACTCCATTTTCCATATTAACAATAATATGTAATTCTTAAGGCATTCTAAAATATTATTTCTATTAATTCCAAACATTTTTAAAGGGTTATCTCAAAATAAAATTTTTATTATGAGACAACCCCTTCTTTTAATTATTAACCAATATTACTATCAATCAGATATCTTTATATATGTTTTATTTGTTTCTACATTATCTAAATTTAATTTCCATATTTCCTTTTGTTCATTCCCTCCTATATTAATTCCAAAATAAAAGGATGGGTCTAAAAATATAACTTGTTCATTCTTTAACTTTATTTCAATAGCATCACAAATCAACTCTTCTTCTTTTTCTTCTAAATTATAAAATTTAATTATATCGATGCAATTACCAATTGCACTATCTTGAGTAAAAATAATTTCACTAACTGATGATTTACCTTTCATCATATCCTCATCAATTTCGAAATTATAATTTACTGCATTTACTATTTTAATCCTTAGTTTAGAATATTCATTAATTGACTCAAATTCTATAAATTTAGAATTAATTTCAAAATATATAAATCTCAAATCAGGATAAAACTGTGCTATGCTATCTTCAATATCAACAAATCCAGTTAGAAACACATCTTTAACATCATTATTTTTAACTACTTTTTTCAGGTTATTTATCATTTTTATTTCTCCAATTCTTATATTATTTTATCATCTGGATTCCCAAATTCATTCCCATTCTCCAGATTTTAATATAGTACGGAATTCACCACTTTCTTTTAATACTAAAGTTACTCCATTACCACATATCTCTCTAAATTTCATCAAAGCTAATAAAAATATTAAAAATTTATTTTTACTTTTTTAGAATAATTTTTTATCACTACACTCTTTTTTTGAGGTAATATCTATTTTACAATATTTTTACTTTCAACAATTACAATTTTAAGTCTTTTTTACACTCCATTAAAGTTTCTATGCCTTTTCCAATAAATAATAATTTATTACTTATACTATTAATTATTTTTTTAGTCACCACTTCATAAAAAAATATATTTTTATTTGTATATCAAAAAATTCTAATCCATACCATAAGTATTTAACCATATTAATCCAATTATCATGTCTGAGTAAAAGTAAACTCCATCAAGAGATGTATGCTGGACTTTGTATTTACCATAGAAAAGGTTACTTCGCTTCTTCAATAGGCAAAGTAACCTTTTCTTTTTTATCTACCTTGTACTACTATAGTGTAGAAATACCCTCGTAGTTTTATATGTTAATTCTTCACTTAGTTCATTGATTTATCCAATTCTTCGGGTAATGGGTTTCTTGTTAGATTCTTATCTCTATATTTTTCCTTTGAAACACCAAACTTTTTGAAGTTGGCTCTTGCTTCTTTTAAAGAAATTTTATTTGCACCTATATTGATATCAGCATTTTCATGAGCAACTACATCATACTGCCATAAGCATACCTCACAAATATCTACAATTATTTCATCATCATTACTTATTGTATAGTAACCACAACATGGGCATTGTAATTTTTTCATTATAATTTCTCCTTACTTTGGCATATATAATTCAACTTGTTGTGTCCAATAATTTAACCCCTCAGATGGTTTGAAATATGTTGAAATACCACCATACTGATTTATTATTCCAAATTCATTTGTAGTTAAATCATACCTGAAATAAGTACCTCCTTCTGAGATAAAATCTTGTGTTGTTAACGTAGGTGCTTTTTCTAGGAAATTTCTAGAACCTTGGAGATATTCTTCAGCAGTATTATATCCAAAATCATCTCCATGATCTAAAAAGTGTTTTTTAAGTTTCTTACCGTTCTTAAAGTCGGCACTTATATTTCTTATGCCCTGATAACCTTTATTCATCTCTTGAGTTAATGATTGGCTATAAGCTAATTGCTCTTTTAATGCCCCATACTGATACATCATAGCCGCATTATAGAATCCAAACTCTTTAACCCCTATTGTGAATAAAGCTATTTCATCCGCTACAACAAATAACGAACCAAAGAATAACCCTGATTTAACTGCAACTTGACCAAATTCATGTAATCTATCTGTAGCAGTCTTAGCATCTTCTTTTTGTTGCCACATTGGTGCAAATGTGTTTACAAAAATTTCTTGGTCTACAAGTGTATCACCTAAATTTCTTGCCCCTAGAACATACCTTTCGTATTCCTTAGAAACGTCTACACCCCAATAAATTGTATTTGAAAATGGTACATTTGTCCACTCAACATATTTTTCCCAATAGGATTTATTACCTTTTTCTTTACAATGTTCACCCCTGTAACTATCTTTTTCTGATACTACCTTGTTAGTTTCCTTCTCACTAACCGTACTACTATTTGTATTATTATTTGTATCACTACCACTTGTACTTAATGCCCTAGTTTTCTCCCATGACTCCTTAGAAAAATACTGATTATTACTTATTCTCTTTTTAGCTTCTTGATGAAATGAAGAGTTATTTGTTATTTTTGTATCTTCACTTTTAAATGCTAATGCAATTTTTCCTAGTTTTCTCAATTTCAATGCAGCAGCGTGTGCATCATCTCTCCCACCTTGATCTGTTGCATTATAATAATCATCTGTTGCCTGTCTTATTCTCTCTTGTATCCAATCAGGATATTTTTCATCCCCTGTTTGCCAGTGTCCTGTATAGTCCCAGTATACTAGAGGATTATTAGAGCAATATGTGTAACGGTTTAGACTTAGTGGGTCACTTGTTTATCCATAGTATGTGTCTTGTTGCATGAATCTTGCTAGGGTTGGGTCATACATTCTTGAGTTTAGGTAGTATAGCCCTGTTTCTAAATGGGTTGTTTTTGTTTTTTGTTTTATGTTTCCAAA
>JAOARL010000001.1 GCA_025210555.1 Clostridia bacterium
CCTTTTATGTAGTTTGCCAACTCCTTAACTGTAACTCCTTCAACGGGTATTCCTATCTTTTCAAGCCTCTTTGCAAAGTTTGAATTATAGTAAGAGTTGGAATCCTCCCCTATTCCCGTAAACACCAAAGTCCTTACACCTGTATTTTTAACTTCCTGAAACTCTTTTAACATTGAAGTCTCCTCTGAAAATAAATCAGTTATTATCATAAAAAGCGTTTTATCAGGTCTTTTTATGAGATTCCTTGAATATGCTAATGCACTAGCTACGTCAGTTCCTCCACCAAGTTGTACATCAAGTAGTATATTTATTGGATCATCCTTAATCTCCGATAGATTAACTATCCTCGTATCAAACAATACTATATTTATGTCTATATCACTTATGTTATAAAATATAGACGATACAATTGCTACATAGATCAATGACTTTACCATGCTTCCACTACAGTCAACGACAAGAACTATGTCCGCTGGTTTATTTTTTGCCTTGCTTGGATAAAAGTATATATCTTTTGCATATAGCTTTTCTTCTTTTTTATTATAGTTTTTAATATTATTTTCTATAGTCTTTTTTACATCAATAACTTTTGATCTGTTGTATTTTGATGAGCTCGACTTGTTTATAGTTCCTACCTTCGACAAATCAATTCCCATCATAAGTTCTTTTTTAATCTCGTTAGCAATTTGCCTTATTTTATACTTTATCTTACTTCTATCTTCTTCTTTAGTATAGTCCTTATACATTATCAGATTTTGAAGAAGATCCATATCAGCCTTTGCATTTTTCAGGTAGTTATCATCTGCAATTACCTCGTACATCCCATATGTTTCAAATGCATCAGTCGCGATCTTATTAACTATATCCTGGTCAAGAATTCTTTGCACATTTTGGAGATTTTTGATGACAATTACACCACTAGATTCACTTCCATACATCCCTTTTCCATTGGAATATTCGCTATCGTATACGCTATCTAGAAGCATTTCAACTGCAAGGTTGTCTTCAGACAAATCCATATTCAAATTTTGTTTCGAGAATTTCCCTAGTATTAATCTCCATTTTTCTAGATTATTCATAATAAATACCTCGCTGTTTCAATCTCTCCAGAGAAAGAATCTCTATGTCCCTGTTTCTTATAAAATCCTTTTCACTTATATCAAACTTAACAAGGGGATTCCCCGATGTATCATTTATCTTTGCTATATCCTTGCTTAGTCTTATAGTTTCCATGGGTCTTAGCTTGGTAAATATCTTTCTAAAGTTCGGAAGCATTTTGAAGAAGTCTTTAGTGCAAAGATCTTCAACAAATTTATTCAATATAGTAAGGAACCTGTTGTTGCTAAGTAATATCTGATAGTTATTCAATAGCAAATATGAAAGAAAAAATGTTGTTCCCTTTAACTGCGTTTCACTTAATACAAAGTTGTTTTCTATTGTCACTATCATCTCTTGTTCGCTTAAAAGTCCCATTATATATAGTATTGAAAGGCTTATTCCCTTTAGAGATGTAGTCCATCTTTTATATAAAAGTAGTTTAAGCGTCTCTACAAACAATTGTCTATCGATATTTTCATTTTTAGATCTATTTATGAATGAGTATATATCATTTATGGAATCAGAAAGCTTAGCCTCGTCTTCAATCCTAAGTTCTTCGAGAGTCTGGAAGGAAATCATAAGTTTTGTATATATCTCATTAACTAAATCATCCAGTTTATTATCATATTTATTTCCAAATATCTCGTAATAATACGCGGTCTTCGTTATTTCATTAAATGCTACTGTAATCTCGAATATGTTATTTTCTTTCATCATAATAGATTTTATTGTATTAATGATTTCATCTGCCATACTTTCCACTTGAAGTACCACACAATCCTTAAGGCACGATACAGCCTTTGAAAGTGTATGTGACTCCTTTATCTTCAGTTGTAGCTTTGATTTTACTGCCATATCTATGCTTTCACCTAAAAATGCTACTTCTATAACAGAAGGCATCACTTTTTCTTTACTCGCCCTCTTGTATGTCTGTGTCATGTATTCGTCTATATCTATATTAAATAGGTCTATTCCCTTGACCTTTTGGGCAAATTTTATCTCAAGATATGATAGCTTGTTTAAAAACACACTTCTCTTATATGCACTTCTGTTATTCAATACATTCAGTGTATAAATGCTATTTGGCTTGGTGAACTTATTTTTATCAAGTTGATTTTGAAAATCTTCCACTATAGGTGGAAGATTTGATATATCATAAACTTGTCCGTATTCATCTCCTATTAGATACGTCTTAAAATCTTTAAGTATTCTATTAGTATCAATATACTGATTGAATTCTGTAAACACACTTATAGCACTATCAAAAAGCTCATATACTCCTGGAAGCTTCTTTTCCCTAAGTGATGCAAGTCCATATGCCAATTCTATTGCACTTATTATTTTAGATATAGGCACTTGTTTTTTTGCCTTCTTTCCGTAATTTGTAAGAAGTTCGACAAAATTGTCCCTGGGATTTAGCCCATTTTTCAAAAGTATCTTATAATAGTATGGATAGTATATTCCCGCACCGTATCCATTAAGACTGGATATGTTCTGAACGTTATATGGTATTAGATAATTCTTGTTATCCTTAGTAAGCACTTTTCTCCTTTTGTCATCTAATACTATTTCATTCTTCATTAACTCGGGAAGTACGACGCTATGAAAACCTCCTGTTATAACAAGTGTTCTTTTCTTTTTATATTCCTTTATTTTCTTCGCCATGTACAATTCCCTAAGATCATTATAAGGATTTGAAGGACTCAGTTTCCTTGTCACACTACAATATGTAAGCATCTGTGTCATGTAGTCTTCAATCCTCTTTCCACTGAGTCCTATCTCGAAGTATTTTTCATAATACTCATCAAAACTTTCAAGTCCACTTTTTCTTACCAACTCAGAAATATAGTTAGAATACTCAAAATCTATTTTATGATTTCTTACAACGTCAATATCATATACCGGAAGGTCTATAAACTTAGTTTCTATCTTCTTTCTAAATCCAAGCTCTATAGCTACGTACTCAGGCGAGGTGTTAAAAAACGGAAAGTTTACTCCTACCTTTATTTCCTTGTTGTCTATATTTCCGTATATAGAAACAGGCATCTTCGACTTAGCGATGTTTTCTATTAGATGATCTCCATCGCTGGGTCCCTCTATCAGTATTACATCAGGTTTAAACTTTTCTATTGCGATTTTTACAAACTTGGAGCTAACAAGACTATGATGCCTTACTGGAAAGAAAAATATCTCTTCATTTTTAAATTTATTTAGGTCTATTTTCATCTTATTTCAACTCTTGATTTATATAATTCACTGTAGATTTCGCTATTTTTAGCCCTTTGCTTTACCACCTTTTCAAAATAATATTTAAGTGCACTTACATCTGCATCATCTTCAAAGTCAAAGCTATTTATTAAATTTTGTGACACACTTTTAATGTTCATAATGCTGTCATTGAAAAATTTCGCATACACTGCGCATTCGTGATAGACATTTACAAGTTCCGCCGTCGAAAGATTCTTAGTAGGCTTTTCAATCTTCTTACCATCGACCGACTGTCCATTTCTCATCTCAACGAAAACAGTAGTTAGCATATCTATTACATCTTCATCTATAACTATATCATCTTCAACCTTTTTTACTTGGTTTTTAACAATTTCTTTTTCAATCTTTATATTGTTTACAGGATTTACAACTTCAATATTAAATCTTCTCTTTAGCGCACTGCTCATTTCGTTTACTCCATTATCAAGGGTATTTGCAGTAGCAATTATATTAAATCCCTCTTTGGCAAAAACATAGTTGTTTTCGGAAAGCTCGGGTATCATCATAACCTTATCACTCATTATAGAAATCAACATATCCTGCACTTCTTGGGGGGTTCTCGTTATTTCCTCGAATCTCACGAGAGTTCCATCCATCATGGACTTCATCACAGGAGACTTAATAAGTGATTTGTCGGTTGGACCATTAGCAATCAAAAGTGCATAGTTCCACGAATATTTGAGATCGGCTTCACTTGTTCCTGCATTTCCCTGTATAGTGTTAAGAGAGTTATTGCATATTGCTACACTTAACAGTTCGCTAAGCATAGTCTTTGCAGTTCCTGGAACTCCAATTAGAAGAAGTCCCCTGTTGGTAGCTAGTGTAACTATAGAACGTTCTACCACCTTATCATTTCCATATATCTTCTTACTTATTTCTAACTTATCATCACCAAGTATAAATTTTCTCACCGATTTTGGAGACATTTGCCATCCAGAAGGACATATATCTGTTTCATTTTCTATAAGTTTTTTTATCTCGTCTTCATAAATCTTTTCTACAGGAAGTTTTTGTATTTCCATTTTATTCACCTTTTCGTTATTTTATGCATATTGCCCTAAGCTGTGATATAACAGCATTTAGAAACTTAGGTTCTACCTGGCAAAGTTTTGCAACGTTTGAAGAATTTATGTCATCATATACATAGCTTCCTCTATTTATAACTCCACTTTTATAGAATCTGAGATTCCTAACAGTAACACTTTCGTCTCCCATTCCTATATACAGATATTCTGCGTCTATCTGAGCTCCGTATTCAAGTTCCTCAAATTCTACATACAATCCATCATATCCTCCCCCGTCTACTATAGAAGTTTTATACCATTCTTGTTTTTCTAGCTTTGAAACAAGGCTTATTGCAGGTATCTCAATTCCATTAAACTCTTCATATATGGTATTGTTCATTTTTTCTTCTTCTATTTCAACAATCTCAATTTCAAGTTGATTTATAGGTTGAATTATTTCATTATCTTCTAGGTTTTCCTTCCACATTTCAAGCTCTTCTTTACTTAGATCAATAGGATGTACAAGTCCAAACTCTTCTCCTACTTGAAGTTCTATTTCTTCGTAGTCTGCATCGGCGAAAGTTCCATCATCCATGTATCTAAATGATTTTACAAGCTTATTATTAGAATCGTATTTTCCCCATATTAGATTGACGGCAAATGTATTCATTATAGGATTATCTACAAATACTTTGTTAAATGTCTCCATATCCCATCTTCTCTCAATAAATATTCCTCGTTCAAGTCTTGTCTTTTGAGATGATACGATTGTCTTAAGCTGCTTTTTAACTGCTGTCAGATGTTTTTTCGAAGCTTTTGCAATCTCTTCATCATCTGATTTTGCAGGCTTAGGAAGAGTCTTTATTATCTTCCCATCTGGATTTGATAGCTGAATCGTAAGGTCTTTTTTAAGAGTGGCAGTGAAAACCCTGCTTCCATAGTCAAGCTTTAATTGTTTGTTCTTATCAAAGTCAAGATTAGGAATAACTAGGTCTGCAAGTTCTTCTTTTGTAAGCCCCATATTCTTTGCAGCTATTAGGAAATACTCAGCGGCAATCCTTTTAACTAACTTGTTTTTGTATTTTCTACTTATGGAATCCAGTTGCATAAGTGCATAATCGCTTCCATGGAAAGCCATTGCTTTAATTCCTTCTGATGCTATAGCACCTCTTTGGTTCTGTGTCCATTCATCTATTTGTTTCTTAAAGTCCACGATAAATGCCTCATCACAATTATATACCGCAAACACCATAGCCATCTTCATTTTGGCAACTGCTCCAAGCCCAAACCACTTATTGTACACGTATCTACCAAGCTCGTTTAAATCTTCTTTATTAAGTCTTGATTTTATTATATTTGCAGTAAGAGGAAGCTCTACATTAGGACTGATAAGAAATGTTGCTAGGTAGTATTTTAATAACTCCCTAGAAACAACTTTTTTCTCACCTTCATACCTAACCTCTGGAAGACTTTCAATCTCAAGTTTTGCAATTACTTTGTCCATTTTTTTTGGATTGTAGAATTCCTCAACAATCTTATCAAGACTCGTGTTTTCTATATCCATCATCTGCAATTTATTGTAATCTACTATGTACTCCACTAACTCCTTATTTGCCTTAGGAAGCTTAGACTTCAAAAGCATTTCAAGTTGTTGGTTGTACTGAGTTCTTCCCATGAAGAATTCTCTTGAAACTTTCTGGATGCTCTTGTATTTGTTTTTCAATCCGTCAAGAGCAACTTCCAAATCTTTTGATTCTTTTTCATAGTAGTATTTCATAAATAGGGTCTCGTATACGGAATCTTCCAATTGATTTTGTAATCTTTCCTTGTATTTATTAGTATCTAAATCTAGATATTCAAAATATGAGCTTTTTGTATCTCCACTAAAAGCATAGCTTGTTTCAATACTAGAAAGAAGTCTGTCTTCATTTAATCCTTGGTCTATCAAATCTTTTATCTTATTCTTATCATTTCCTCTTGCATAAATATATTTCTTAATCAACCTATAATCAATTACTCTAAAAAGCATGTAGTTTGTAGCTATAGTGCTTGTCCCAAACATAACTGAACACGCTAAATCCATCTGGTCATAGTATCTCTGCTTAGCAAAATAGTTGTGGTATAATCTATGCTCTTTTTCTTTTCTTCCTGTAATTATATCTTCTACTATAGGATCATTATTCTTCATATCATTTTCTTCTATTAAAAGTCTTTTCAATTTTGATTCAAAGTCTTCAACATATTTACCATTTTCTTTAGATTGCTTTATAAGAATAGAATATAGTATAAGGGAATTAGCTATTTCCTTAGTGTTTTCAAATGAGAATATTGCTTCAATTAGTTTTTGGTACTGATCTTTTGAAAATCTTATTTTTTCAAGGTCTATATGGTGACTAAAAGGTCTAATTATCAATGATGTTGATATTTCCCCAAGACACGTTTTGGATATTTCAAACTTGGAACTCATATAGTTATATTCATCCATATAGAAATCTTCTCTTGCTTCGTCCTTCACTATATCTGAAAGTATATATAACTTTTCATGTGCTACTACAAAGGCTTTATCTGCATGGGTACATTCTTCTATTCTTC
>JAOARL010000027.1 GCA_025210555.1 Clostridia bacterium
AAACAATAAAAAGCATAAAAAAATACGTCCATTGGTATAACAATGAACGTATTCAAAAGTGTCTTGGATATCTATCACCTAACGAATTCAAGACTGCGATTTAATTTTTTATTTAATCGGAACTTGACAGGTATTAGTATCATTAGGCTCTTTTAAATTATTTTAAAGAATCTAGAGCTTCTTTTACAAATTCAACACTAGAATTTGTTTCTTCAGCCATATATTTTAAATCTTTGTCAGTAAAGTCTATACCAAAGTTATTGATACATTGCTTTACATAAGATCTTCTGATTTTATCTAATTCTAAATCAACAGTCTTAATTAATGCAGGAGTTTCAGGAAGAACAATACTTTCTCCTGGAACTTCATCAACTGGATTACCAATAGTTACATTAACTCCGTTTTTCTTAGCAAAAGATAATTGAGGCATTGGATGTTTTCCAGCACCAGTGTATTCAGTTTCCTGTACAACGATGATTTGATCCTGATCCATCTCTTGTGCTATAGCGAAAGCAGCAGTTAAAGATGTATTTCCAGCTGGACCTCTCTCTAAACCTTCAACTTGTGCTAAAGCTTCAGTTATGTAGAATACCTCACCTTGGTTAACAGTTACATATCTGTCAATATATCTAAGTGGTCTAGCAGCGTTTCTTGGAACATCTGATCTGTCCGGATATGTAGTAAATGGAATACCAAAACCTGTATGTCCAGTTGTAAAAGATTTTCTATTGAAATCTTTATCAGATGCCATATGTAAACCTTTTAAGTTAACACTTGCAGCTACTATCTCAATTTTTTCATTAGTAGTTTTTAAGATACCTCTTGCTGTACCAGTAACGTTTCCACCACCAGCATTTGTTATAACAACTTTATCTGGAAGTCTTCCTTCTTTTGCTTTAAACTCTTCAACTAATTCAGCACCTAGTGTTTCAACACCAGCTATACCAAATGGAGTATAAAGAGATGCATTGAAGTAACCAGTATCTTCAAGTAAGCTTAAGAATGTGTAGAAAAGTTCAGGTCCTACTGAAAGTTGAACAACTTCAGCACCTAAAGCTTCACATGCTCTAGCTTTTTCTAAAATTTCTGGTTGTCCTACAATGTTACTATCATAACATTCTTGAACTATAATACATTTTAACCCTTGCATAGCAGCTTGAGAAGCAACAGCAGCACCATAGTTACCACTAGTTGCAGCTATAACACCTTTGTAACCAAGTTTTTTAGCATGGTATACAGCAGTAGCAGCTCTTCTAGCTTTAAAACTTCCAGATGGATTAGCAGCTTCATCTTTTAAGAAGATTCTTGCACCTTTTCCTTCAGGAGCCATTTTTCTAGCAAGCTTTGTTAAGTTTCTTAATTCATAAAGTGGAGTATTACCTACACCAGTTTTACCTTGGATTTCTCTGATTTCATCAAGAGAATATCCTGCTTCTTTCATCATTTTTTCATAGTCGAAAGAAATTCCATCATTTTCAAAGTCATTGTAGTCAATACCAATAGCTTTTTTCATAATTTCATTTTTACGGCTCATTACCGCTTCATAGCTTTTATCTAAACTCATAGTATTATTCCACCTCACTTATAATATCTCTAATTTGATTTCCAACATATAGAAGTTCTTCTACGAAATCTCCAAAGTCATGTTCATATCTAGGATTATGATCAACAACTTCTCCTTCAACTGTTCTACCAGTCATTGTTTTTACTTTTGCAATTTGTCCAATTTCACTATCTTCTAGTAAAAAACCTTTAACCCACATTACTAATGGTACTTGCTTAGTATCATCTGGGACTTGTGGTGCTCTTTCACTAGGATTTAGTACTGTATTTTTAACAAGTACATAATCGTTCTTTTTCATAAATTACACACTCCTTTTTTTATTGTTTCCTTCTTCATTATAACAGAATTTTTTTTAATAGCAATTCAGTTTTTGAGAAGAAAAATAGTAATATTTAAACCGTGCCTAAACGCCTTAAAAGTAAAGGTTTGAATTGTACATGAGATGTAGATATGTTAGTATTATTAAATAGAATAATATGGTAGAAGGTGATGACATGTTAAAAGAAAAAATGTTAAGTGATTTAGAATTTTTTTTAGATAAATTAGAAAGAGTTCATGTATTATCGGTAAATGGATTTAGTGAAAAACAAAAGATAATAATAGAAAAAGTTGAAGAAAGAATTGAGTTAGGATTAAGTGAAAATGAATTTTTGTTTGCATTAAATGAAATTGCATGTTCATTTAATGATGCACATACAAAAGTTGAAATAGCTAATTTAAAGCAAAAAGTATTGGATATAGGCATACGTTGGATAGATGGGGATGTTTATATTGTTGATGATTCAGATGATTTTAAATGTGGGGATAAAATTATATCAATAGGTGGTAAAAATAAAGATGAATTGATGAAAATGCTTAGGAATGTAATTGCAGCAGAAAATGATTACTGGTTAAGTGATCATATATATGTATTTAGACTAGAAAGATACTTGAAACACTTTAATATGCTAGATGAAAATGATTTTGTAGAAATCACAATTTTAAGAGAAGATAAGAAATTAACATATAATTCACAAGTAAAGGAAAAGGTGGATTCATACAGGGATGAAGGTGAATATAAATTTGTTAAATATAGTATAGACAAATCTAGAAGTTTAGCTATATTAGAGCTTGAGAGTTGTATCTATAATGATAAATATATCAGTATGGTAAAAGAAATGTTTGAAAAAGTAAAAGAAGAGAATATAGGTAATATATTAATTGATTTAAGAGAAAATATGGGTGGAAATTCAGGAGTTGCTACAGAGTTTATCAAGTATTTAGATGTAGATGAATATAAAGTTGATAGAGTGGACAAAAGAGTTTCTAATGAAGTACTAGAAGTATTTGAGTGGGAAAAAGAAATAGGTTATTTTAAAGGTGATGACATTATATGTGAAAATAATAAAAATGAAGATCTTGCATTTAAAGGAAATATTTATATATTTACATCAAATATAACATTTAGCAGTGCAACAGATTTTGCAGTATTATTTAGAGATAATAATTTAGCTAAAATTGTAGGAGAACCAACAGGAGGTAAACCTTCAAGTTTGGGTGATATAATGTGCTTTGAACTGCCTAATTGTAACGTAAGTTTTAGTGTGTCTTGGAAATTGTTTCATAGGCCAGATGATAGTAAAGAAGATGAGCTAACATTATTTCCAGATGTAATAATAAAAAAAGATATAAAACATATATTAAGCGGAAAAGATATTCAGTTAGAACTATTTTATAAAGAATTGAGTAGAGAGCTATAAGTTGGTGGTTAGTTTGTTTAAAAATGATATAATAGATGTATAGAAAATAGTAAGGAG
>JAOARL010000002.1 GCA_025210555.1 Clostridia bacterium
AAACAATAAAAAGCATAAAAAAATACGTCCATTGGTATAACAATGAACGTATTCAAAAGTGTCTTGGATATCTATCACCTAACGAATTCAAGACTGCGATTTAATTTTTTATTTAATCGGAACTTGACAGGTATTAGTATCTAAAGGTCTTTTTTAATTTAATTTGTTGTTGCAAATTTTTCTTCAAGTTTATCTATTACATCTTTTTGTATATCCATAGAAACATGAGAATAGGTATCAAGTGAATAAGGATCAAATGTTTTTTATACCATTAGAAAATGAGGTGCTAAAGCAAGTCATGGCTGATGGAAAATATATGGGATATGATGTTGTAAATAATATTATTGATAGGTTAAAAGATGAAGAATTGGTTAAAAAATTGAAAGAAAATAGTATTAAAATATAAAATAATAAGTCTAAGAAATAAATATAGAATCCAAATTGGATTCTTTTTTGATGTAATATTGGTAGATTTAAGAGCTTTTATAAATTAAATAAGAATATATACCAAAAGAAAATTAAAATTCAAAATAAAGGCGATTAATAGCAATATAGTCAGATAATATGGTATGAGGATAGCCCCCCTGGATGCAATTTTAATCATGAATTAAGTATATACCGTGTTGCAAGCTTGGTGAAAAATATTTAGCATACATGTGACCCCCTCCCGAAAAAGAGTGGTAAATAAAGTTGAATTATTTTATGGACAAAACAAAATTCTTGTATTATAATTCTTATATCAGTTTAAAATTAATACAAGAAAACGCTTAAGTCTTGTAAATACTGGTGTTAATAATTTACTAAAGGATAAGAAGGTGTTTGGATGAGAATTGAAAAGTACATAGCATCTTTGGTAAGAGCAAGCTTAGACAATGATATGAGAAGCGTAAGAGCTTTATCTACTAAGATAATAAGAAGAATTAAAGATGAAAATCCCGATATTGCATATGAGATTTCCGAGGCGTTAAATTATAACGCATCTGGTATTTCGGCAAGTAGGTCTATTGGATATGGTTTTTTACCACAGGATAATGATTCAAGGATTGATTTAATAAGACTTGAGGAGCCAAGTGAAATAATAAGACCTTTTTTTAATGAGAAACTAAATGAGATTATAAATGATATTGAGATTGAGAGGAATCACATTAACAAACTGGTTTCGATGGGATTAAAGCCTACTTCATCAATACTAATATTTGGAGAACCAGGTGTTGGAAAGACACATTTAGCAAAATATTTTTCCAGTCTTTTTAAATTAAAATTTGCCTCATTAGATATGTCGTCAGCTGTTTCGAGTTATCTTGGAAAAACAGGACAAAATCTAAAGAAAGTTATAGACTTTGCGAAAGAAGAGCCTACATTATTGCTCTTAGATGAGTTTGATGCTATTGCAAAAAAGAGAGATGATACAACTGATCTTGGAGAGTTAAAGAGAGTTGTGAATGTATTATTAAAGGAGTTAGAAGAGTGGCCTGCGCATTCTATTTTAGTTGCAGCTACTAACCATCCAGAATTACTAGATAAGGCAATTTGGAGAAGGTTTGATATGGCTATAAACATTCCTTTGCCAGATTATGATGCTAGACTTGAAATAATAGAAAATGAATTTAAGGACATTGTGATAGATTTTAAAAAAAAGGAATTGGTAGCTAAATTGCTGAAAGATGTATCTGCGGCGGAAATTATAAAATTGTGTGAAAAAACAAAGAAACAAGTAATAATTTATGATAAAAGTCCAGAGAAAGTGATATTTATAGAATTGGCAAATATGAACCAAGGCAAGAATATAGAATTTAATAAAATGTTTTGTAGAATTGCAAGAGAAGAATTTTCAATGACTTATAGAGAGATGGCTAATATATTAGGGAAGAGTGTCTCAGCTATACAAAACTACTTAAAGTAGGAGTTGAACAAAATGGAAAATAAAAAAAAGTTAATTTTGATGAAGGGTGAAAAATACATAGTTCCTTATGTGAAAAAGTGGGGGATGGGTGAGAAGAGAGATAGACGACCGTCATTCGATGATGCAAGGCTTAATTTAAAGAGGAATGTTTCAAATACAATTAAAGAAATTGATAATATGTCAGAGAAATATATTTTAGATGAAGTAATTGTTAATGTTAGAATGGATTCTGATTACTCTGCAAAAACTTATCATCCAACTTCATTTATTAAGGCTATTAGTGCAAAAGATATTGGAAGTAAAAAATGGATTGGTGAGAAAAATGTAAGTAAAAAGGTAAAAGGCAATTTTATTGAAAAAGAAGAGAAGACAATTGGTAAAGAAATTTTTTTGAAGCTAAAAAAAGAGGATTTAATAGATTTAGAAAAGAAGTTAGAAAATGGCTTGAGTTTTAATAAGACAGCTAAAGATAACATAAGAAGTATTGATAGCTTCTTTTTGGACAATCACAGTAATATATTAGAAAAGATTGATAATACTTGGGAAGAAGGCAATATAGAATTAGTATTACATCCATTTGATAAAAGTTTAGAGGTTTTGGAACGATTAGAAGAGCTTATTAAAGAGTTTGGAGGTAATGTTTCAACACTTAAATACAAGACGTATGATACAGGAATAACTTTTATAAGTGTTAAATTAAGTAGTGAGACTTTAAGAAAAATTTTGAAATATAATCCCATTAGAACGGCACATCCTATATCTTTTAAAATGCTTCCTACAATGAGGATGCAACAAGGACCATCTATGCAGTTAAAGTTGCCAAAAGATGTAAAAAAATCAAAGATTAAAGTTGGAATATTTGATGGAGGTATAGAACAACAAAATCCGTTTTTAGAGCCATTTGCTGTTGAAAATAATCCTATATCTACGGAGAAAGAAAAAAAATCTATAGAGCATGGTACTGGTGTTGCAAGTGCGATTTTATATGGAAACTTAAATCGATATTATGATGGAGAAAATTTATCTTCTCCTGTTGTTAATGTTGAGAGTTACAGGGTGTTGCCAATATCGAATGCATATGATGTTGATTTATACGAAGTAATAGACATAATTGAGGAAACTGTATTAAAAAGGCATGACATACAGGTATATAATTTATCTATTGGTCCATATGGAGCAATAGATGATGACAATATAACTAGATTTACATATGCGATAGATGAATTATCAAAGAATGGTGACAAGTTATTTGTTGTAGCAGTTGGTAATGATGGTGACATGAGTTGCGATGAGTTGAGTAGAATTCAAGCACCTGCGGATGCGGTCAATTGCTTAGGTGTAGGTTCATGTTCAGAAGTAAAACAAGGCGTAATAGGCAGAGCTACATATAGTTCTTATGGTGATGGAAGAGAGGGATGTAAGGTTAAACCGGATATTTTAGATTTTGGTGGCGATTCAAGAAATCCGTTTCAAATAATTTCACATGATGGAAAAAATATTAATTATACAGGTGGGACGAGTTTTTCAGCACCATTAGTAACATCAAAAGCAGCAGAAATAATAGGTCGTCTTGAGCTAGCAAATCCACTATTGGCGAGAACTTTATTGATACATACAGCTAATCACCCAGAAAGAAACGCTGATAAATTTATGGGGTATGGGATAACTCAAAAAAGCGTTGACGCTATTTTAGAATGTAGAGATGATGAGGTAACTACAGTTTATCAAAGCAGATTAAAAACAGGAAGCAGTATAAAGTTACCAGTACCATTTTTAAATGATTTAAATCATGAAGGTAACGTTGTAATAGAATGGACAATAGCGATGTCGACAGAGGTTGATCCTAAAAATACAGAAGATTATACATTAACTTCTATAGAAGATACATTTTATCCACATACGCTAAAATATAAATTTAAAAAAGGTGGTCGTAGTAAAACTGTAAATATGGAAGAAGATTCAGTACTAATTAGTGAATTATATAAAGACGGATGGGAGTTAAGTGGAAATCCTAATTCATATTCACCATCCAGCAATGATTATAAGACTGAAGAAGAAAGAAAGAATAATTTTAAATGGGATACGGTTATAAAAAGAAGAGCTAGAATGAAATATGCAAGTTTAAATAGTCCATATTTTGTGCTTCATGCTATGGAAAGACACAACCCTAATAATGATTTTATTACTTATGCAGTAGCGGTAACAATAAAATATGAAGGTACTAAAACGAAAGTTTATGACTTAACATTAAATACATATAATCAATTAGAAATTAGTAGACTAAAAGCTAAAAATGAGGTTTTAGTTAAAAATAAAATATAAAAGTTAAGTGTTATAGGTATATTAAAGACGCTATTAACATTCTGATAGTGTCTTTAATATTATAATTTGAAAATAAGTATTGAAATGAATTTTAAAAAGTGATAATATATTTGTGGGCAGAAAATATTATAATATCAAGGGCATAGTTATAAAGATAACGATGTCTATTTTTATTGCTTAAAATGAAAAAAGAGGTATTAAATTGAAGTCAAAAAATCTAAAACATGAAAAAATAACCCGAAAATGGGGTGGAAAAACTACCCAAGAGGAGTTTGAAACTCGAATTAGTAAGTGGATAGAGCAGTTTGAGGAGAATGAAAAAGAATTCGTTTGTTACTTTCTCCACCATTTTAAATATTTTACACTTAGAGCTATAAAAGATAGGGCAGTGGATTTGTTTAAATTATTTGAGGAAAAGTCTATGTTAAATTTAGATGAAGTGATTTTCATACCGGCGTATAAAGAATTAGGGGTAGGGTTTTCAGACACTTTTTTTAATGATTTTTGGTATGTAAATAATTTGTATGATTATGCTGAAAAAAATATATATGATATTCTAAGTGAAAATATTGTATTTGAAAAGGTAGTAGTTGTGGATGATTATAGTGGAAGTGGCAAAACTATTGAAAGAACTATAAGAAGATGTATTGAAAAAAATTCGAAAATGAAGGATTCAAATTTTTATATTTTAACACTTCAAACATCCAACCTTGCTAGAGAAAACTTGGAAAAATTTTCAAATGATGAAGGGTTGGATATAAATATAATAACCTTGAAGAGTGAAAAAAAAGCATTTGAAAATGGGGAAATTTTTTCAAATGAAAAGTTAAAAGAAATAAAGAATAGGTATTTAAATATTTGTGATTGTAAAAAAATCAATAAAGACTACAAATTGGGATTTAGTGAAACTGAAGCACTATTATCATTTGAATACAATACTCCAAATAATACCTTAGGACTTTTTTGGTCAAGTAGCAAAGATTATGAGGCTTTATTTAAAAGATATAAAAAGAAGAAAACATCTTTGAATCAAATAAGAAAAGATGTAAGCAAGAGGAGAAAAGAAAGAGAAAGTAATTTTATAAAAAAATATGAAGAAAACGAGCAATATGTATACTTGATGGGATATTTAGTGCAAAAAGGGAAAAAATTCAATTACAAGGAAGCGATTAAAAAATTTGGAATGAATGAAATACAATTAGACGAAGCAATGAATTATTTAAGTAAAAATGATTATGTAATGTACAAATCTGGAAAGTTAGTTGTAACTGATAAGCTTAGAGAGTATATTAAACTAAGTAAAGTTAAAACGTTGGAAATTAAGTTAGAAGAAACTGATAATCCAAGTCAAAAAGATAATATAGGAAAATGTAATCATGTTCCAAAAAAGTTTGGAGAAAAATTTAAGGGACATAATAATTAAATATTGGTACTTAGAAGAGGAAAAACAAGTAGTTTTTCGAAATATAAGGTGACTTTGAAGTTCATATGAATAGGCGGCAGCAATAGCTTAGCCTTACCTATCCATATAAATGGCCTTCGCCATTAGCCAATTAATGAAATACTGAAAATAAATTTAGGCGCACATGCTAGTGTTGCGCCTGTAGATCATATTTCATTATAAAAGTTTGAGTAAGTGCCAATATTTTTAAGGAGTAATTGTATGTACGAGATTGAGATGGAGAAAGGTATAATAACTTTAGATGAGTACAAGTTAATTAATAACTATATTGAAAGGCTAATTGAAAATAGCATACCAGTTATTTTTGATTTAAGGCATTTAAGAAAAATTTTGAAGATACCTAAAAATGAACAAAAACTTTATTTTGATGAAAAAGAAGAAAAAAGATATAGAAGTTTTAAAATACCAAAAAAGTCTGGTGGATATAGGTTGATAGAAGCACCTGTAGATGGTTTAAAATTAAGACAACGCTGGATTAAGAATGAAATTATTGATAAGTTTAAAATATCAGAACATGCAAAGGGATACAAAAAACACACGTCTATATATAACAATGCATTACCACATGTAAATAAAGAATTAGTAGTAAATATAGATATAGAAAATTTTTTCCCTACGATAAGGTATGAGAGTATATATAAATTTTTTGTATATGTAGGATATAATAAACAAGTAGCTCACTTATTGACAAAGATGTGTACTAATAGTAAAAAACATTTGCCACAGGGAGCTCCAACAAGTCCGAGCCTTTCAAATATATTATTATTAAAACTTGATAAAAGGTTGTCTGAGTTGGCCAAAAAAGCAAATGCTCAATATACAAGATATGTTGATGATATAACTTTTTCGGGGAGTAAAAATATAAAGACTTTTGTGCCTACAATTATTAATATAATAGAAGATGAAGGATATGAGATTAATAAGAAAAAATTGAGATTGCAATATTCAAATCAAAGACAAGTTGTAACAGGATTAACTGTTAACAAAAAGGTTTCAGTATCTAAGAAAAAAATAAAAGAAATAGAAAATGCTATATATTATTCAAAAAAATTTGGAATAGTTGAGCACATGAAAAAAATTGATTGTCAAAAATCTTTTTATAAAGAACATCTATATGGGATTGCATATTTCATAAAAATGATTGATAAAGAAAAAGGTGAAAACTACTTAAAAGGTTTGGATGAAGTAGATTGGATTTATTAGGGATTTGCAAACATTTTGCAAACGAAAAGCTGATAAAGAGAGTTAAAAGCAGTTAATAGGAGAGAATAGTAAAATGCTAGAACCCTTGAAATATGCAACTTCAGTATAAAGGAGTATACTACAGAGAGTCATCATATTAGGGCTACGGATCAGAAGTCAGAGGCTTCGAATCCTTCTGCGCATGTTTTGAAACTCATTGTTACAGGACTTGTAGTGGTTGGGTTTTCAAACATTTCATATATAAATATTACAGAGAAGGCAAGGAAGTCTGCACTTACTTTATATTTAGCATCTTTCCTAGCAAAATTAGTTAATATATTTAGGAAAGCATCAAAATATAATATTGGAAATGTTGAAGCTGCTAAATATCAATATATAGGAATGAAAAAAGAGTTGTGGGAATACGGATTATTTAGGGCTGAGAAGGAATAAAAGTTCTAATATGAATACAAATATTAAAGGCATTGTTATGAAGTATAACGGTGTTTTTTCATTGGATGATAAAATTTAAAAAATATATAAATAGAATAGTTAAGTGTATAAATAGAATAGTTAAGTGTCAGAAAATTCTTGACAAACTGGCTCTATCTGATATAATTGGTACATGTTTTGAAAAAGTATAAGGAGTTGATAATATGGCTGTAAATAAAGACAATTTAAATCAAGAAGTTTCAAGAGTAGATACAGATAGATATTTTAGTCACTTTCAATATTCAAATGATGAATGGGATCGATTAAATAATATAACAGGTGAAAGTTATGGTGAGTCTAAAGAAGGTAGCAAAAAACATGTATTTAGAATAAATAATGAAGAAGTACCACATGATAAGTATATTTCGGAGATGGATAGAATTTCAAAAGATTATCCAATGTCAAAGGAATTAGAGTCACTAGCTAGTGAAATGGAAAACGCCCTTAACGGTCTTTACTTTCATGAGGGTGATTACGTAGATAGGATAGATGGTAGTAGTAGCAGTCAGGTTCATGCAATTTCAGCAAGAAGATCAGCTATAATTGAGAAATTGCCAACGTTAGAAGAAGAAGTGGCTAATAGAAATATATATGAAAAATAGTAGTTTAATAATTGATAAGACTGTTATTACGATATTTGTAATAATGGTCTTTTTTGTTTGATGTAAATTCTTTAAAATATAATTATAAATATTAAAAATAATGTAATAGTGATATAATGTATTATAGTAGTTAAATGATAAAAGGAGGATGAATTATGAAAAATATTTTACTTATACATGGCTGGGATTATAGGAATTATACTAAGCATGGTGGTAAAGATGCATGGGCTAACAGAAGTAAATTTATTGATAAATTAGGAGAAAAGTATAATGTTAATTATATGAATTTACCAGGGTTTTGTGGACAGCCAGAACCTGAAGAAAAAGAATGGAAACTAGAGGATTATGCAGAGTATATAGAGAATTATATAACTGAAAATGACTTTGAGCCAGATTTTGTATTAGGATATTCTTTTGGTGGAGCAGTAAGCTTGCAGTGGAAAATGCAATATGGAAAAGATACTCCAGTAATACTTACTTCGCCAGCACTATTAAGAGCATCAAGAAATAAGAATATTAGAGTTAAAAAATGGCCAAAGCAATTAAATTTTGTTAGAAAGACTTTAAGAGATATATATTTAATTAATGTAGTTAAGAATTCAGAGATGAAATATGGAACATCTTTTTTAAGAAAAACATATCAAAACATTGTTAGAGTAGATATGAGTAAATCTCTTTTGGCTGTAAACCCAGAAGAAGTTAAATTGATTTTTGGATCTGATGACCATATGGTTCCACCAAAATTGATAGAAGAAAAAATAGGAGATGCACCTGTTAAAAGTCAAATAACAATTATACAGGATGGAAAACATGATATTGCTAATACTCACACAGAAGAGGTAGTATCTCTAATAGATGAGTATGTTAGTCACTTTGAAAAAAGTATTAAAGAGAATAAAGATGAAAGTAAAGTAAATGAATTAGAAATGACAGAAGATGTAGTGGTAGAAAAAAAAGACTTGCTAAAGGATGAGACAGAGGATGTAGAATTTAAATAGAAGGTGAGTTTATGAAGTATACATTTAAAGATTTAGAAAAAATTTTAGAAGCAAAGGATTATCAAAATATTAAAGATGAAGAAGTTTTTACACACTTAAATGTTTGTAAAATAAGCTCTGAAGAAATAGAGAATGATATGAGTAATGTACTATTTTTTCCAACTTATGTAACAAAAGAAGAAAAGGAAAGAGATGGATGGTACATTAGTGTATTTAATAGAAGAGAAATAATTAAGGATATTATAAAAAACAATCCAAAATGGACCTACGTCTTAGATCAAGAACTGCTTGATCAGATAGATAAGGATAATCTTAAATTTATAAAAGTAGAAGATATAAGAAAATCAATAGATAATATATATAGACATAGATTAGAATCTTCAAGTGCGAAGATAATTGCTTTAACAGGAAGTGTTGGTAAGACTACTACAGTAGGAATGGTACATGATATAATTAAAAAAGAACATAAAGCTTTAAGATTATACAGCAAGAGGCTTACACCATTAAATATTAAAGGAAGAATAATTAATTACTTAGAAGATGATACAGAGTTTATAGCTCTAGAAATGTCAATATACGACAAAGATCACGTGGAAAAGCTTACAGAGTTATTACCACCAGATATAAGTGCAATTATGAATGTAGAAGATTCACATTCTGATCAACCTGGATTAAATTCAAGGGATAATATAGCATATTATAAATCAAAAATATTTTTAAAAGCAAAACAAGGCATTGTAAATAGAGATGATGAGGTGCTTAAAAAATTAAATATTATTGGTGGAGATCAAAAAAATATGAATGTTTTAAGGCTAGGAGATAGGGTAATTGGAGATACAGCAATTAATAGCTTACAAGATGTATCAAAAGATAGTATAAAGGGATATAAAGTTGAGCTTAAAGCAGAAGGAATAAGATTATTTAATGGAGAAGAAGAGCATTTAATTAAACCATATATATATACTAAATTATTTGTTGAGCAAGCACTAACTTCATTAACAATAGCATTAAATCTAAATATAAATATTGATGAAGCAGTTGAATCAATCAACAATTATAAGCCGGTAGAAAAAAGAATTAATCAGGAACAAATTTTAGGTAAAAATATGTTTTTTGATGCAGATATAACAACACTAGATCGTTTGAATAAAGTTGCTGAAAATTACTATAATGATACTACGATGATAGTAAGGAAAATTAATATTGGTGAAAAAAAGGAAATAGATGAAGACAAGTTAATGGAGATATTTAATAAGTTTGGTAAGGTATATGTTTATCAAGATGCTGACGTATCAAAGGACTTTTTAGAAAATCTTTCTGGAGTAGATAATATTAGTATTGTAAAAACAGAAGAAGGATTAAGTGAAGAGTTAGCAGATAATGATGATGAAGATAGAGCTTATTTTTATCATTATGGTGGATACTATAGAAAGTTTGAAACACTGGATGAGGAAAACTTAATGTACAAGAAAGAAGATAGCTTTGAACTATAAAGCTATTTTTAATATAAAAGGATATATTGAAAACTTTTATATTATGGGCTATATATTTGAAAGTTTAATGGAAATAAAATATAAGTTAGCAAAAGATTTATAAAAAAATTGGGTTTAAAACTAAAATAACAAATTATCAATTTGTTAAAAAGAAAGAAGGAAGTCAATGAATTATATAGATGTGTTAAATGATTCTAAGATAATTAGAATATATGGAGAAATAGATAAAACTAATCCTTATCCATTTAATCATGGGTTAAAGCATATAAATAATGTACTTGAAAATGTAAATAGAATGGTGGAAATGATAGAGATATCAGACATAGATAAACGAGATTTATTAATAGCAACGGTTTTACATGATACAGGTAGATTGTTTGATGATGCTAATCATGCAAAGGCTAGTAGTAGCTTTATAAAGGAATATTTAAATGGAAAAATTGAGATAGAATCAATAGAAAAGATCATTAATTTAGTATCTAATCATGGTACAGGTGGAGATAGTAAAAAGAAAGACTTTTTATCAAAGATACTTATTTTCTGCGATAAAATGGATTTTTCAAAGAAAAGGCTTGTATATGAATGTGAAGAAAAATTTGGTGAGGTTATATATAGTATTATTGAAAAAGTGAATTTTAATATATTAGATAAAACATTAATAGTTGAAGTTGAAGGATTAAAGGAAAAAGATATAGAAGCATTTGAAGAAAGTGTATTCTATCCAAAAGTAGTTAAAGCAATAAAGATTTTTAGCGAAGAGATTAGAGCTAATTACAAAATAAGATATATTCAATAATATTAATAAAATATATAGGAGTGAAAAAATGAAACTAATAATAAACTCAGATGATTTTGGATTAACTAAAAGTATTAATAAGGGGATTTTACAAGGTATGAAAGAGGGAATTATAACTAGTACTAGTATAATGATGAATATGCCAGGAGCAGAAGATGCAATTGAAATTATAAAGGCTAATAATTTAGAGAATATAGGAATACATATAAATTTAACTGTAGGAAAGCCATTAAGAAGTGATGTAGAGTCTTTAGTAGACGAAACTGGTAAATTTTACTATAGAGATTTGATCGGCGAAAAATCTACATATGAGGATGCTAAAAAAGAAATGAAAGAGCAAATAGAAAGCTTTTTAGCAAGAGGGTTAACATTAGATCACTTAGATAATCATCATGATTTATACAAGCATAAACATTTAATGAAGGCAATGTATGAATTGGCAAAAGAATATAATTTACCTATGAGAACTAAAAATGGAAAGCTTAAAGAAAAAGCAAAGGAACTAGGAATTAAAACACCAGATTTCCTTTTTGAAAAGTACATGGGAGAAAATATATCTGTAGAAACATTAAAAGAAGCAGTTAGTAATAAACAATTTGAAGTAGTTGAAATAATGACTCATTCAGGATATATTGATGATGAAGCGATGGAAATAACAAGTTACAATAAAGAAAGGGAAAAAGAGTTAGCTACATTAATTGAAGCTAAGAAACAGGGAATATTTGAAGCTGTTGAGTTAATATCTTTTTATGATTTAAATAAATGAAGTTGTATTTGAAAATTTAATTAAGAATGTTGGAACTCAATACTACACTTGTGTGGTATTGAGTTCTTTAATAAATTAGAGTTAAAAAGAAATAAACTGATATATCCTTTTAATAAAGTCATTTATGTATAGAATATAAAAAGGTGGTGATGTGCTTATTTCATTAATGGCTTCATGAGATCCAGAATAACTCATATAAGGAAGTACTAAAATAGCTAAGAGTATTCCAATAGCAAATGTTAAGATTCCTACTAATATTTTAAATTTAATAGTACTAAAGCTTTCCTTTTTTAAACTAATTAGTATTTTAATAAGTTGAGTATTGATAATGTATGTTAATAAAATGTATAAGTAAGGCCCAACATAATTAAATGGTGTACAAAACTGGCAGTCATATAGAGGATCGTGCAAAAATAAAATTGTTATAATATAATGTATGCTTGCAATATTTTTACATTCAATTTGTAATCTCTTTTTATCAGAAAGACTAGTTAAATAACTTTTAAGAAGTTTATTTCTAAGTTTAAAAGTAAGTCTTATAAATATAGGTATTAGAATAAGAGTTATAATAGATGGAATAAGTGTAAGTGATAGCGCTGATAATATATACACAAACATTGGTGATAATAAAGCCCTTATAATAGTATTATTTTTCATTTTAAGCCTCCTTAAGTATATAAATTAATATTAGCATAGGGATATATAAATATAATTACAAAAAGATGAAGAAGCCTCTGAAATATCATTAAGGAAATTCTAAATATAATATGATATATTAATAATATTAAAATAGTTTAAGGAGAATTATATGGATATTAGGAAGGCTGCTAAAATTGTAGATTATTACATAAATTTATTTTCAGGAGCAGAAGTTAAAAGTAATTTCTTGTTAATAGAGAATGAATTAGATTATACAAAGGATAATATTATAAATGCCCACAAAGTTCTTTTCGCAAATGGAATAGTGTTTAACTACATGGATAAAAAAGACTTTGATAAACATTTAAAATTATTAGATAAAATTGATTTTATAGTAGATGAAGATACTTCAAAGAAATATAATAAATTACATAAGAGATATTTAAAAAAAGGTTTATTCGTTAAAAAGTTATCAGCAGAAGAGTTAAAAGACTATAGTGAATTTTGTAAAACTATCATTAATATGAAAAATAGAGAGATTGTGTTAGATATAATAGATAGCATAAGTAGCTATATTAAAGAAGGTAATCATCTGGAAATAGATAAGGCAATAAATCATATATATGAAAACATTTTAGAGGCAGAGTCTTATAGTATAGATGAGTTTATAAGTTTTGGAATGGAAATGGAAGAAAAACTTAGTAGGTGAAGAGGACATGTTTTTGTGACCTCTTTTTATTTATGCTAATATTGTATATATAAGCAAGAGGAGGAAAAAATATGATTAGAAAAATAATATTAAGTTTAATGATGGTATGTACTGTCGTTGGATGCACAAATAAAGAAGTTGTTAGTGATGAAAGTAAAGAATTAGAATATACTTCAATAGAGCAAGATAAGGCAAAAGAAATGATGGATAATGAGGATGTAATAATATTAGATGTTAGGACTGAAGAGGAGTATAATAGTGGATATATAAAAGATGCTATGCTTCTTCCATTAAGTGATATTGAAGATAAAGCAGAAGACTTATTTAAGGATAAGAAAGAGAAAATATTAGTGTACTGTAGAAGTGGTAATAGGAGTAAAGAAGCAAGTAAGGTTTTAGTTAAGTTAGGCTATGAAAATATATATGAATTTGGCGGGATTAACACTTGGGGGTATGAAGTGGAAACTATAGAATAAGTTGGGAGACTAGTATGAAAATAAAATTTTTAGGTACAGGTGGAGTAATGGGCGTGCCAGTATGGAATTGTGATTGTCATGTGTGTAAGAGTGAAGATAGAAGAGATAGAAGATATAGAAGTTCAGTATTAATAAAGATAGATGAAGTTAATATAATTATAGATTTTGGACAAGATTTTAGAAATCAGCTAATAGAAAATGAAATTAAATATATTAATTATGCATTTTTAACGCACGCACATAGAGATCATGTAGGAGGAATAGAGCAGTTAGCTACAGCAGAAAATGCTATATTTGAAGCGCCAGAAGATGTTATGGAAGAACATCTTGCTAAGGAAGGTAGTTCAAGAAACTGGTTGGAAACAAGAAATAAAAGTATTACGATTCAAGCATTCACAAAGAAAAAGATAAAAGAATATGAAGTAGACACTGTTAAATTAGAGCATAAGAAAGACTACTCAGATATTGAGGTTCCATGTTATGGATATGTATTTAAATCACCTAATTTTAAATTTGCATATATAAGTGATTATAATAAAGTATTAGAACCAGATAAAATTAAGAACTTAGATTTAATTATTTCAGATGGAAATGGATTAAATGATAAAGGTCATGGTCATGTAGGGATAAATGGAAGCATAAAAATATATAAAGAATATAAACCAAAGAGAATGATATTAACACATTTAAAGCATGAACTTACTCACACTGAAATGCAAGAGTACGTTGAAAAATTTGGAAATATTGAAATTGCATACGATGGATTAGAGATAAATAACTAAAATGAAGCAGAAGAAGTTTAATTAGAGAACTTCTTTTTTGTTTTAATAAATATATTGACAAATAAAATTAAATAGCATACAATTGAATTGCAAACAATTGAGAAAACGAAATTCAAATATATAGGAGGAAATGAAATGGAAAAGAAAATAAGTTTACCAGCTTTAGGAGAAAACTTCCCAAGCATGGAGGTAGAAACAACACATGGTATTAAAAATATACCAGAAGATTATAAAGGAAAGTGGTTTGTACTATTTAGTCATCCTGGTGATTTTACACCAGTATGTACAACTGAGTTTGAGAGTTTTGCAATGAGCGAAAACGAATTTAAAGAATTAAATACAGAGTTAATTGGATTATCTTTAGATAGTGTTGAAGATCATAAAAAATGGGTTGAATGGATAAATGAAAATGCACCTGCAAAAATTAATTATCCAGTTATTGGAGGGGAATCAGCAAATGTTGTTGCTAAAGAGCTTGGAATGGTTCATGAAAAATTAGGACCAGCATCAGTAAGAGCTGTATTCATAGTTGATGACAAAGGTGTATTAAGACTAATGATGTATTACCCAATGGTAATAGGACGTAATATAAGTGAAATAGTAAGAAGTGTAAATGCACTACAAGTATTTGATAAGTACAGCGTTGCAACACCAGCTGATTATCCAAACAATAAATGGTTAGGTGAAAACCAAGTAATAGTAGAGCAACCATCTGAAGAAATGAAAGAAGCAAGAGAAGCTTTTGATAAGGCTTTGGGTAATGGGGATATTGTTCAAAAAGCAGCATGGTTAAATCATAAAAAGTTATAGACAAGTAGAATAAATACAGACTATATGCTATTATAAATCATAATTAAAGTAGAATATATATTAAGGAGTTAACAATATGAAATATGAGCAACTATTATTAAAAAATCAGTTATGCTTCCCTTTTTATGCAGCATCCAAAGAAGTTATAAAGAGGTATAAACCATATTTGGATGAGGTGGGAATAACATATACACAATACATAACAATGATGGTGTTATGGGAAAAAAATAATATAACTGTAAAAGAAATAGGAGAGCATTTATATTTAGATAGTGGAACGATGACTCCGTTAATAAAAAAACTTGAGAAAAATGATTTGATAATAAGAGAAAGAGATAAATCTGATGAAAGAAAGGTTATAGTTTCTTTAACTAAAAAAGGTCTTGAGTTACAAGAAAAAGTTAAACATATACCTAGTGAGATTGGAAAATGTATTAATCTTTCAGGAGATGAGATGAAAACATTGTATAAATTAGTGTATAAAGTTTTGGAAGATGTTAGAGATTAAAAGTATTAAGATGTATTTTAAAGTACATCTTTTTATATTCTAAAAAACTAAAAACAGAAAAGTCTGACAATTACTTGCATGACTTTTTTATTTGTGGTAAAATTATAAAAGATTTTAACTAAAAAAATAGGAGTGATAAAATGGTTGAATATAGAATGCAATATGAGGATGTAGAAAACAATGCTAAGTTAACAAAAGAAGATATAGAGAGATTATCAGGAGATAAAATGAATAAAGTAGCTTGTCTTACTGATGGAACTAGAAGTGTTACAGGGATGAAAGGAATGATATCTAATATTGCACATGCATTACTTGTAAAAGAAGATCAAAAGCAAAGAGATTTTGAAAGGTTACATAGAATGCATAGTAAAATAGCAGAAAGAGAGAATGCTACTGAAGGTGTTCTTGGGACTAGAAGTGCATTAAAAGTATACGACTTTTTTAAAAGTGATGCAGAACAAGGTGATTATAAATTAATAACAGTTAGAGGAGATCATGATGCAGAGGTAACACCAGTAGAAACTCAACTTGGAGATAATGAGCCAGAAGATGATGATTTAATTTTATAATAAACTATAAATTAAGCAGTAAAGAGCAATAAATTTATTGCTCTTTTTTGTTAGTGTAAAGAATTATTGGGATTTGATTTTTTAATATAATGAAGTACTATTTTAAAAAGATTGGCTTAGGTCAATCTTTTTTTTTTAACTATAAGCAATCGAATATAGAGTGTTATATGTTGTATTCATTGCACTGCACTTTAATATAGGAATACTATTACTTAATTCCTCAAATATCTTAAACGATACTTTATCCGATTTGTTTGAAGTTGTGTTCTTTGGTTT
>JAOARL010000028.1 GCA_025210555.1 Clostridia bacterium
AAAAAGGGACGAAAGTTATATTCCGCGGATCCACCCAAGTTCTCTATAAAATAGAGCTCTCATAATCGTAACGTGATCAAACGGGCTGTATTAAAGCCACTCAAAGGTAGTTTTCAGTAATCTCCATATCAAAGGGCTTTCAGCCGGTGACCCTCATTCTCTTTATACTTCTGATAACGTACTCTGTCCTTGTCATCGTGTTAAATTTGTATAAACTATATCACCATTAATTATTTTTGTCAACTTGGTCTTTTAACATTAGAGCTTTTTCATAAGTTCTAATTAGCCAAGCTGGAACGCCAAGATCTATCATATCATTTCTAGATACCCATTTGTAGTAACTATGTTCACGACTTACTAAAACTTTACCAGATTTATATGTACATAAGTAGTTTATTATAGTTACATGGTGTCTTTCTCTAATAGAATCATAAACACTAAATGGTGTTAAAACATTAACGTTAAGATTTGTTTCTTCCTTTACTTCTCTAAGAAGTCCCTCTAAAACAGTTTCAGAAAACTTAACTGATCCTCCTGGAAGGTCCCAAACAGAACTTTGAGAAGGGTGGGTCTTAGCCATTTCTTCCTTTGATCTGTGTAAAAGAAGCATTTTATTTTCTCTACCAATGATTACAGCTTTTGCAGCAACGGTAAATACATTTCTATAATACATAAAAGTACCTCTTTCTTTTATAAGTTATCTATTATATTTTGGATTTCTTCTCCTGAGAAATCATAAGAAGTATTACAGAAATGACAATTTAAGCTTGTTTTTCCATCTTCTTCTAAAATCTTAGTAAGTTCATCTTTTCCTATACTAATTAAAGCTTTTTCAACTCTTGTTTTATCACAATTACAGCTGAAGTTTGGTTCTAGTTTATCATAAATTTTGTAATCTATATTATTAAGTAAAATTTCTAAAATATCTTCAGGTGTCTTTCCTTCTTCAAGCATTGTAGTAACTGAAGCCATACTTGATAGGTTAGCTTCAAGTTTTTCAATGTATTCTTCTTTTGCGCCAGGTAATAACTGAACTATAAATCCACCAGACTGTTTGATAGATAAATCGGTATCAACTAAAACTCCAAGTGCAACAGCAGAAGGTACTTGTTCAGATGCAGTGTAGTAATAAGCTATGTCTTCAGCAATTTCACCAGAAACAAGGTGAGTTTGCCCTACATAAGGTTGTTTAAGTCCTATATCCTTTATCATTGTAAGCATTCCGGCTCCAAATCCGTTAGCAACATCTAACTTTCCAAGGTTATTAAGAGGTAACTCAACACCAGGGTTAAATACATAGCCTTTAACATTAGCTTTTTGATCGGCTGTTACAACTACACCTCCAGTTGGTCCTGAACCTTTTATTGAAAGTGTTACTAAATCATGTTCATTTTTTAAAGTTTGGCTTATCATTGCAGTAGCAGTAAGCGTTCTTCCTAAAGTAGCTGATGCTAAAGCAGATGTGTTGTGTATCTCATGAGCTTTTTGAACTAATTCTTTTGTTGTTGCTATGAAGGCAATTATACTTCCTTCACCAGCAGATACACGTAATATGTAATCTTTCATTAATTATTTCTCCTTCCTAAGTATGTAAAAAATTCTTTCGCTCTCATCTTTTGGAGCATTGAAAGTTGTATCGTCATATATGTTTTGTATTTTAAGTGGTGTATTAGATATTGCTAGGTTAATATCTTCTAAAGAATACGCACGTTCATAGTGAGTTTCAGTATATTTCTTGTAAAGATCATTATCTGCTTTCACAAAAAACTCAACATAATATTCGTTTATACGTTCTTCATCGTCGTAGAAGTTTTCCCATATATAACTAGCATCATCCTCAGAATATGCAAATGTATTATCTGCATATATATTTTTAAACTTATGTTCTGTATTAAGATCAAATATTAAAATTCCATTTTTATTCAAATGACTCGAAATTTTTTCGAACGCTAAATGAAGATCATATTCATCAGTAATGTAATTAAGTGTGTCACAAACACAAATAATTACATCGAATGATTTATCAATATCTAGGTTAATTATGTTCTGATTAATAAAAATAGTATCAGGACATTTTTCTTTTGCTATCGTTAGCATATCTTCCGAAAGATCTACGCCTATAACGCCTATGCCTTTTGAAACAAGTCTTGAAGTAATATTTCCGCTTCCTGCGCCTAGGTCTAAAATCTCATTAGTCTTAATGTTTTCTTTTTTAATAATTTCTAAAATATAATTTGTCCATTCATCATAAGGAGCATTGCTCATAAACTTATCATAAACGGCTGCAAAATTTTCATACATACAATCACTCTCACATATAAATTCAATAGTATATTATACTCTAAAATTAGCTATTTCTCAAGTCGATGAACTTTTTTATAATGATAAAAGGTGATATAATAAATTTGGTGATATTAATGTTTGATATAAAAGAAAATTTAAAAAAGTTACCGCTTAAGCCCGGAGTCTATTTAATGAAAAATACAGATGGACATATTATATATGTTGGTAAGGCTAAAAAGCTTAAAAATAGAGTAAGTAGTTATTTTATAAATAAGGCAGGACATAATCTAAAAACTAAAGTCCTTGTTGAAAATATATATAGCTTTGATTTTATTGTTACGAATACTGAAGCAGAAGCTTTAATTCTTGAAAATAACCTAATTAAGAAGTATATGCCAAAGTACAATATACTTCTGAAGGATGATAAAACATATCCTTTTTTAAAGGTTACAGTGTCAGAAGATTTTCCGAGAATTATTAAAGTTAGGAAAGTTAAAAAGGATAAAGATAAATACTTCGGACCTTATGTTAGTGGTTATGAGCTTAGTAACATAATGAAAATTATTTATAGCATATGGAACGTAAGAACATGCAATAGGAATTTACCCAAAGACATAGGTAAAGCAAGACCGTGTCTTAATTATCACATAAAAAAATGTGATGCTCCTTGTGATGGCAAAATAAGTTCTGAAGACTATAAAAAAATAATCGATGAAGTTATTACATTTTTAGGTGGAAATAAAAAAGACATTATAAGTAAGCTTACTGAGAAAATGGCGTATTTTTCAGAAAAACTTGATTATGAAAGAGCTATGGAAATTAGAGATAACATAATAACTCTAAAAGGTGAAAATACAGACCAAGCTATCGAAAATGTAAACATGGAAAGCAAGGATATTGTGGGTATTTATGGAAATGTTGTTAATATATTCTTTGTTAGAAATGGGAAAATGGTAGGCAAGGATGAGTTTGTTCTTGAAAATGAAAATGGAGAACCTGAAAATACAGTTCTTAACCAGTTTATAAAGATGTTTTATATTGGAGCTTTGGATATTCCAAAGACAGTTGTTGTGTCTGAAGAAATAGAAGATTTAGATGTAATTATGGATATATTAAAAGAGGAAACCGGTAAAAAAATAGTTATTAAAAAACCTGAAAGAGGGGAAAAACTTAATTTTGTTAACCTAGCAGTTGAGAACTCTAAGATTAAATATGAAAATATACATTCAAAAATAGATAAGATAAATAGAAATATGAGTGAACTTGAAAGTATATTTGAAACTAAAATTTCTAGGATTGAGTCTTATGATATATCTAATACAAGTGGAGTAGAAACAGTTGGATCTATGATTGTTTATGAAGATGGAAAACCAAGTAGAAAAAATTATAGAAAATATAAGATTAAAACTGTAGTAGGTCAAAATGATTATGCAAGTATGGAGGAAGTTGTAAGTAGAAGATTTAAAAATGAAGAGTTAGAACTACCAGAGCTTATATTAGTAGATGGTGGAAAAGGGCAGATTAACATAGTTAAAAAAGTTATAGATGAGCTTAATGTTAAGAGTGTAATAGTAGCAGGTATGGTTAAAGATGATAAGCATAGAACTAGAGGCTTGCTTTTTAATGATAAAGAGATTAATATCAGTAGAGAACTTTTAAGGTTTTTAACAGAAATTCAAGATGAGGTTCATAGATTTGCTATTGATTATCATAGAAGCAGAATGATAAAAAGTCAAAAGAAATCTGAACTTGATAAAATAAAGGGTGTTGGTGAAAAAACAAAATTTAAGTTAGTTAAACACTTCAAGAGTTTGAAGAATATTAAAAATGTAGGAATTGATGATTTAGAGGCGGTTGTAAATAAAGATGTAGCTAAAAATATTTATGATTACTTTAATAAAGGGGAGTAGAATGAAAAAGATTTTGATAGGACTAGTAGTAATAATATTAATTCACAATATATATTACTTTATGCCAAATATATTTTATAAAGATAAATATGAGGTATATGAAGCGTTAAGTGAAGGACAAGTAGGTATTGTTTATGGGAATGAATATATAAAGTATGAAGGTAATGTAGAGATAGATGAAGATAGAATATATGTACCAGTAGATGTAGTGAAAGGAAATATTGATAAGTATATATTTTGGGATGAAGAAGAAAATAAGTTAATAATAACTACAGAAGATAAATATATAAAGATGAATTCTGAAGAACTTACATCATATATTAATAATGAGGTAGTAGATTTTAATGTTCCAGTTAAAAAAGTTGATGGTAAGCCATATTTAAATATAAATGATTTTGCAGAACTTTATAATATAAACGTATATTATAATAGTAAAGAAAATATACTTGTTATAGATAAGTTAGAAAATAATTATTATGAAAGTAAGATAACTAAAAACACAGTTGTTAGAGATTATTATGATAGAAAAGGTTTTGTTATATCAAAAGCTTTAGAAGGGCAAGATATAAGAGTGTATAAAGAATCTAATAATTATTATTTTATAAGAACTGAAGATGGACTTTTAGGTTTTGTAGCTAAAAATAAAATTAGCAAACCTATTTTGATAGAAGGTATAAAAGATGAAGCGTATCATAAAGAAAATAAAATTGATGAAGGTAACATAACGGTTGTGTGGCATCAAATTAATAGAACAAGAGATAATAAAAACAAAATACCTAAAATAGAAGGTTTAGATGTAATATCACCGACATGGTTTTATGTTGAAAATACAAAAGGGGATATAAGAAGTAAGGCAGATCTTGGTTATGTAAAAGATGCACATAGAAAAGGATACAAGGTGTGGGGGCTTATAACGGATTCTTTTAATAGAAAAATGATAGGTGAGGTATTAAAGAGTAGTGAAAAGAGAGAGAAGCTTATTAAGCAGCTATTAGTATTTTCAAAACTATATGATTTAGATGGTATTAATATAGATTTTGAAGCAATTGGAAAAGATACAGGGGAATATTATCTTCAATTTATAAGAGAGTTAGCACCATTTATGAAATCAGCTAATTTAACACTCTCAGTAGACATGTATGTTCCGTCTGCTAGTACTAAACACTATATGAGAGAAGATGTTTCAAAAGTAGCAGATTATATAATGGTAATGGCTTATGATGAACATTGGAGAACTGCGCCTAAAAGTGGTTCTATTGCTTCGCTTCCTTGGGTAATAAGAGGGATAGAAAGAACTCTTGATGAAGTTGATTCTAGTAAAGTGATTTTGGGAGTGCCTTTCTATACAAGACATTGGCAGGAAAAAGATGGAAAAATTGTAGAAAATCCTGCATATTCTATGGGTAGAATAGAAAGTATTGTAAAAAACAGTGGAGCAACTCCAGTTTGGAATAGTATTTTAGGTCAAAATTATGTTGAATATAATAAAAATGGAATTACTAATAAGATTTGGATAGAAGATAGAAGATCGATGGAACTTAAATTAGACTTAGTGAAGAAGTATAATTTAAAAGGAGTAGCTGCTTGGAAGTATGGGCTTGAAAAAGATGAAATATGGGTAGCTATTAATGAAAAGATTAAGAAAGAAGCAGAATATATAAGTAAAGAATGATTTGGTTATATATTATTTAAAAATAAGCGATTTATGGTATAATAAACAGGGAGAAAATCTCTGTTTATTTTATTTTGAAAGGTAGGACGAAAAATGGCAAAAAAGAAAAATGTATTTGTATGTATGGAATGTGGTTATGAGTCAAATAAATGGCTTGGTAAGTGTCCTGCTTGTAATGAATGGAATACTTTTAGTGAGGAAGTTTTATATAAAGATAAAGGTGGCTCAGCAAGAGCAGTAGTAAAGACACCTAAAAAGTTAGAAGAAATAACGTTAGATAATTATGATAGAATTAAAACTGATAATGAAGAATTAGATAGAGTTTTGGGTGGTGGAGTTGTAAAAGGGTCGTTAGTTCTTATTGGTGGAGATCCAGGAATTGGTAAATCAACACTTCTATTACAAATAACAGAAGCTATTGGGAAAAAAGATTTAAATATACTCTATGTTTCTGGAGAAGAATCAGAAAGTCAAATAAAGCTTAGGGCTGATAGATTAGCAATAACGACTGATAAGTTAAGTATAATAACAGAAACAAATCTTGAGATTGCAGCAGAAGTAATAAAGAAGAGTATGCCAGATTTTGTTGTTATTGATTCAATACAAACCCTTTATAGTGAAAATGTAACATCTGCACCAGGAAGTGTTAGTCAAGTTAGAGAAGCAACAGCTACGTTTTTAAGATTATCAAAAGAATATGGTATTCCTATTGTAATAGTAGGACATGTTACGAAAGAGGGAGCTATTGCAGGGCCAAGAGTTCTTGAGCATATGGTAGATGTTGTTCTATACTTTGAAGGGGATAGACACGGTAGTTACAGAGTTTTAAGAACTGTTAAAAATAGATTTGGTTCAACTAATGAAATTGGTGTTTTTGAAATGAAGGATAAAGGGTTAGTTGAAATATCGAATCCATCAGAGGTAATGCTTTCAAGCAGGAATGAGAGTGTTATAGGTTCAGCTATAACGTGCCTTATTGAAGGTACAAGACCACTTCTTGTTGAAACGCAAGCATTAGTTACTAGTACAAACTTTGGTATGCCAAGAAGAATGGCTACAGGAATAGATTACAACAAGGTAATACTTTTAATGGCAGTACTTGAAAAGAAACTTGGTATGCAATTAGGTGGATATGATGCATATGTAAATCTTACGGGTGGAATAAAAATATCAGAGCCCGCAATTGATTTGGCAATAGTTGCAGCAATAATATCAAGTTATAAAAATAAGCCTATTGCAGATAAAACTGTATTTATAGGAGAAGTTGGTCTTACAGGAGAAGTGAGACATATAAATTTAATTGAGAAAAGAATAAATGAAGCATATAAGTTAGGATTTAAAAGATGTATAGTTCCTAAGGTAAGTTGTAAGGATCTTAAGAGTAAAGACATTGAAGTAATTCCAGTTAAAAATGTTTCAGAGATGATAAATATGATTTTTTAGAAAAGAGGAAATAAAATGTTAGATGTATGTTTACTAGGAACAGGAGGTATGATGCCGCTACCAAATAGGTGGTTAACTTCTTGTCTTCTTAGATATAAAGGAAGTATGATTTTAATAGATTGTGGAGAAGGAACGCAAATTCCATATAAAGCAAAGGGATGGGGGTTTAAAAACTTAGACATTATATGTTTTACCCATTATCATGCGGACCATATAGCTGGTCTTCCAGGGATGCTTTTGACTTTAGGAAACTCTGAGAGAACAGAGCCTATAACATTAATAGGTCCTAAAGGGTTGAAAGATACAGTAGAAGCATTAAGGGTTATCGCTAGAGAACTTCCTTTTGAGATAGAATATATTGAGTTTTCAAATGAAGAAGAGGTAAGAATAGAGTTTGATGAATTTGATATAAGAGCGCTAAAGGTTGACCATAGAATAGATTGTTATGGATATTCAGTAGAATATAAAAGAGATAGAAAGTTTGATATCCAAAAAGCAGAGAAGTTAAATATTCCTAGAAATTTATATAGTAGCCTTCAAAAAGAAGAAATTGTAGAATTTGAAGGGAAAACATATACTCCAGATATGGTTTTAGGCGATACTAGAAAAGGTTTTAAAGTTAGTTATATAACAGATACAAGACCAACTAAAGCAATGGAGAAATTTGTAGAAAAATCAGATCTTTTTATAGCAGAAGGAATGTATTTTGAAGAAGAAAAATATGATAGAGCTAAAAAGACTAAGCATATGATGATGAGTGAAGCTGCTAAGTTAGCTCAAATATCAGAAGTTAAAGAGCTTTGGTTAACTCATTTTAGTCCTGCGGTAGCAAAACCGATAGTGCATAGGGATGATGTTAGAAGGATATTTAGAAATACTTATATGGGGAAAGATGGAATAGAAAAAACATTTAAATATGAATAAGGTGATTTTATGAAAGCGTTGAAAGTATTTTTTATAACAATAATGATAGGGTATATAGCATGGAATGTTTACCAGGGATATACAGGAGATAAAGAAAGTGAATACAATATTTTAGTAACCGAATGTAAGATGGAAAAATATCCGGTTGATATACTTGGAGTCATTGACAGGTTTAATAGACTGAAACTTTATATGTATAGTGAAGAATCTACAATTAGCGAGATAAGAGAGCTTGCAAATTGGCAGAAAAAGATGTATCATAGTGAATTACTAGAAAAAAATAAAAATTATAATGAAATTATTAAAAATATTGTAAAAGAGAAAAAGAATCTTATAGATAAAAATATAAAATTATTAAAAATAGAAGTTGTGAACGGGAGCTTAGAATATGATCCTAATAATCCGAATGTTGGATATATTAAAGTTAAGGAACAGACTAGCAAAGAATTTGAAAATATAATTTTATATGTAATGGTTAAAGAAAATGATAAATGGAAAATAATAGGATTTAAAAATGAAAGGAAGATAGAGAGTGGAAGCTAAAGAAGATGTTAAAATACTTGCTATAGAGACTTCATGTGATGAGACATCTGCAGCAGTTGTAAAAAATGGTAGAGAAGTATTATCAAATATTATATCGACACAGATTGATTTACATAAACTTTATGGTGGTGTTGTTCCTGAAATAGCTTCAAGAAAACATATAGAGAAAATCAATCCAGTGATAGAGGAAGCATTAAAAGAAGCAAAATTAACATTTGATGATATAGATGCAATATCTGTAACATATGGGCCAGGATTAGTAGGTGCATTACTTGTTGGATTATCAAGTGCTAAAGCACTGGCATATGCACTTAATAAACCCTTAGTTGGTGTTCATCATATAGAAGGACATATATCAGCTAATTATATAGAAAATAAAGAGTTTAAACCGCCATTTATATGTTTAGTAGTTTCAGGTGGACATAGTCATTTGGTAAAAGTTAAAGATTATGGAGAGTATGAAATATTAGGACATACTATGGATGATGCAGTTGGAGAAGCTTTTGATAAAGTTGCTAGAGTTATAGGTCTTGGATATCCAGGAGGACCTAAGATAGATAAGCTTGCAAAAGATGGAAATAAAAATGCAATAGATTTTCCAAGAGCTTTTAAAGGGGACTCATCATATAATTTTAGTTTTAGTGGAGTTAAATCGTCAGTGCTTAACTATGTTAATTCAGCTAAAATGAAAGGTGAAGACATAAATGAAGCAGATATTGCAGCTAGTTTTCAAGAAGCTGTAGTTGATATATTAGTGGATAAAACAATAAAAGCTGCTAAAGATTTTGGAATTGATAAAGTAGCAATGGCAGGTGGAGTTGCAGCTAATAGCGGGCTAAGAGAAGCAATGAGTAAAGCCTGTGAAAATGAAAATATATTTTTACAATATCCAAGTATTGAACTTTGTACAGATAATGCAGCAATGATAGGAGCTGCAGCTTATTATGATTATATAAAAGGAATAATACATGGACTTGAACTTAATGCAGTGCCAAATTTAAAATTAGGTGAAAAACACAGGGGCTAGAAAGCCTTTTTGTTTTCGCTAAATTAAGGAGGAACTAAATGTTTTGGAGAATATTTAATAACCATATATCAAATACGGATAAGAAAAAAGCTATTAAAATATTTGAGAATCAAAAGAGTGCAATTAGAAAAATAAAATATGAACTTTCAAAAAGTAATTTAGATCAAGATATAGCGATTAAAGAAGTATTAAAAATCTTAAATATTAATCAAGACATGTTTGAAATAAGAGGTGAAGACACAGGATTAAGAAAAATTAAAGGGAAAGTTTATTTTAATAGTTCTGAGCTTATTATAAGTGAAGATAAAATATCATTTAGCGACCATGAATTAAATGAAAATATAAACTTTGAATTTAGTAAAACAAATAGATTATTATTAAATTCATTTGAAAGTAACAGAGAAAATTTGAGTGTAACTTTAAGAAATGGATATTTTGATAATGTGGAAATAGAAACACAAAACAATGTGTGTAAAATTCAAATGGATTATGATAAAGGAAAAATTGCAGAAGGTAGTATTACACATTTAGATGTTAAAAATTATATTGATGCTTTAAATGATACTGAGCCTGAAAATATTTTAGAGAGAGTAGATAAAGCTAGTGAAATATTTTTTGGAGCTCAAAGGATGAAACTTACAAGGATGGAAAAATATATAGAGCAAACACAAGAGGGTAATATAGAAATAATTGGACTAGAAGGAGAGCAAGGATTAAATAATGAAAAAGGTTAGAGAAATTATAAAAGAACAAAAAAGAAGAAAAAAGCTAGAAAACCAAAAACAGGCTATAAGTAAAATTGAAGCAATGGTCTATGAAGAATTAGGTATAGAAGATGAATATAAGTATGATGCATATAAGAATGTTATGAGGTTACTTGGAATCGATTACAAACATGGACCAGCATTACAAAGAGATATTGGAATAGAATTTAAAAGAGGAAATGTTTTATTAGGTGAAAAATTCAATTTACATATTAGAGAAAGAGAAGTTTTGTTAGAGCATATTAACAATAATGTTATTACCAGTTACATAAGTCACAGTGATGGAGATTTAACATTCGATGCAATGAAAGTTATGACATCTGAGATGGAGGATAGGTTTTTAATACTTAATAATGAAGATAATACATTTTTGATAACAGTAAATGATGGAATAGATTATGAAATGTACTCTAAATTAGAACTTTCTTTTGAAACAATAAAACTTATATCAGAAAAAGATAGTAGAAATGAAATAAAAGAAGTTTTGGATGGTTTGGACTTAGGATATGCAGAAGTAATTGGAGAAAATAAAGCTGATGAAGGAGTAGTTTTTAATTTAAAAGGTGAAGAAGAAATAAAGATAAGTTAAAGGCATTTTATAATGTCTTTTTTTTATGTTTATAAATACTTAATAATTAGTTAAGCACTAATTTATATATAGCATTTAAAATAAGGAGTATATTGAAAGGAGAGTGTCTATGGACGAAAATAAAAACATATCAGAACTTAAGCAAGAACAAAATATTTTAGGAAAGATAGCAAGTACACTAATAGATAAGTATAGAGTAATATACCTTATGTTATTTGTACTTTTAATTGTAGGGGTGAAAGCATATAATGACCTTCCAAGAGAGACTATGCCAGATATAAACTTCCCGTATGGGGTTGTTGGTACAGTTTATCCAGGTGCCTCGCCAGCAGAAGTTGAAAATTTAGTAACAGATGTTATTGAAAAGAAACTTAATGACATAGAAGATCTTGAAAATATAACATCAACATCAGCTGATAGTTATAGTACAGTAATACTTGAGTTTAATACAAAGGTAGATATTGATGATAAGATTGAAGATATAAAATCAGAGCTTACAGGGATTGAATCAGAACTTCCAGAGGAAGCAGAAAGCCCAAGTATATTCTCATTTAAAACAGGAGAAATTCCAGTTTTAACTCTTGGAGTTGCAGGAGATTATGAGGATTATGAACTTAAAGAAATAGCAGAAGATATAAAAGAAGAGCTTGAAAAAGTAAAAGATGTAAAAGAAGTTAAAATTGTTGGGGGAGTAGAAAGAGAAATACAGGTTATAGTAAACCCCGCTAAATTAGATGTTTATGGAATTTCAAAAAATGATATTAAAAATGCAATAAATTATTCAAATATAAATATTCCAGGTGGAGCAATAGAGCTTGATGGATTAAATTACAATTTGAGAACAATTGGAGAAATAAGTAAAGTATCAGAAATTGAAAATATCATAGTTAAGGTAAGTGGTAAAACACCAATATTCTTAAAGGATATTGCAGAGGTTAAAGATACGCATACTGAAGAAAAATCATATGCAACACTAGGTATTAATAATAATGGTGAGTATGAAAACAAAAAACTCATATCATTATCTGTTTTAAAGTCAGAAGATGGAGATGCTACAAAAGTTAGTAAAAAAGTAAAGAAAACTTTAGAAGCAGAAAAAGGTAAAACCTATCCATCTGATATTGAAATAGATATAAGTACAGATTATGGTAAAGAAATTGAAAATCAATTATCAGATGTAACAGGAAATGCTTTGTCAGGATTATTTATGGTTATAACAGTGTTGTTCTTATTCATAGGGTTATCAGAATCTATGATAGTAGCATTTGTTATACCATTATCGCTATTAGGTACATTTATAGCTTTAGGGCAGGCAGATATGTCACTTAACTCTATATCACTACTAGCATTAATATTAGCACTTGGTATGCTTGTAGATAATGCAATAGTAGTAATGGAAAACATTGATAGACTTAGAGAAAAAGGATTATCACCACTTAAAGCGGCTAAAGTTGCAACAAACCAAGTTGCACCAGCTATAATGGCTTCAACAATGACAACGTTAGCAGCATTTTTCCCATTAGCAATAATGGATGGGATAATGGGTGAGTTTATTAAATCGATACCGCTTACGGTAATATTTGCATTAACGGCATCATTTTTTATATCACTAACAGTAACGCCTGCTCTGTGTTCAAGATTTTTAAAAGGTAAAAAAATGCAAGGTAAAGGTAAACAAGCAGCCGTAGCAGTAATAACGATAACATCGTATTTAGCATTTGCTAACGGGCTTACTCCAACTTTATTGTCAGTATTAGCTGCAATAATATTTGGTTCAGCTATGTATTTTAAAGAGTTTAGATTAGAGAATACAAATCTTGAAGAAAGTAAGATGATTAAGGATTATTCAAATAATATATATTCAATTATTACTGATAGTAAAAAAAGAAAAAGAGTAATAATGGCAGCAATAGCGGCATTTATAATGAGTATTGCATTAATACCATTAGGAGTACTTAAAGTTGAATTAGTTCCAAAAACAGATTCAGAGCAGATATATGTAAATATAGATTTACCAAAAGGTTATTTAGTTGAAGACACAGAAGTTGTTGTTAAAGAAGTTGAAAGTAGACTTTATAAATATGAAGAAATAGAAAAAATATTAACAACGGTAGGAACTAAAGGAAGTGATGGTAGGTTAAGAACAAGCAATGGTGCAACAGAAAATGAAGCTAGAATAACTATTGATTTAGTGGATGATAAAGATAGAGATAAAAAAAGTTATGAAATGATAGACCTTATAAGAGAAGATGTTAAGGATATAGCAGGAGCAAAAATTGAACTTGAAGAACCTGCATCAGGTCCAAGTTCAGGAAAACCTATATCAATTGAATTAAAAGGTGGAGATTTAGAAACTCTTGAAGAAGTATCAGATGAACTTAAAGTTTTACTAGATGATATTGATGGAGTTGTAGATAGCGAAACTACATTTACAGATGGTGTTCCAGAATTGAGATTTACAGTTAATAAATCAAAAGCAAAACTTTTAGGATTAGAAGTAGCTAGTATAGGTTCAGGGATAAGAACAACTATAATAGGAACCGATGTTGGAATATATAAAGAAAACCAAGAGGAATATGATATTGTTATTAAAGATAATGATAAAAATATCAAGAGCATTGCAGACCTTGAAAAAATAACTTTTACAAATAATAAGGGTGAAAAAATAGGATTTTCACAAGTTGTAAAAATAGAAGAAGCAAAAGGTGTAGTTGCAATAGAGCATGATGAACTTGATAGAGTAGCTAAGGTGTCAGCGAATGTTGAAAAAGGTAAGAACTTAGCTATAATAATGAATAAATTTAACGAGAAAGTAAAAGAGTATAGATTCCCTAATGGGGTTGAGATGAGCATAGGTGGAGAATCAGAAAGGATGGCAGATTCTTTTGGAGATATGTTCTTTAATATGCAGATAGCAGTTCTTTTAGTATTTGTTATATTAACAGTGCAATTTAATTCATTCTCACAGCCATTTGTAATACTTATGTCAGTACCACTTGCGGTAATTGGAGTTCTTCCAGGACTAGTTTTAACTGGAAATAACTTTGGTTTTTATGCATTCTTTGGTATAGTAGCACTTGTAGGTATTGCAGTAAATGATGCAATTGTTTTAATCGATTACATTAATTACTTGAGAAGTGTAGGTATAGAGAAATATGAAGCAGTTAGAGAAGCCGGTAAAACTAGATTTATACCAGTTATAGCTACTTCACTTACAACAATTGGTGGTATGTTACCGCTAGCACTTAAAGATCCAGAATATGCGCAAATGGGATTTGCACTTATATTTGGACTTATGGCATCAACAGTTTTAACACTTCTGATGATACCAGTTATATATACGAGTGTTGATGAATTCAAAGAAAAATTCAAGAAAAAAGTACCAGTTTTAATTGATGAGGAGGAGAGAATATATGAATAAAAATAGATTAATGATACTTGCTGTAATAGCGTTAGTAATAGTATTTGGATTGTCTAAGAGAAATACTAGTGATATAAATGCAGTAGAGTCTAAAACAATTCCAGTAGAAGTAATGGAGCTTATGAAATCAGATATAAGTGAGGAATATTATTCAGTTGCAATGATAGAGGCAAATAAAAATGTAAATATAGTTCCGAAAGTACAAGGTGAAGTTAAAGATGTGTACGTAAAAGTTGGAGATAAAGTAAAAAAAGGACAAAAGTTATTTAAAATAGATAGTTATGGATATCAAAATAAAGTAAATACACTTGAGGCTAATCTTAAAAATGCAAATGTAAATGTATCTACTGCGAAGACAAATTTAGCATTAGCGACAGGTGGACAAAAGGATGAAAAAATTGTTAGTGCAGAAGCATCTTATACAAAAGCAAAACTTGCTTTTGAAGATGCTGAAGATACTTACAATAACATGAAGGATTTATTTAAAACAGGTGGAATATCTAAAAATGATTTAGATAAGGCAAAATTAGGATATGATAATGCAAAAGCTAATTATGATAATGCAAAAGTTTCATATGATGTATTTATAAAACAAGGATTAGATACTTCTATTGAAGTGTCTAAGAATCAATACGAGTCAGCTCTTGCGAATAAGGAAAGTTTAGAAGCTCAAATTAGAGATGCTAAAGAAGCTTTAAATAACACGGTAGTAACAAGTCCAATAGATGGTGTTGTTGCAAGTGTTGAGATTGAAGCAGGAGAAATAACTCAAGGATCAGCAGTTACAATAGTTAATACTGAAACAATGAAAGTATCAGCTTTAGCTTCTGAAAGTGTTATTAAAAATGTTAGTATTGGGGATAAAACTAGAGTTTATATTGAATCAATAGCTAAAGAAGTAGAAGGTGAAATAATATCTAAGAGCCCAGTAGCTATAAATAATAAATATGAAGTAGAAGTACTTTTAAATAATGAAGATAAGCAAATATCTGAAGGTATGTTTGCTGAAATATATTTGAAAGTTGGAGAAGAAGATAAAAGATTTATTGTTGATAGAAAGCATTTAGTTAAAAATGAAGGCAAAACTTACATATATGTAATTGAAGATATGAAAGCAATAGAAAAAGAAGTAGAAGTTGGAGCTATAAAAGATGGGAAAGTTGAGATAAAAGGAGCTTTAACAGAAGGTGAAGTTTTAATAGTAAAAGGACAAAACTATGTTGATGATGGAACTGAAGTAAATGTTGTAAAATAATGATATAATAAATATGTGAGGTGAGAAAATGAAATTAAAATATAAATTAGTAATATCACATATATTAATGATACTTGTACCATTGTTTATAATTATTTTTGTAAATAATAATGTTCTTGAAAGGGAAGATGATTTTATTCTAAATGGGAAAAAGCTTATTACTCCCTCAACAGAAAGACAGTTCTATAAAAAAACATTAATTGATTTGAATAAAATTAATGAAATTGGTGAACTTCATAGAAAAAAATTTGAAACAGAGTATAAAGTAAAAGTGGATGAGAGAATTAATAAGGAAAAAGTATTAGAGTTCTTAATAGAGGCAGAGAAAGAAGTAGGATTAGAGGATACAGGTTTTGTTATAACACAGGAAAATGATGATAAACTTATATATATTAGTCCTACATTAAAAGAGCACACAGATGAAGTTTTGAAAGTTGTAAAAAATGAAGATCATCATTATTTGAACTTCAATGAAAGATATGTAATATTATTAAAATCAGAATCAGATTATGATGTTAAGTTTTATTATGTTGGAGATACCAAATATGCTAAGAAAAGTATATCTGAATTTAAGATGACAGCTTTTATAATATTAGTGCTTATACTGTTTTCTATAAACGGGTTGCTTTCATATGCTGTATCAAGGACGGTTACAGTGCCGCTTAAAAAAATACAGAAGTCCTTAGATGAAGTTAGAGCGGGTAACTTAGATCATAAAGTTGAGTTAGAATGTTATGATCAAGAAGTTGGAGAACTTGCTTACGCAGTTGATGCATTAAGAATAAGACTTAAAGAGCATAAGGATATAAGATGTAAGTATGAATCAGAAAGAAAAGAACTTATTTCGAATATATCACATGATCTTAAGACTCCTGTAACTGCTATAAAAGGATATGCAGCAGGAATAAAAGAAGGTGTAGCTGATACTCCAGAAAAAGCAGACAAGTATATGGATGTAATATATAAAAGAGCAGAAGATATGGAGAAACTTGTAAATGAGCTTGCTACATTAACTAAGTTAGATTTCAATAATATGGAATTTAATATGAAAAAATTTGACTTCATTAGATATATAAATGATGCAGTCGAAGAATTTAAGTTTGATGTAGAACAAGTAGGTGGAGAAATTTCACTTAAAGTAAATGCTAAAGAAGCTATCATTTATGGAGATGTTGATAAAATTAACAGAGTAATGAGTAATATAATAGATAACGCGATAAAATATAGAAGTAATAAAGATTTAAAGCTAGATATAAAAGTTAAAGATACTAAGGAAAAGATTATAATAAGCATAAGTGATAATGGAATAGGGATTGATGATGAAAAGCTGAAAAAAATATTCGATAGATTCTTTAGAGCAGATGAATCTAGGAATCCATCTATTAAAGGTCATGGGATTGGATTATCTATATGTAAAAGGATAATAAATACTCATAAGGGTGAAATTTATGCCGAAAGTAAAAAAGGAACAGCTATAATTATAAAATTACCAAAGGAGGCAAATGATGAAAAAAATATTGATAGTAGAAGATGATTTAAATATAGCAGATCTTGAAAAAGACTATCTTGAAGTTAATGAGTTTGAAGTAACTGTGGAAAATGATGGAATTAAAGGATTGGAAAATGCTAGGAAAAATAATTATGATCTTATAATACTTGATCTTATGCTTCCAGGGCTTGATGGGTTTAGAATATGTAAAACATTAAGAGAAGAAACAGATATTCCTATACTTTTAGTAACGGCTAAGGGTGAGGATATAGATAAAATAAGAGGACTTGGGATAGGAGCAGATGATTACATAACAAAGCCTTTTAGCCCAGGAGAGTTAGTTGCTAGGGTTAAGGCTCATATAAGTAAGTATGATAGACTTGTTAGTAAAGACAGTGTAAGTGAAGTTATTGAAATTAGGAGCCTAAAAATTGATAATCATTCTAGAAGAGTTTATCTTGATGGTAAAGAGATACAGTTAACAACTAAAGAATTTGATCTTTTATACATGTTAGCATCTAGTCCTAATAAGGTATTTACAAAAGAATATTTATATGAACATATATGGGATATGACATCAATCGGAGACTTGCCAACAGTAACAGTTCATATAAGAAAACTAAGAGAAAAAATTGAAAAAGATCCAGCTAATCCAGAGTATATACATACTGTTTGGGGAACGGGATATAGATTTGAATAGAAAAGCGGGAAACCGCTTTTTTGTTGCATTGACAAATTGACAGAAAATTGATAAAATTTATATAGTGTTTCTTAAAAAAAGGAGGGCAAAATGACAGAATTAATTCGAGGCTTAATAAAGAGGGCTAAAAAAAGAAAGAATTTTAGAGAAATTAACATGCCTTATACAATGATCAAGAAGAGTATTTCAAATATGAAACTTAATCCAGCTGTGGAAGATCAAGAGGTTTTTGCTAATATATTATTTGAATGTGGCTTTGGATTAAATGATTTGAAGTATGACAATGGAAAGATATATATAGATGAAACAAGAATGATAGATATTAAAGATAATTATATTGTTATAAATAAAGAAGGTAAGAATAAAATAGAATATGTTGAGGAATATGGTGTAGGATTAAATGGAAAAGTGAATCCACATTTTTTTAAACAATCAAATGGAAATAATGAGAGTGTAAATGTAACTTGGGAAAAAGAAGAAAGCGAAACAACAGCTGAGTTAGTTGTTAATGGAACTAATTTAGTTGGGCGTATAGAATATACTTCGCTAGAAAGTAATATAGCAAGGGATATAATGAATGTTGTTAGCGATGAAGAGCAGACATTAGATATAGTTGGTAGGGTTCTAGAAGTAAATAAGAGTGGTCCATATACAGTTAATCAAGTTGATATTTATGAAATAGGAGATGATAGCTAATGAATATAATAAAGTTTATAAAATCTGAAATAGGATTATATAAAATAAAAAAAATAATTAAAGGTCAAGCAATAGATAAATCAGTGGATGGAGACCAAGTCTTTAAAAATATAATGGGATTATCTGGATTAGATTATACAGAAATTAATTATAAAGATGGTAAAATAATAGGGGACGGAGTTAATGGTAAGACTAGTGTTGGACTTAAAAATAATTTGTTGGAAATTTACCAAGATAAATATATTAAAAATCGTACTTTTAAATATTTGCTTACTGAAAATGGAGAATTTACACCAACTTCGTTTGTATATAATAATGAAGTTAATAATACTAAATTAACTGAGATATTTACGATGACAGATGAAGCTGGAGAAGTAATTGTAGAAGCGGATAATGTTAAAACTTTTGCAAGTTGTAGAGGTTTAGATATAGATAAAGCAACAAAGGTTATGGATGTATTAGATAATACAGATTTTGTTCCGAATAATAAAGTTTCTGTATATAGTCTTATAGAATCAACAGGAGCTGAAGTTTTAGGAGTAGAGGAATATAATTAAGTGATAAGGGTTAATGATGAAATTAACTCTTATTTTTTTGTATAAAAAAAGAACCAATGACGGTCGGTTCTTATATTTATATGATTAAGCTTCTAAGTTATGTACTAATTTAGAAAGTTGAGCTTTTCTTCTAGAAGAAGTCTTCTTGTGGAAAGTCCCTTTTTGAGTAGCTGTATCAATTACAGAAAACGCATTGTTTAATGCTTCTGTAGCTAAAGCTTTATCGTTAGCTTCAACAGCAGCCATTACTTTCTTAACAGCATTCTTAACCTTAGTTTTTCTAGCTTTGTTTAAAGCAGTTTTAGTTTCGATAACTTTAATTCTTTTCTTAGCTGATTTAATATTTGCCATGTGTGCACCTCCATTAATTTTTATATACTCTCGTGGCGTTCGAGTTCAACACAAGTTATTATAATATAAATGCTATTATAAGTCAATCAAATATATGAAAAACTCAGAAGTTTTAAAGGTTTTATTGAAATAACTCAGAGTTATATTATAATAGTAATGTAACGACAAAAGGAGGAGTTTTATGGCTAATAAATATGTATATATGTTTTCTGAAGGAAACAGAGATATGAAAAACATATTAGGGGGAAAAGGGGCTAATTTAGCAGAGATGACTAACTTAGGAATGCCAATACCTCAAGGTTTTACAATATCTACTGAAGAATGTATGAAATACTATGAAGACGGTGAGAAGCTGTCTGATGAAGTTATAAAAGAAATTGAAGATAGTTTAAAACAATTAGAAGAGTTAACTGGTAAAGAGTTTGGATCATTAAATAATCCATTACTTGTATCAGTGAGATCAGGAGCAAGAGCATCTATGCCTGGAATGATGGATACAATTCTTAATTTAGGACTTAATGATGAGTCTGTTGTGAGTTTTGGTAACCTTACAGGTAACGAATGGTTTGCTTACGATTCATACAGAAGATTTATTCAAATGTTTGCAGATGTTGCAAAAGGTGTTAAGAAATCTTACTTTGAAAGAGTTCTTGACGAATTTAAAGAAAAAGAAGGAGTTAAGTTTGATAAGGACTTAACAATAGATAACTTAAAAGAAATAGTAAATACGTTTAAAGGTATTTATAAAGATGAGCTTGGGGAAGAATTCCCACAAAATCCAAAAGATCAATTATTTGCAGCTATAGTTGCAGTATTTAAATCTTGGAATAATGAAAGAGCTATAGTATATAGAAAAATGAATGAAATTCCAGATGATTGGGGAACTGCTGTAAACGTTCAAATGATGGTATTTGGAAATATGGGAGATACATCAGGGACAGGAGTAGCATTCACAAGAAATCCAGCTACTGGAGAAAAAGGAATGTTTGGAGAGTACTTAATAAATGCACAAGGTGAAGACGTTGTTGCAGGTATTAGAACTCCAAAAGCAATAACTGTACTTGAGGAAGATATGCCAGAAGTATATAAAGAGTTTATTGCAATAACTGAAAGACTTGAAAATCATTATAAAGATATGCAAGATATGGAGTTTACTATTGAGAATGGAAAACTTTATTTCTTACAAACTAGAAATGGTAAAAGAACAGCTGCTGCGGCGCTTAAGATTGCAGTAGATATGGTTGATGAAAAGCTTATTACTAAAGAAGAAGCTTTAATGAGAGTTGAACCAAAGCAGCTTGACCAATTACTACATCCAGCATTTGATCAAAATGCTCTTAAAGAAGGTGTAGTGGTAGCTAAGGGTCTTCCAGCATCACCAGGAGCTGGAGCAGGAAAAGTTTACTTTACTGCTGAAGATGCAAAAGCTGCTAGAGCTAAAGGTGAAAGAGTAATTCTTGCTAGACTTGAAACGTCACCAGAAGATATTGAAGGTATGATAGCTGCAGAGGCAGTACTTACAGTTCGTGGAGGAATGACTTCACATGCTGCAGTTGTTGCTCGTGGAATGGGAAGATGTTGCGTTTCAGGATGTGGAGATATCCATATGAATGAAGAAGCTAAAACTTTCGAAGTTAGTGGTAAGACATTTAAAGAAGGAGACTACGTATCAGTTGATGGATCAACAGGAACTGTATACGAAGGAGATATAGCAACTACACCAGCTGAAATATCAGGAGATTTTGCTACATTTATGGCATGGGCTGATGAAGTTAAGAGACTTAAAGTAAGAACTAATGCAGATACTCCTACAGATGCTAAAAAAGCATTAGAATTTGGAGCAGATGGTATTGGTCTTTGTAGAACTGAGCATATGTTCTTTAATGAAACAAGAATATTCTCAGTTAGAGAAATGATTTTATCTGAGTCAGATGAAGAAAGAGCGAAAGCTTTAGAAAAGCTTATTGAATATCAAAGAGAAGACTTTATAAAACTTTATGAAGTTATGGATGGACATGTAGTTACTATAAGATTACTTGATCCACCACTACATGAGTTCTTACCAAGAGAAGAGGATGAAATAGTAGCTCTTGCGAAAGATATGGGTAAGACAGTAGAGCATGTTAAGGAAGAAATTGAAAGCCTTAAGGAATTTAACCCAATGATGGGACATAGAGGATGTAGACTTTCAGTAACATTCCCAGATATAACAAGAATGCAAGTAAGAGGTATTTTACAAGCAGCTGCTCATGTTGAAAGAGAACTTGGGCATGATATAACAAGTGAAATTATGGTTCCTCTTGTAGGAAACATAAAAGAGCTTAAGTATGTTAAAGAGATTATTATTGATGAAGCTGAAAAAGTAATTAAAGAAGAAGGAATAGATATTAAGTATGAAGTTGGTACTATGATTGAAGTTCCAAGAGCAGCTATTACGGCTGATGAAATTGCTACAGAAGCTGAGTTTTTCTCATTCGGAACTAATGACCTTACTCAAATGAGTTTAGGATTCTCAAGAGATGACGTTAGTAAGTTCTTAGGAGATTACTATGATAATAAAATTCTAGAAGCTGATCCATTTGCAAGAATAGATGAAGATGGTGTTGGTAAATTAATTAAGATGGCTGTAGAGCTTGGAAGAAAAACTAATCCAAACTTACCAATAGGTATTTGTGGAGAGCAAGGTGGAGAAGAAAAGTCAGTTGATTTCTGCCATAGAGTAGGACTTGACTATGTTTCATGTTCACCATATAGAGTTCCAATTGCTAGACTTGCAGCAGCGCAAGCAGCTATTAGAAATAGATAAGTAATTATGAGCTATGTTTATGCATAGCTCTTTTTATTTGAAAATAATCAATAAAAAAGCTGCCTATTGGCAGCTTTTATTTTATTTCCAATCTGGATTATGTTTTTTCATTATCTTTCTATATTTATCTACAGTATAGTAAGCATTTTTATCATCCATAACAGCATTTTTACTATGCGCTATTATTAGTACTTTATCTTCATCCATACGTCTAACTTCATCTGGTGTTAAAAGTTCACGTCTTTGAGAAGATGTAGTTTTATTTGATGAATCTTTACCTTTAGATTCACTAGTTGTTTTCATTGTAGTGTAACCTGCAAGATCTGAAACATATTTTGCAGATGTTCCTGTAAGACCAGTAAATATAACTTTAGTCTTTAAGTTGTTTAAGATATCATGTGCGTTGTCTTCACCGTAGTTACGCTTAAGCTGTTCCATACCTTGAAGACCAACTGAGATACCAATCTCTCTACTTCTAGATGTTGCTATAACATTTGCTATATTTGGAATTGTACCTATGTTTGCAAACTCATCAAGCATGAATAATATAGGTGTTCCATCTTCATCCATACACTTATTTAGTAATTGAGAGTAGAATACCGACATAAGTGGCATTAAGAATGTTGCTTTTCTCTCAGGAACACAAACGAATAAAACAGTAGGTTTCATTCTAAGCATTTTTGGATGGAATAATTTGTGTACTTTAGCTTTGTAATAAATTTTTCCTTCTTCTTTGTTTTCTTCTTTATCAAATGGAGTTGATGTAAACTCCTTAATTGTTGGATCTGTAAATATCTGTAATGCATTAGATAATGTTATCTTAATACCAGATATTGTCTTACTTGCACCTGCTGCTTGAGCAAATATTAAGAATTCCTGATAAGCTGCTGGAACTTCTTTGAATTTTTCAGCAAGTTTATTTAAATCAGATGTATTTAAAACTAAATTCATAGCTTCACAAATATCTTTTTGTTTACCCTTATGCATTGAATAAATCATAGATGCTGTAAGTAGTGGGGCAGCCATGTTAAGCCACTCAGCATTACCACTTTTTGCACCTGTTGCAATTTCATAACTTTTATTACCATTTATCATAATCATCTGAGCTATTTCTTTCATTTCAGTTATACTTTTACCAGCTATTAAAAGTGGGTTGTATACTAAGTCTGGATTGAAAGGCTCAATAAGTTTTATATCATAACCTTGATCAATAAGGTGTTTATGAGTTAATGAATACATTTCTTTCTTTGGATCTGATACAACTATAGATGTTTTACCATCAAGTTCTAAAAGATTAGGAATAAAGAAACTAGTTGATTTTCCAGAACCAGTTGGTCCAAGTATTGCAACATGCTCAAAACTTTTTCCTTTTGAAAGTCTTATGTTTTTAGAAAGTACAAAACCATCATCACCAGTAAGTCCTTTCATTTCATCTTCATCACCAATTTTAGCTGTACCATGTTCTTGCTTATCTTTATCTTTGTCTTTTTTCTCAAGATGTTTAAAATAGTGAACTAAAGGATACATTATCCATGCAAAACCTAAAGTTATTTTAAATAATCCTAAGAAGTCACCAACTATTTTTGTGTGACTCGAGTTAGAAGCTAAGCTACTATGAGTTATGTACTCATACAAATAAGCTATAGCTAAGTCTAATCCTTTGTATAATAATAGTATTCCACCTACTATATATAAAAACCATAAAAATTTTATAAATTTTTTCTTCATAATTTAATTCCCCTTACATTTAATTCATATAAAATAATTTTACTCTAGCTAAGTTTAAAAAGCAATTAAAATAAGGGATTTTAACAAAATCTTAACATATTTATGGTATTATATATCTAATAAAGAAATAGGAGAAAAACATGTATAATAAATATTCAGATTATCTAAAAGAAAAATATGGAGAAAAAGTGTATAAACTTCCAATAAATCTACCCCTTACTTGTCCTAATAGAGATGGGTGTTTAGGAGAAGGTGGATGCACTTTTTGTGCAGAAGAAGGCGCTGGACATGAAAGTCTTGAAAACACTAAAAGTGTAAAAGAGCAACTGCTAGAGAATAAAGATTATATATCTAGTAGATATGGTGCTAAGAAGTTTATTGCATACTTTCAAAATTATTCTAATACCTATGTAGAATTAGAATCATTTAAAAAATATATAAAAGAAGCTATGATAGAGGATGTAGTAGAAATAGCAATATCTACAAGACCGGATTGTATAAGAGAAGATTACTTAGAATTTTTAAGTGAATTAGACATAAATGTTTCATTTGAACTAGGACTTCAAACAGTTAATTATAAAACGCTGAAGAAGGTTAATAGAGGTCATACATTAGCAGAGTTTATAGATGCGGTAAATATGATTAAAAAATATAACTTTGAAATAGCAGTGCACATAATAACTAATTTACCTTGGGATGAAGATGAAGATTTAATAGAAGCTTCAAAAATTATGTCTGCTCTCAAAGTAGACCAAGTTAAATTACATTCATTATATATTGCAGAAGGTACAGAGATGGCTAGAGGATATAAAGCAGGAGAGTTTGAAATAATTAGCAAAGATGAATTTGTTGAAAGAACAATATTGTTTTTGGAATACTTAAATCCGAAGATAACACTTCAAAGACTTTTAGGAAGAGTGCCTGAAGAAAGAAGTGTGTTTGCTAACTGGGATATGAGTTGGTGGAAAATAAAAGATGAAATTGAAGAAAAAATGGAAAAAGAAAATAGGCATCAAGGAAGACTGTTTAACTATTTAAATGGGAAGTGTTTAAAATGAAAAAGAAAGTACTTTTATCAATAAAAACTAAATATGTTAATAGGATTATAGAAGGAAGCAAGAAGTATGAATATAGAAAAAAATTTCCAGTATTAGAAGGAATTGAAAATACTATATACATATACTCTTCTAAAGATGATAAAGCTATAGTTGGAGAAATGATAATATCAGAAATAATATCAGGAGATGCTATAGAAGTAAGTGAAGTTACAGGAAAAGATATACTCGGTTATGCTGATGAGTATGAAGGCAAGACGCTTAATGCACTTAAAGTTAAATCGTTTATAAAATATGATGAACCAATAAGCCTTAAGTGGTTAAAAGATAAAGGATTTACAGTACCACAAAATTATAGATATTTAGATGAAGAGTCTATAGTCTATAAAGAAATATTAAAGAGGAGAAAAAAATGAGTTTATATGCAATAGCAGACCTGCATTTATCTTTTAAGGTTAATAAACCTATGGATATATTTGGAGATGTGTGGGTAGATTATGAAAATAAAATAAAGAAAAACTGGATTGATAAAATAACTGATGAAGATCTAGTATTGATACCAGGGGATATATCATGGGCTATGAAAACAGAAGATGCAATAATAGATCTTGATTTTATTGATTCTTTGCCTGGAAAAAAGCTATTAATAAAAGGAAATCATGATTATTGGTGGAATTCAGTTAATAAGCTTAATGACAAATATGTAAATATGACATTTATGCAAAATGATTTTTATGTGTATGAAGATTATGCAATATGTGGAAGCAGAGGATGGCTTTGTCCTAATGAAGTTAAATTTGATGATAATGATGATAAGCTTTATAAAAGAGAGGTAAGAAGGATAGAAGCTTCAATTACTAAAGCTATTAATGCTGGTTATAATAAAATAATAATTATTATGCACTATCCACCTACTAATGATAGAAAAGAAGAAAGTGAATTTATAAAGTTATTTAGGGAATACAATGTAGAAAAGGTTATATATGGGCACTTGCATACAAAACAATCATTTAATAGCAGCTTAATAGGAATGCATGATGGAATAGAATATATTTTAAGCTCAGCTGACTATATAGACTTTAATCCCATAAATATATTGTAAAGGGTTATTATTTGCAGTATAATAATAGTCAGAATATTATATAAGGAAGGTATATTAACATGTCATTTATAAATAAAGTTAAAAAAATCATTGAAAACTTTTTTTATACAGTAGAAGTTTTTGAAGATAAAGAAAAAACAAAGACAATTGATGAAAAGATAAAAGATATTAATAATTTATTTGAAAAATTGACTAATTATAATGATCATAAAAATGAACTTTTAAGCACTCTAAAAGAACTTGAGATTAGAAAAGAAAAATATGACGAATTTGATAGACTTGAAAATTCTGAAGTTCATAAGATAAATGCATTGATGCTTAGAAGAAGTAGAATTAATAATAGAAAAACAAAACTTAAAGATAAAATTGTAGAATTTAATGAAGGTATAAGCTATTTAAGAGACCATGAAGAAGAAATGCCAGAAATATTGAATAGAATGGATGAGTTAGACAAAAGACAAAGAATTTTGAGAGAATCTGTTACAGCGCTTGAGGTAGAACAAGATGTTAATGCAGAAAAAAACACTATAAATAGAAAAATGTTTAGAATAATAAACAAGGTTTCACTATTTGCAGTAGGATTTTTCTGTTTAGGAATTTTAACAATATATTTATTAACTGTTAATTCAGACTCAGATTTATTATGGCCTATAGCTATATTTGTAGCTTTCTCAATATTCTTAGCAGGATGGTTATATGCATTTAGAAATAGACTTATTCATGAAATAAAATTACAAAAGAAGAAACAATTAGCTGAAGTTAAGAATCTTAATAAGGATAAGTTAGCTCTTCACAAAGTGAATAGAGAAATTAAAATTGAATTAGACAAATTTAGTGTGACTAATCTAATAATGCTTAAAGCACACTGGCAAGAGTATAAAGAAAATGAAGAGACAAGAGATTTATTTACAAATACTATGGCAGAAATGATCAAGTTAGAGCAAGAGATAGATGAAATAATTGAAGAAAAAGGAATTGAAGAGTTGCTTTATTTAGATGATTATTCAAATGATGTTGTAATAAATCATTTAACAAAATCCGAAATAAAAGAGAATACTAAAAATACAATTATTGAGTTAAACAATAAAATAGATAGACTTATAGAAGAGCAGAAGATGATACTTAAGTCTTTAGATGCTATTAAATCTAATGATATAACTGAGGAACAAGTATTAGCAGAGCTTATAGATAGTTATATAAGTGATATGAAGGATGTATTTTTAAAAGACGAAAGATAGTTGACAAAAATAATTAAATAATATAAAATTACGTAAATGCAAAGAAAAAGAGGAGTAAATATTTTAAGCTTATAGAGAGGAAAAGCCATCGGTTGAAAGCTTTTCTAAGAACTGAAATATTGAATGTAGCTTTGGAGCAGATATATTGAAATAGTAGTAAATATATACGGGTAATCCTGTTAAAGATATTGAGAGTCTAGGAAACTAGAAATTAAGGTGGTACCGCGAATATAACTTCGTCCTTTTATTAGGACGGAGTTTTTTTATTTATATAAAAAGAAGGGAGGATGTTATGCAGCATTATTTTTCAAAGGAGACAAATGTAGAACATAATAGAAGAGAAGTTGTTTATAAAGTTTTAGATAAAGAGCTAAAGTTTATGACAGATACTGCAGTTTTTTCAAAAGGAAAAATTGACTTTGCAAGTGATCTTATGGTAACAGCAATCTTAAAGAAAGAAGATCCACTGCATGGGGATGTTTTAGATGTTGGGTGTGGATATGGAACTTTAGGGATAAGTCTTTTTAATGAGAATATGAATCTTACTATGATAGATGTTAATGATAGGGCTATGGATTTAACAAGAGAAAATTTAATAGCTAATAATGTTAAAGCAAAAGTTTTAGAATCTCATGCTTATGAAAAAGTTGAAGGAGCATTTGATTATATAATAACTAATCCTCCAATAAGAGCAGGAAAAAAAGTAGTTCATGAAATACTTATAGGTGCTAAGGATTATTTAAAAGATAATGGAATACTATATTTTGTTATGAATAAGAAGCATGGTTATGAAAGTGCAAAAAAAGCACTAGATGAGTTTTTTGAGATAGAAGTTGTTGATAAAAAGGATGGTTTTAGGGTCGTCAGGTGCGTGAAGAAATGATTAAGTACATACTTTTTGGAATATTATTAATAACATTTATATTTGATATGTATCTTAAAAGATATATAAAAAAGAATCAAAAAAACTTATATGAATTTGATGAAGATAAGAAAGAAGAAACTGAGAATGAAGATGAAGAATATGAAATGTTTGCAAATAATTCATATTCATTTATAAAGGTTTTAGTGCTTATATTGCTTTTAGGTAGCGTAATAGGAACTGGAACGTTTGTATATATTTTAGAAATGATAAAAGGAGTGAAATAAATGAGAAAAGAATTAGAAAAAAATTATAATCCTCATTCATTTGAGGACAGACATTATAAGAAATGGGAAGATAATGGATATTTTCACGAAGAAGTAGATAAGAGTAAAAAGCCTTTTTCAATAGTTATGCCACCGCCAAATGTAACAGGGCAACTTCATATGGGACATGCTCTTGATAATACTATTCAAGATGTAATGATTAGATGGAGAAGAATGCAAGGATACAATACATTATGGGTTCCAGGAACAGATCATGCATCTATATCTACAGAAGTAAAGGTAATAAATAAGATGCTTGATGATGGATGGAAAAGAGCAGATATTACAAGAGAAGCATTTTTAGAAGAAGCTTGGGCTTGGAAAGAGAAGTATGGAAACAGAATAATAGAGCAGCTAAAAAAGTTAGGAACTTCTTGTGATTGGGAAAGAGAAAGATTTACAATGGATGAAGGTCTTTCTTATGCAGTTCAAGATGTATTTGTTAAGTTATATGAAGCAGGGCATATATATAGAGGAGAAAAAATTATAAATTGGTGTCCGGTATGTCAAACTAGTATATCTGATGCCGAAGTTGAGCATGAGGAGCATGAAGGAAACTTCTGGCATATAAAATATCAAGTTGTAGATTCAGAGGAATTCGTTGAGATTGCAACAACTAGACCTGAAACAATGCTTGGAGATACAGCGTTAGCTGTTAATCCTAAAGATGAAAGATATGCACATTTAGTAGGAAAAAAAGTAGTTTTACCAATAGTAGGATCTGAGATTCCAGTTGTAGCTGATAATTATGTAGATATGGAGTTTGGAACAGGTATTGTTAAAATAACGCCTGCTCATGACCCTAACGATTTTGAGGTAGGAGAAAGACATGATTTACCTATAATAAATGTAATGAATGACGATGGAAGTATAAATGAAAAAGGTGGAAAATTCCAAGGTCAAGATAGATATGAAGCAAGAAAAAATATTGTAAAAGAATTAGAAGAAACAGGACACTTAGTTAAGATAGAGAAACATGATCATAATGTTGGGGTTCATGATAGATGTAAAACTGTAGTAGAGCCTATGGTTAAGCTACAATGGTTTGTTGCTATGGAAGAATTAGCAAAACCAGCACTTAAAGCTAATATAGATGGAGATGTAAACTTTGTAACAGAAAAATATGCAAAGGTTTATAGACATTGGCTTGAGAATATGAAGGATTGGTGTGTATCTAGACAACTTTGGTGGGGACATAGAATTCCAGCTTATTACTGTAATGAATGTCATCATATAGAAGTAGGACATGAAGCTCCAGAAAAATGTAGCAAGTGTGGACACTCTTCATTTAGGCAAGAGGAAGACGTTCTTGATACATGGTTCTCATCAGCACTATGGCCATTTAGTGTATTAGGCTGGCCAGAAAAAACTGCTGAACTTGAACACTTCTATCCAACTAGCGTATTGGTTACAGGATATGACATAATACTTCCTTGGGTAATAAAAATGGTATTCTCAGGGTTTGAGCAAATGGGCGAGAAACCGTTTAGTGATGTATACATACATGGACTTGTTAGAGATTCAGAAGGTAGAAAGATGAGTAAATCTTTAGGTAATGGTGTAGATCCACTTGAAGTAATAGAAAAATATGGAACAGATGCGTTAAGATTCAGTCTTATAACAGGAAACTCACCAGGTAATGATATGAGATTCTACTGGGAAAGAGTAGAATCATCAAGAAACTTTGCCAATAAATTATGGAATGCAACTAGATTCATAATGATGCATATGGATGATGATGCTGATTTAGAACTTAAGAACTTAGAATCAGAAGATAAATGGGTATTATCTAAATTTAATAGATTAGCTAAAGAAGTTACTGATAACATGGGAACATATGACTTTGGTATAGCAGCTAATAAGATACATGAATTTGCTTGGGAAGAGTTATGTGACTGGTATATAGAAATGGTTAAACCAAGGTTAAATGGTGAGGAAAAAGCTTCTAAAGATGCAGCACTAGCTACATTAAATGAAGTATTAATTGGAACGCTTAAGTTATTACATCCATATATGCCGTTTATAACAGAAGAAATTTATACAACATTAACTGGTGAAGAAACAATTTTATTTGCAGCTTGGCCAGAGTATAAAGAAGAAAATAACTTTGAAGCTATTGAAAAAGAGATAGAGCTTATGAAAGAAGCTGTTAGAAGTATTAGAAATATGAAAGCAGAAATGAATGTAGCGCCATCTAAGAAGATTAGTATAGATGTAGTTACAGAAAATGCTGAAATATTTACTAATAATGAAACGTTCTTTAAAACTTTATCAAATGCTTCAGAGATGAGCGTTAAATCTAGTAAAGAGGGAATAGATGATAATGCCGTTTCACTTGTTGTTGAAGGTGCAACTTTATACATTCCACTTGGAGATTTAGTAGACTTTGAAAAAGAAAAAGAAAGACTTTCTAAAGAAAAAGAGAAGTTAGTTAAAGAGATCGAAAGAGTGGACAAGAAACTTTCTAACGAAGGATTTGTTTCTAAGGCTCCAGAATCTGTAATTAACGAGGAGAAAGAAAAGAAAGTTAAATATGAAGAAATGCTTAAACAAGTTGAAGAAAGATTAACTAGTTTATAATACAAAGCCGGTAGAAATACTGGCTTTTTTATTGTATAATAAGCCTATAAAGGTGGTGGTATTATGGGAAATAAATTTGATGAATTAGAAGAAAAAGAATTAAGTGAAAAAAGAAGAGTGGCTGTAGATGAGGATAGGGATATAAAAGAGATAATTAAAAATATATTAGTTATAATAGTGCCTGTGCCATTATTTATAATTTTAATATTATTAATGTTTTTAATTAGCTTTGGAGTTTTCTTTAGTGGAGTTATGAGTGTTTTAGCTGCTATATTTGGAATGATTTTTTCGCTTGAGTATATAACTAATGTAAATAATGTTTTTTGGTTATTTTTAGGATTAGGAAATATAATGTTAGGGGTTCTTATGAGTCTAGGTACAAATTTTGTTAGAGGAAAACTTTATGTATTAATAAAGAAAATGTTAGGAATGGAGGTATAATATATGAAAAAGTCAATAATAATAATAGTTAGTGTGATGCTTGTTAGTTATTTAATAGCTATAATAAGTATAGCTAAAACTGGTGGAAAGATTAATGTAGGATATATATTTGAAAAAAATCATATAGAACATACTTCTAGAATTGAAATTCCCGAAGAATTAATTAAAGTCAAAATAGATACAGACATAGAAAATATTGAATATAAAAACATTTTAGGTAAAGAAATAGAAGTTAATTTAAAAGGTACAGGGTGGTTAGGTTTTGAAAAGAAACTTAAAGTTACAGAAGCTGATAATGTAATAACGATTAAAACTTACAATACAGATATATTTTTAGATATGTTTAAAGATTTCAAACTTGAAATATGGATTCCAGAAAAATACAAAGAAATGGTTGAAGAAGCTTAGTCTTCTTCTTTTTTTCTTGAAAAATATGTCAACTTACCTTAAACTATATGTAAGAATATTTGGAGGTGCAATATGATTAATTTAAAGGAAGAATTAAAAAAATTCAAACCAATTGAAAATGTGGATCAAATTGAGAAAAGTTTAAAAGAAGATGAAATAATAGATTTAATTGATGTATTAAAGGAAATTGTAAATAATAGTAAGAGTAAATAAAGGAGGGACCTTGAGTGGAAAAATTAACAGACATAGAATTAGAGAATAAAGATAAACTATGTAAGGGCTGCGATATAAGTAGAGATGCATATGGTAAAATTTCAAGAATATCTAATAGACTTTATAACGAGGCCCTTGAAGTCCTTAAAGAAGGAAATGTAAGTTTAGGGATCAAGAAATTAAATAAAAGTTTAGAATTTGATAAAACTAATGCAAATGCAAGAGCTTTAATTGGTGTATGTTATTATGAAATTGGTGAAATATCTAAAGCTATAAAAGAATGGATAATAACATTAAATACAGATAGCAATAATGCACAAGCACTTAGATACTTAAGAAGCATCGAAAAAAATTCTCATGAACTTGATAAGTGTGAAAAATCAATTAAGTATTATAATGAAGCACTAAAGTTTTTTGAACAAGGAAATGATGATATTGCAGTTTTAAAAATTAAGAAGGCAATATCTAGTAATCCAAAGTTAGTTCAGGCTAAAGTTTTAAAAGCTGTAATAGATTTAAGTGATAATCATATAGAGAAAGCTTTGGAAGAACTAGAAGAAGTTTTAAAAGTTGATAAGGGTAATGAGAAAGCGTTATATTATTATGACATGCTAAAGGGAAATTATGTTGAAAGCAAGCTAGAAGCTACGATGAATAGAAAGAGAGAAAATGATTTATTTAGCAAAGTAATGTTCAAACAAAATATAAAGAAGAATTTGTTAAATCCAAAAGTAGTTTTTTATATGGCGATAGGAGCGATATTAAGTGCAATCTTTATATTTGGATTTATAAATCCAGTGAAACAAGAACTTACACTTAGCAATATAAGAAAACTTGAAAGAGACACAAGAGAATATAAGGTCAGTATAGAACAAAAAGATACAGAAATAAGTCAAAATAAAGAATTAGTTGAAGATCTAAATAAAGAAATAGAATTACTTAAGACAAAAATGACTGAAATGAGAAAAGTTGAAGGTGCTTACTTAGAATATAAAAATGATAATGATAATGAAGCAGCTTATATGCTTACAAAAGTAGATTATTCTAAATTAACAAGTGAGACTAAAGCTATGTATAATCATATAAAGAATAAGACTTTTGATAATGCTGTAAAATATTATTATAATCTTGCAAAAGAGAAAAATTATGAAAAAGAAAATTATGAGTTAGCAATAAAAAACTTTACAAAAGTTATAGAGTTTGGGGAAAAAGGAAACTATGCTGGATATGCTACTTATTTCACGGCGAGATCATATCAAAAGCTTGAAAATTACAAAAAGGCTATAGAGTATTTTGAAAAATATTTAGAAAAATACCCAAGTTCTAGTCTAAGAACGAATGCAAGAAATCATTTAAAGGCAATAAAATAATAATGAAATGCAGTTGAAATAGAGTTTGTTATTAAAAAATAACAGATTCTATTTTTTTTGTTGAGATTTTTTTGAAAAAAACTAGAATTTTTAGTAGAGGAGGTGAAAATATAGAAAAAATAAATGAGTGGCTTAAGGATATGGTTGAATATCAAAAGGAAGCTGACATTATATCTAAAGAGGTTAAAGATGCATTAAATAATTTTAGTGTTGGAGATAGCCAAAAAAAAGAAATTATTAAAACTTACATACTAAATCTAATATATAAGGAAAATAAAATACAGGAAGTATATAAGTATTTTAATTTTGACAATGATGAACTAATGTCAGTTGAAGATAAATTTAATTTGTTACTATATAGCTATTGTAAGAGGTATGGAGCTAATGCATTTATAAAAATTATAGAAAAGTATAAATTGAATTTGTTAAGAAAAAAAGGAAATGCTAATTATTATTATATTGATGAAAGTGACATACTCTTGATATATGAAAAAGAAAAATTAGAATTAACAAAAGAAGATAAAGTAAAAATTTCAGTCCAAAAGATTTATTCTAAATATAAAGGGTTAGGAGTAATAGATGAGCTACTAAGTTTGAATATAGATGGAATATCAGGTGGGGTGAGTAATAAGGTAGATGGTTTTGAAACTGTATGGATCTTTTATAAGGGAAATATGATGCACCTTGAATTTTTGAAGTTTAGCAATGAGGAGTTAAAGAGAGTATGCGAAAATCTTTATAGATACAATACATTAAAACAGTTATCTAAAAGAACAGGATATGTAATTAGTAAAATGAAAGATGGGTCAAGGGTTGTGGTTGCTAGACCGGAATTTGGAGAAGATTGGATGTTCTTTGTAAGAAAGTTTAACATAACGGATAAAAACATGTTAGATATAATTACTGGAAACGGCTCAGAAGATGTAGTTAAAATTTTAAGGTTTTTGGTTAAAGGAAGTAGGAATATAGCTATAACAGGACAGCAAGGTGTAGGTAAAACTACATTGTTAACATTGCTTGTTGAATATATATATGATATCTACCCTATAAGAATTTTTGAAACAAATTTTGAATTAAATGCAAGAAAACTGTATAGCAATAAGAATATATGCTCTTTCCAAGAAACAGAAGAAATATGTATAAAAAAGGCTTTGGATTTTGGTAAGAAGACAGATGGAGCAGTAACTATAATTGGAGAGGTTTCAAATGATCAGGTGGCGGCACACATAATAGAAATTGCACAAGTAGCAAGCCGATTTACTATATTTACACATCATGCAAAAAAATTTGAACATTTAGTCATGTCACTTAGGAATTCACTTATTAATATAGGAAGTTTTAAAAATGAGGAAATAGCTAAGGAACAGGTTATAAGCATATTGGAATTTGATGTTCATATTGAAAAAGATTTTTATGGTAAGAGATATATAAGCAGAATAACAGAATGTATTAAGTTAGAAAATGACAGATATAGAGAAATTAATATTGTAGAAAATGAAGAAGGTGAATTTAAGTTTAAAAATGCTATTAGTAAAGAAAAAACAAATGAGATGATGAGAGAAATGTCAAAGGAAGATAGAGATGAATTTAAATATTGGATTAAATCAATTTATCATTAGTTTTACTGGGCTTATTTTCATATTAGAAATATTGAAAAACATGATAGCAAGTGAACAAAAAAGTAAAAAATATTTGAAGGTACTATTAGAAACTCCAAATTACATAAAAAAGGTGAAGCATAAATATTATTACAAACATATAATAGATGATGATGAAGTTGCAGAAATAAACAACAATCAAACTTTAAACTTTATTAAGGAAATAATATATTTATCAAAAGAGTATGGTGATATAAAAGAGAATGGTAAGTCAATTTTTATAAGTAATCTTAACCTAATGATTGAGTATATGAAAATGGAAGAGTTTAAATATAAGCTTAGAAAATATTTTTTCAAAGGGGCAAATTGGGCTTTGGTGTTACCAATAATAATGTTACTACCAAGCAAAGGAATAGTTACGGGGATTTTTCCAGAATTAGATGAATATTTTAGTAGGGCTGAGTATTATTCAAGTGTTTTGTTGTTCTTTATAATTACATATTTTGTTTTTTTGATGGTAAACAATGTGGTTATGTTAAATATTAATAGAACTATTGTAAGCGTTAATTATATATTAGTTTTTTTTGCAATAATATTATTAAGAAATATAAGTTTAATAATATTGGCATTAATTGTTGGTATAATATACATTAAATGCTTAAAAGCATATAAGAAAAAAAGTTATGAAGAGCAGAAGAATAATGAAGTTTTTAAAATGAATATAGTTATAGATATTTTAAAAAATTACACTAATATTGGTGTTAGAGATTTTAGTATTTGGGCTATTAAATTTTGTGAAATAGACAGCAATAAATTTGAAAAATTTGTTAGTAATTATGAAAGCGGAAGTGTAAGAGAATTAGATAATTTAATTAATAGTATAGATAACATTGAACTTAAAGAAATGCTAGAAGCATTTAGAAATATTGAAAATGGAATGGATGTTAAAACGGCATTTGAATATATTGAGATGGAAAGAGAATTTATAAAAACAACTAAAAAAAATAGAGATGATCTATATATAAAGGCTATTAAAATGTTTATTGAAATTGTTGGAGTTATTCCATTTTATGTTCTCGTTATAATAAATATAGTTTTACCTATAGTTGTAATGGGAATAAAAGAATTAGAAGAATTAATGGATGTATTAAAAGGAGGTGTAATGTGAGTGAAAATTTGCAAAAGGTAATATTTATGGGAGCTAGTATTTTGATGACAGTTGCCATAATTGCAGTCGGTATGAGGGTTTTTTCAACTGCCAATAGAATTGTTGAAGATTCTGAACAGGAAATGGTTAAAATGCATATAGACTTATCAAATAGTAAATTTGACACATATGACAATTCTAAATGCAAAGGATATGAAGTGCTGAATGTTATAAAGATGATAAAAGATGAAGATATAATTGTTAAAGTTGAAACCACAGAAGGTGTAGAAGTTACTTATGATAAAGATAACGAATATAGCATAGTAAGTGAACAAGATAATAATTACATAAATCCATTAGGTAATTTTGCATCTAATATAATATATAATGGCAATGATGTCGTGTCAGAATTGATATTTGAACAAATATAATGAATGATATTGTAGGAAATTTATTTTCTGTGTTTTTTCTAACTATAGTATATTTAGTAATCGTAACATTCCCCATAAAACAATACATGTTTTTAGAAAAAACTAGATATTTAAATTTTGAAATAAAATCCATTGTAGACGAAGCTGTTGTTACAGGTAATTTAAATGAAAGAAAAATAAGTGTCTTAAAGAAGAAGATAAATAAAATGGATATAAACGGGAAAATAAAAATAATATATTATAAAAAAAGAATTTTGTATAATGAAAATAATAATTCGTATAGTGTTTTGTATGAATATAGTGATAATATTGAGAATATGAATAAAGGCGATAAAATATATATGACTTTTGAAGGGAAAAAGCACTATATAAAATACGGAGGATATATATTAAATGAGTATAAGTAAAAGTACAATTGTGTTAACAATTGTGCTTTTTTCTTCTATTTTGCAATTAGAAGTTAAAAGTATAAAAAATTTAAGCGGAGTATATGAAGCAAGTTTTATTGAAGGAAAAGAAAAAATGAATATCAGCAGTGAATACCTAACTATAATAGAGCCAGTTGGAATTGAAGAATTAGAACTCCTATCAGAAAATAAAATTGTTGAAAAGATGGAATTATATAAATCTAATTATAAGTTTGGATATATTTTAAATAATAAGGGGAAATATATTATATATTTGAATAAATATGCAAGGAGCAGATTTGATATAAAAAAATGTGAGAATAGATAATAAATATGTTATAATTTAAGAATAGTAGAGAAAGGTGATAATTATGGATAAATTCAAGAAAATTTTAGTAATGTTTTTGGGAATGTTGATGTTTAATGTATTTTGGGCAAGTTTGATAACTTTTATATTTAAAAGATTTTTCTTTTTTGAAAGTATAGATGATATTGGTGGGAACTATATATTTATATTACTTATGACGTTATTAAGTGTTATATATATTAATATACTTAAAGTTGATAAGTGTAAACCAGATTTACATAAGATATTGCACACATTAATGGGAGTTCTTCTAGGAATGACAACCCTTATAGTTGTAGGAACGTTGAACTTATCTAACTTTGACTTTTTTGGAATTGATGTTTATTCAAGTTTTGAAATAATATTATCGCTTATAATAACATTAATTTTTTCAGTTGCTTCAGCCTTTGCAGAGGAATTAATTTTTAGAGGATATATGCAGCAAAAAATGAGCGAATACTTAATAAAAGAGGGCGCGATATTTATAAGCTCAATATTTATGGCTCTTTATATGTATAGTTTAGGATATGGATATTTATTAAGTATAGCATTCTTATTTATAAGTATAATGCTTGGATATATATATGAAGTAACTAACACAATATTTGTGTCTTTTGGATATAATTTAATGATAAAATTTGGATTTTTATCATTAATAAGAGTTTTTAAATATAAGTACGTTATTTTACCTGGAATTTTAAATTATAAAATGGGAATAGATAACGGAGTTATAATATTAATTTCTATGCATATATTAATAGTTGTGACATTGATATTTATCGAAAAGAAACATGTAATAAAAAAATTTTTTGAGGATTAAAGCATAACAAAGTTATGCTTTTTCATTTTTTTGTAACATAAACAAATAATGACGATAATATAATAAAGTAAAGGAGTTAATATGAATAAAATAGTTGTGTTTTGTATAATTACATTATTACTTACTGCTTGTAGTGGTCCTGAAACAAGCCTTAAAAACCCTAGAAATGAAAAAGAAGAAAAATTCATACACAATTTAATATATAAAAGAATAAGTTATGATGATAATTTAATATATCTTAAGCTGAAAGATGGATATGAGAAAGTGACATATGAAAATCTTATTGATGATGAAAGAAAAGAAATTTTATTTTATTACGCAAAAGATTCTGGAGCACAAGGTATTTATATATTAAGAGATACGGGTAAAAGCTGGGAAGATGTATTTAATTTTGAAGAAAAAAATATAAGGTTAAAGGGAATAAGTTTATTTGGAAGTAAATTTGCTTTGGAATATAAAAAAGATGGAAAAGACTATATATCCGGCTTTGAATATAAAGAAGGAATGAAGGAAATATTTAAATATGAAGGAGATATGGTTTTGTATGATAATGGTAAATTCATTATAAATAATAAAAAAAATAAGAATATTACTATAGTTAACGAAAAATTAGAAGAATATAAGTACTATTATCCATATGATCTTTTTGAAATATATGAAATGAAGGCTAAGCAAGATAAAATTGCCATAATTGGAGATACGAGCAAGGGAAGCATGCTATATGTTTTTAGTAAAGGAAATACTAATAAGTATGTTGCTAGTTATGGTAAGGTAGATTCGATTCAAGGTATAAGAAATATTACTGAAAAAAATATAGAACTTAAAAACTCAACATATATTGATGTATATAGGTCAATTAATAACCAAATTGATAAAAATGGAGTTAAATATATAGATTCTGAAGTTGAATTTGAAGTTCCTGTTAAGGAAATGAAAGTAGAAAAAGATAGGACTAGATTACACGTTAAAACTCAAAACAAATCGATAGCTACAATAGATATAATAGATACGCAAAACGAGTATACTTATTTTGTGAATGCAAAAGGTAAGTATTTAGGAAGTATAGATAATAAAATATATTTTCTAAGAGAAAATATAAATAAAGATGTTAAAAATAGTATAGTAAATACATTTATAATAAGAGGTGATAGTAATGATTAAAATTTTAGTTGTTGAAGATGAAGAATCAATAAGAAAATTGTTAGAAGTTAATTTGAAAAGAGAAGGTTATGATGTTTATGTGGCATCAACAGGAGAAGAAGGATTAGAGATTATAGAGAAAACAAAGATTAATATAGCGCTACTAGATTGGATGTTGCCTGGCATTCAAGGTATTGATGTTTGTAAAAAGATAAAGGAAAGTAGCAAGGAAGTTGGAATAATAATGTTAACGGCTAAAGCTATGGAAGATGATAAAGTGTTAGGCTTAAAAGTAGGAGCTGATGATTATGTATCTAAACCATTTAGTGTAAATGAATTAATGGCGAGAGTAGAAGCTCTAGGTAGAAGAATTAATGGAACTGAAAAGGAAGTTGAAATAAAAGGCATTAAATTAAATTTAGAAGAAAGAACTATTTATAAAGAAGGAAAGAATATTCAGGTTACACCAACAGAATATGAAATAATAAAGTTACTTTTCCTAAATAAAGATAAAGCTGTAAGTAGAGATGAAGTTTTAGATGAAATATGGGGCGTGAATTATGTAGGAGATCTTAAAATTGTTGACGTTAATATAAGGAGAATAAGATCTAAAATTGAAGAAGATGATAAAAATCCAAAAATTATAGAGACTGTATGGGGATATGGATATAAAGTAAAAGAGAGTGAATAAGTATGAGTATAAAAAGTAGAATTATATATAGTTATGTGTTAATAATAACCTTCATAGCACTGGTGTGTGAAGGTATATTTTTGTATGAATTAAATAAATATTATTATGTATCTACTATAAGTGATTTTACTAAAGAACTTGAAAATGATATTAAATACTATGAAAAATATTATAATTTTTCAGGGATAGATAAACTAGCCAATGATTTCAAGAGTGACTTTAAATATGATAGAAATAGAGAAAAGCAAATTATAAACGAAAAGGGTATGATTATACTCTCTAGTAATTTAATAAAGCGAAATGTTGAAGTGATGCAAAAGGATTATTTTACATCACTTAAAGGAAGAGTTGGAGTATATAAAGGATATGGTAATAAAAGTGATAATGAGATAATTGCGGTATCTGTTCCAATAAAAAGCAATGATGTTGTAGTTGGAAGTATAAGACTAGTTACAGATATAACAGAAGTCAATGATATAGTTCTTAAGCAAACAATATTATCAATTGGAATTATGTTAGCTATAATAGGAATTGTATGGGTCTTTTCTGTGTTTTTGGTTAGAGAGATAACGGATCCTATAGAGAAAATAATTGATGATGTTAATGAAGTTGCAAAAGGTAATTATAATGTTAAATTTAACGTTTCAGAAAAAAATAAAGAGTTTAGAGTGCTTGCAGATAGTATGACAAACATGATAAATGAAATATTAAGAACAAGAAAATTAAAGAATGAATTTATATCATCTATATCACATGAGATAAAGACCCCATTAACTTCTATAAAAGGGTGGAGTGAAACAATATCATATGACAGTGAGAAAAACTCAGAATTAGTTAATGATGGAATAGGAATTATTAGTAATGAAAGTGATAGACTGATAGGACTTGTTGAAGAATTATTAGACTTTTCAAAGTATGAACAAAATCAAATAGTGTTAAATGTAAGAGAAAGTTCAATAAAGGAATTAATAAAAAATATAAGTAAGCAATATAAGAACATACTTAGTTCTAAAGATGTGAAATTAGAAACTAAATTTAAACATAAGAGAGATGTTATATCGTTAGATGAGTCAAAAATGTATCAAGTTTTAATAAACATAGTTGATAATGCTGTGAAATTTAAAAAAGAAAATAATTCAAAAATTAATATAGTAGTGTATGAGGAAAAAGAAAATGTTATAATTAGTATTAAAGATAATGGAATAGGACTTACTAATGAGGACCGTGAAAAAATATTCGATAAGTTCTACAAAGTTAATGTTAATAAAAATGGAAGTGGTATAGGACTATCAGTAGTAAAGGAAATAATTAGTCTTCATAAATTTGAAATAGAAGTTAAAAGTGAATTAGATAAGTATACTGAATTTAAAATAATTATGTAGGGGGAGAATATGGTAGAAATATTATTAGGTTTAAATGTATGTTTGTTAATTGTTGTAATTGTATATTTATATAAAAATAGAGTAGATGAAAAGATAAGTAGCGAATTTGAAAAAATAAATGAGAAATATAAAGATGAAAGTGCTAAGAGCAAAGAAGAAATACAAAACATGATGAATGTATATACTGATTTTCAAAAAAAGCAAATGGAAATTTTTTCGGATAATTTCCAAAAGCAAATGGATTCAATTAGAAAAACATTAGAAGATAGAATAAAAGATTTAAATGAAGAAAATAGTAAAAAGTTAGATGAGATGAGAATGGTTGTAGATGAAAAACTACATGAGTCTCTTGAAAAAAGACTGGGTGAAGCTTTTAAACAAGTTAGTGATAGGCTAGAAAGAGTTCATCAAGGACTTGGAGAAATGCAAAAGTTAGCTACAGGTGTTGGAGATCTTAAAAAAGTATTAAATAACGTTAAGACAAGAGGTAGTTTTGGAGAAATACAACTTGAAGCTCAGCTTGAAGAAGGATTAAGTCCAAATCAATATGAGAAAAATGTTAAGACAAAATCAGACTCTGATGCTATAGTAGAGTTTGCGATAAAGCTCCCAGGTAATTCAAGTGATGAAAAGCCTATATGGATACCGCTAGATTCTAAATTTCCGATGGACAAATATGAGCAATTATTAGATGCCTATGAAGAAGGAGAAAAGGTAAATATACAAAAGAAGCAAAAAGAATTAGAACAAAGTATAAAAATATTTGCAAAAGATATTGCTACTAAGTATATTGATCCACCTAACACAACAGACTTTGCAATAATGTATCTTCCTTTTGAAGGCCTATATGCAGAAGTTATAAGAATCCCTGGGATGATAGATACTTTGCAAAAGGATTATAAAATACTTCCAGTAGGACCAACTAACTTAATGGCGTTGCTTAATAGTTTGAGGTTAGGATTTAAAACACTAGCAATAGAAAAATATTCAAGTGAAGTATGGAAACTTTTAGGTGCTGTTAAAACTCAATTTGGAAAGTTTGGAGATTTGCTTGATAAAACACAGAAAAAACTTAATGAGGCTAGCAAAACAATTGAAGATGCTTCTAAAAAGAGCAGATATATTCAAGGTAGATTAAATAAGGTAGATAGTGTTGAATTAGATGAGAGTATAAATATTATAGGAGATGTAATTCCGGAGGAGGAATAGTATGAAGTACATTGTGCCAATAATAGTAACGGCAATATTTTTACTTATATTTGGACTTCAAATGATTGCGGTTTTGTTAAGTATGTTTGAAGTATCTGGATTAGGTTTCACAACTCAAATTATAATAGGTACAATTTTGTTATTTATAGCATTGATTGTATATGCACTTGTTTATAATTTGAATGAGAGAATTAAAGAAATAAAAGAAGAAAATGAAGATGATTTTAAAAAATATTAAGGAGTGATAAAATGTTATTATTAAATGTTGATTATGTAGCGGGCAAAGAAGTTGAAATGCTAGGAATGGTTAGAGGTTCTACAGTAAGATCTAAGCATATGGGAAAGGATATTCTTAGTGGGCTTAAAACAATGGTAGGTGGAGAAATAACAGCTTATAAAGAAATGATGGATGAAGCAAGAGCTATTGCTACTAAAAGAATGGTTGAAGAAGCAGAAGCAAAAGGGGCAGATGTAGTACTTAATATAAGATACACGACTAGTGCTATTATGCAAGGTGCTGCAGAAGTTATAGCATATGGAACTGCTGCTAAAATTAAATAGTAAACAAAAAAGCTTTGAAGAATTAATCTTCAAGGCTTTTATTTATTAGTATTTCAAATTCATTAAGTAAATCTTCAAATACTTTTAATGCATCTTCAATTGGCTTCGGTGTTGACATATCAAGACCAGCCTTTTTAAGAAGTTCTAAAGGATAATCTGAACAGCCTGATTTTAAAAGTGTCAGGTAATTATCTAAGTGTTTTTCAGGATCTTCTGAAATCATTTTATAGAATGATAATGCAGCAGATAATCCAGTTGCATACTGATATACATAGAACTTAGTATAGAAATGAGGTATTCTAGCCCATTCATATGCAATTAAGTCATCACTTACTATATTATTTCCGTAATACTTTTTATTTAGTTCTAGATAAATATTACTAAAATCGGAAGCTGATAAGTTTTCGCCCTTTTGGAATTTTTCATGACATAGAAGTTCAAATTCAGCAAATTGGGTTTGTCTAAAGATTGTTGATTTGATCATTTCTAAAAACTCTGATAGCAAAAATAATTTGTTATTTATATCCTGTTCTTTTTCTAGTTGATAGTTTATTAAAAATGTTTCATTTAATGTTGATGCTATTTCAGCTAAGAAAATAGGATAGTTTGAATTTAAGAAATTCTGGTTTTTATCACTATAATAACTGTGTATAGCATGGCCAAGTTCATGAGCCACTGTTGATACATCATTATTTGTATTAGCATAATTTAAAAGCACAAGTGGTGGTGTTTTGTATTGTCCTCCACTATAAGCACCAGATCTTTTTCCATCCGAAGGATAAACATCCATCCATCTATTTTCAAATGCACTGCTTAAAATAGATAAATATTCTTTGCCAAGAGGTGAAAGAGCATCTAATATAATATCTTTGCATTCATCAAATTCTATGCTGTTTAAATTACTTTTAAATGATTTTTTGTATATATCATACATATGCATCTCATCAACTTTTAAAGCTTTTTTTCTGAGTTCTACATATTTATGTAATAAATGTAAATTATTATTAATTGTAGTCACTAAATTAGAATAGACACTTATTGGAATCTCTTTAGGGTTTAATTCTGATTCAAGTGCAGAATTATAATTTCTTATATTAGCTATTTTATTATCTGTTTTTATTTGAGTACCATACATTGATGCAATAGAATTTTCGTGTTTCTTAAAAAATGTATGAACTTTGTTAAAGGCTTCTTCTCTCTCTTGCTTGTTACCTAATTGCATTATAGGTGTATAATTATTAGGTGTTAAGGTGATTTTTTCATTATTATAGATCATATCACCAAAATCCACATCGGCATTTGCTAGTAATGAATAAGTATTGTCTGAGGCATTTAAAATGTCAGCTAATGAAGAAAGTAACTGTTCTTCTGAGTCGCTAAGGACATGATCTTCGTTTTTAACAATTTTATTAAGATAGTTAGCATATTCATTTAAATATTCATTTTCAGCAATATAATTTTTAATAGTTTCGCTTCCTATTTTTATTATTTCAGGTTCTATGAACGCAATTTTACTATCAGCTTCAGACATTATTGTATCAGCTTTAGATTTTAAAGATTGATATGTGCTGTCTTTCGTATTTATATTAGCATTGCTATATACATATACAACTAATGCATAAAAATTTGAAACTAGTTCTGATAATTCTGTTAAACAATTGTAAATACTTTCAGCAGAGTCTAAGTTATTCTTATACTTGGTATTGAATTTGTTGTATTTATCAATATAACTTTCAATTTCGATCTCAGCTTTTTGTGGAGATTCACAAATTGCTTCGGTGTTCCATTTATATTTTATATCTATATCTTTTCTGTTTTTCATTGTATCCCTCCCAGGGTTATATTTTAGCACTTTTTTTAAAGTATAACAATTGAAAACAGAACATATATAATGTAGAATTATATTAGAATTTAGAAGAAGGTGATTGGTATAAAAAATAGAAGAAGAATAGTTGCATTACTTTTTTTAGGATTAATAGTTTTTGGAGGTATTAAACTATTTAATAACTCTACGGAAAAAACTATTGAAGAAGTAAGAACTATAGAGGTAAGAGATTTTAATATAAGAAATTATTATGAGGAAATTGATGGGAAAATTATTAAGGTTAATAAAGACAGTGTTAAGTGTATGAATATTAATGGCGAAGATATTTGGCAAGAAGCTATAAATGTAGATAATCCAGTTATAAAAAGAAATAATAATACTATTGCTATAAGTGAAAATAGAGGTCATGATGTATATGTATTTAATCAACATGGAATTGTGTCAAAATTAAAAACAGAGAAACCAATAGTAAAATTTAATATAAATAAAAATGGATATGTTGCAATTTTAGAGGAAGAAACTGATTCTTATGTTCTTAAAGTATATACAGATAAAGGTGAAAAAAATCTTGAAATAAAAAATTATTTAATTAAAGATGGTTATGTAATGGATTTTGATATAACAGATGATAATGAAATGCTTATTATAGGAAGTGTAGATGTCTCTTTAGTTACTCCAGAGAGTAAGGTTGACTTATATAGGTTAAGCAAAACAGAAGGTAATGAAAATCCTTTATATTATAGTAAGAAACTGGAAAGTATAATAGGAAAGATTGAAGTTCTTAAGGATGATGAATTTATAATTGTTACTAATGATAGTATATTAAAGTTCGATGGATATAATGAAAAATGGGTGGAAGAAATAATAGGAACAATTAAAAAAATATTTATAGGTAATTCAAATATGTATTTAGTATTTGGTAAAGAATATGGAGCTAGTCTAGATGAATTGCTAGTTATAGATATAAAGAATGGAAATACTAAAGACAACAATCTTGGAACTATTCAAGCGATTAGTTATTTTAATGGTGATGAGGATGAAGTTTTTATTAAAAGTATAGATAGTCTTAAGTCAGTGGTAGTAAGCGATATTAATTGGGAAAAGAATTTTCAAGATGAAATTGAGTTAATTAGAAAAATAAATTCTAAAGAATACTTGGTAGTAACCCAAAATAATGTTAAAATAATGAAAATTACTAGAAAGGAAGAATAGAATGAATTTTATCGATTTAATAGTTATAGCAGTTTTAGTTTTTAATGCACTAATAGATTACAAAAGAGGTTTTATCGTATCTTTTTATAGAGCCACTTCAATGGGAATATCTTTATTCACAGCGAGTAAATTATATCCGGTTATAAGTAATGTATTAAAAAAGACACAGTTTTATAATAATGTAGAAGCTAATTTATCAGCTAATATATCCGTTAATGAAATTGTTAATAGTCAAACTGTTGATACGCCGTTGCCAGATATAGTTGATAATATGGTTATGGAAGCTGTTAAAAATGGGACAGCAAATATTAAAACAATGTTAGTAGGAGAGCTTACTGAATTTGTAATCAAGATTGTATCTATGGCTATAGTAGTAGTGGTAGTATCAGTTGGGTTAAAAATTGTAGTATATATGCTTGATTTAATATCTAAATTACCAGTTCTTAATTTCTTTAATAAGAATTTAGGATTAGCGTTTGGGTTAATTGTAGGAGTGTTTCAATTGTGGGTAGCTGGAACGGTACTTACGTATTTAGCAATAAACCAGAAGTATGCATGGTTATATGAAGCAGTAGAAAGTTCTAAATTAGGAAACTATTTCTATAACAATAATATTCTCTTAAATGTTGTAACTGGAATATTTAAATAGTAATTATATAGAAGAAAAAAAGATAACAAAAAAAATATAAAAAAAGTTTTAAAATTTGTTGACAAAAAGAAAGACCTTTGATAATATATTACTTGTCGTAACAAGCGACGAAGAACAATGACAACTAAACAATACTACAACAAGCCAAGTTAATTCTTATTAACAATAATGAAGATAAAAAATTAAGTCAAAATTTTGACTGAGATAAACAGGAAA
>JAOARL010000029.1 GCA_025210555.1 Clostridia bacterium
CAGTGCAATGAATACAACATATAACACTCTATATTCGATTGCTTATAGTTAACAAAAAAAGATTGACCTAAGCCAATCTTTTTAAAATAGTACTTCATTATATTAAAAAATCAAATCCCAATAATTCTTTACACTAACATGCTATGCATGATCTTTAAATTATTTCTATTTGTTTTGATTCTAAGTCAAAATAAAAGTTGCTCATATCTTTACTCTCTATACCCTTAACTATGCCATATAATAAAGTTTCTGCTTTACCTACTACTTCGCACTCTGGATCACTTTTAACTACAACATCTTCATCATAACCTTTTATAACATCAAAAATCTTTTCCATTTTATACCAATCATTACATTGTTCTAAGTTAATTTTATCACTATGCATTTCTGATGTTTTTTTTATAGTATATAGAGCGCCAAGTCCTGTCGGTATAGCAAAAAGTGGATTTAAAATAGTTGAGGCAAGTGCCACACCTGTAAAAGTTCCACCTAAAATGCTTTCTTTTTTTGACTTATTAACTTCACTTTTAAAATATGCATGCATTTCTTCATAATCTTTTAACACATTGCTTCCCTCTCTTCTATCCCCTTTTTTTCTTCTTCTAATTTAAAAACATGCGTAGGTTTCCTATCAAATCCTCTTGCATAAAAGCTATATCCTTCTACCTCGCAGTCTACATCTGCAATATCAAATAATTTTTTCTCTTCGCTAATTAATTCTTCCTCTAGATTATTATATGAATTACTACAATTTATATCTCCAATTATACCACTGCCAGCTGACGAAATCGCTCCAATACATAAAGCTATACTTTTCATTACACCTATAAACGTTCCTGGGTGACTTAATGCATTTACAGCTGCTGCTCCAAACAAAACTCCACCACCAACAATCATAGATTTTGAAACAAATTTTCCAATTTTAGCATCTAACTTTTTCTTATACAATAAATCTATATAGATTGATCTTGGCAACAATCTTTGGTAATTATCTTCACTCATTCTATTTTCATCTAACTGATTCATAATCACGCACTCTTTCCTATATCTCCTAATTCATCTTCTAAATATTTTGCTGGATTTTCTTTATCTTTTAAACTCATTATTTTATCAAATTCATCTTCTTTAACTTCTAGTCCACCACTACTTCTATATACTTCAAATGCAAATTCATTAAATAGCTCTTCCTTTTCTTTTTTGCAGTCATTCATCTTAGCACTACAAATACTATATTCTGCCAGTGAATTAACCACATTAGTACCTGAAACAGCTATAACTGCATGCGGTAAATAACCTGCTATATCTTGTCCTAAAAAAAACAATCCCATATAGCAAATTGCTCCATATGATATGAAATTAAACAATTCTTGACCTGCTGATTTGGCTATATTATCATTTTTCAATTTTAACTTATTAAATTTATTTACATACTCATTACCCATATCAATTCCCTCTTTGTTTTATACTACCCTAGATAAACATTTCCGCCCTCTATACTCATCTCAATCCCAAATTCTTCTAACTGGCAAGTTGCAACTTTGCTTTCGCCAATATTATCAACACTTTTTACGACCACATCTGGACTTGTGTCAAAACACTCTAAATAAATACTCATAGGTCCATCTGGATCAAATCTTCTATCAACTTTACTCTCAAATTTTTCTTTAAAGCTCTTCATATATAATTCTTTTTCATCTAACAGACGTTGTTCATTCATTTTTTTTGCTATATTGTCACCTACAAATGTTTTAGCTCCTTTATAAGTTAAAAACGACCCGGCTACTATTGGAAAAAATCTATCTGGAAACACTCCTAGTATAGTTGCTCCTACCGAAAAATACTTAAGGTCTTCTATAGCACTTTTTGAAGATTTATCTATTTCTTTTTCAAATGCATTCATTAATCTTTTTCCGCATTCAAAATTATAACTACTTATTAAAAATTCATAGTTTTTATCATAATTTATATTTTTTACTTCCTCTTTCCTTCTGCTCAAAATATTACTTATCATAATAAACTTCTCCTAATAAAATAATATATTTATCCTATAACTCTTTCCGCGCAAATCTCCATCTCTGTATCTTCTAATTCAAAATGCACTATTTGTTCCTTTTTTCCACTTCCATCTATTCCTATAGGTATCACGCACATTTCATCTTCAATGGATGTTATTGTACAAATAGGTACTTCAAAATTACTATCATAAACTGTCCCAAGTCCCTTAAACTTTTTATCGATATCTTTAAGTTCTTCTTCCATAATCTCATCATGTATCTCTATAAGATCTTTATTTCTCACTTTTTCCCAACCTAAAAAAAACTCACCTGCTGCTACAAAACCAAAACCTACTACTCCAGTTACATACCCTGCTACTTCAAGAATATTTCCGCTTAGTCCTAGTATTTTATCAAGCACACATAATGCGACTCCTCCAAGTGCAACAGGTAGGCATAGTTCAACATCTTCCCTACTCTTTTTGGCTCCTATTTTGTTTTCCATGTATTCTTTTCTTATATCTACTAGTCTTGGCCCCTGATGATTATTATGCATATCACTCATAAAATCACTCCTTGAACAACATTTTATCATAATTTTCTGACATTTTCAACGAAAAAATAACATAGATTTTACTCTATGCTATTCCTCATTTATTAAATTGCTATAATCTTCCATAGTATATAATACATTTCTTGGTTTGCTTCCATCTTCTGGGCCAACTATCCCTTTCGCTTCAAGCGTATCCATAAGTCTAGCCGCTCTATTATATCCTATTCTAAAGGCCCTTTGCATCATTGATATAGATGCTTTGTCTTTTTCTATAACAAGTTTTACTGCATCATAGAAATATTCTTCATCAACGTCTCCAGAACTTTCTACATCCGATCCATTTTTCATACTGGTAATTTGATTTATCATCTCTTCACTATATTCTGCTTCTGCACCATCTTTAACATATTCAACAATACTCTCTACTTCACTATCTGATACAAATGCTCCTTGTATTCTAACAGGCTTTGAAGAGCCTACTGGATAGAATAGCATATCTCCTTTTCCAAGAAGCTTTTCTGCTCCATTCATATCAAGAATTGTTCTTGAATCCGTTCCTGATGATACTGAAAAAGCAATTCTAGATGGTATATTAGCTTTAATTACCCCTGTAATTACATCAACAGATGGTCTTTGAGTTGCTATAACTAAATGTATTCCTGCTGCTCTTGCCATTTGAGCTAATCTACATATAGCGTCCTCAACATCTTTTGGAGATGCCATCATTAAATCTGCAAGCTCATCAATTATAATTACAAGCTGTGGCATTTTAACTTCGTCCTCTAAAGTATCTACTATTGCGTTAAATCCTTTTATATCTCTAACATTATTCTCAGCAAATTTATTATATCTCTTAATCATTTCCTGAACTGCCCAGTTAAGTGCTGATGCAGCTTTCTTAGGATCAGTTACAACTGGTATCATTAAGTGTGGTATCCCATTATATACCTTAAGTTCAACTACCTTAGGGTCAATCATTATAAGTTTAACTTCATTTGGATCAGCCTTATAAATAATACTCGTTACAAGTGTATTTATACAAACACTCTTTCCTGACCCAGTAGCCCCTGCAATAAGAACATGTGGCATTTTAGCAATGTCAGCAACAATTGTATCTCCTGATATATCTTTGCCAAGCCCAAATGCTACTTTTGATGGATGCTTAATAAATTCATCACTTTCAAATACTTGTCTTAAACAAACCATTTGCCTATTTTCATTTGCTACTTCTATTCCAATAGCTGCTTTACCAGGTATTGGAGCTTCAATTCTTACACCCTTAGCTGCTAAGTTAAGAGCTATATCATCTGTAAGGTTAACTATCTTGCTTACCTTTATTCCAGTCTTAGGCTTAAGCTCATATCTAGTAACTGATGGTCCTCTACTTATATGAGTAACCTGCGCTCCTACTCCAAAACTTTCGAGTGTTTCCTCAAGTTTTTTTGCATTTTCTCTCATAAGTTCCTCTGAACCTTCTGATATATCACAAGGTGCTTCATTTAAAAGATCTACCCCTGGATACTTATATTCTTTGACTTCTTCATTAATACTTTCACTTAACTCATCTTTTATATGTTCTATTTCTTCTTCACTAGCTTCAGTTTCTTGATTTTCTTCACATTTTACTTCTTCTTTTTTACTGAAGTCACTTATCATAATTTCTACTGGTTCTTGTTTTTCTTCTACAGCCTTTTTAACTTTTTCCTTTTTAGGCTTTTTCTTATCCTCATATGTATCTTCAAATCTATTTGCTTTTCTCTCTGAAAGTTTTTTAGCAAACATTCTACTCAAATATACAATAAGTTCTATAAAAGACTTACCTGTAGTCATAACTACAAATATTATAAACATTGTTATAAGTATCCATATAGATAAACTACCAAATAAACTTTGAAATATATTTCCTATAAAGCTTCCTACAAATCCACCTTCACCCCAAGGTGTTATATCATTATTATTAAATATATTTGTTACGTGAGCTACTACTGATGACCATATAACAATCCCCATTATTTCAAGCTTGTGTCTATCTTTAATAAAACCTGGTTCTTTTATAAATATCATGTTTGCATAAACAAAGAATATTATAGGTAATGTGTATGCTGATATCCCTAAAATACCTACACTGAACTCATTTATCCTTTCACCAACAATTCCAGCATTATTAAAGTATATACTAAACATAAATGCCAGTGATAAAAGGCCATGTAAAAGTGCATGAACTTCTTTATTTATATATTTTTTGTTTTCATCTTCTTTAGAAACCTTTTTTGGCTTTTTATCTTCTTGCTTATTAGCCCCTCTTCTAGGTTTCTTTTCAATTTTTTCTTCTGCCATTTATACCCTCCTATTTAACAAAATAATAAACTAATGATAATATTCCAACTGCATAACAATAATATGCAAATAAGTACATTTTTCCTTTATTAAGCATATTTATTAAGAATTTGATTGATATATATCCTATAACTATTGCTGCAATAAATGCTGCTAAATAATTTATATTCATTATTCCTGCTAGTTCCTCACTAGTTAAATCTAAATACTTCAAGAGTGCTGCTCCCATTATTGCTGGTATTGATATAAAGAACGAATATTTAACTGCATTTTCCTTCTTCATACCTGTTAAAAGTCCTGCAAATATTGTTGATCCTGATCTTGATATACCTGGTACTATTGCAAAACCTTGAACTATACCCACTACGAGTCCATTTAAAAACCCTACTTCTTTAAAATCTCTTGTTGTATTCTCATACTTTTTAGTTAATAAAAGTATTGTTCCTGTTATAAGTAATGCAATTCCTACATATAATAAAGAGCCAAACATCTCTTCAAAACAATCTTTAAAAAGAATTCCTATAATACCTGTTGGTATAGATGCTAAAAGAACAAGCGTTATAAATTTTCTATTCTCATTTTTATTCAAATCTGGCTTTAATCTAAATGTATCCCCAATCATCTTAAAGAACTCAACTATTAATCCCCATATTTCTTCTCTATATACTAAAAGTATAGATATAAGTGTACCTAAATGAAGTACGACTTCTAAAACCCCTGCTGGAGCCTCTATACCTAATATTTCTTTACTAATTACTAAATGCCCTGAACTACTTATTGGCAAAAATTCTGCCACTCCTTGAATAATACCCATTACTATATAATTTACTAATTCCATTTCTGCTTCCTTTCAAAAAAATAATAGTGCTTTCGCACTATTATTATATCATTTTACTTAATCTTTTGTAAGATTTTACTTGTTTTTTATTAATTTTCTTTAATCGTTATGTTTTCTACTTTTCCATAACCATCTTTTACTTTTATTATTGCTATACCCTTAGCACCCGTTATCTCATTTTCATCATTAAACATATTGTAGTTCTTATTTATTTCAATCTTGTCATATATTTTTTCAAGCTCTTCTTCATCTCCATAATATTTAAGATTAAATTTAGCGCCATAATTATTTCTTCTCTCTACCCTAAGATATATTTCTTCTTTTAGCTCTGGTGAATCTTCTTTGACAAACTTATTAACAAAATATTCTCTATCTCCATTTTGCTCCATAATTCCATAAATTGCATTTTCTTCTCTATCTTCATCATAATAAGCATCCTCACCGTCTATTGATATAAGAAGATATTTTCCTTTTATATCTTCACCAGGCTGTAAGCTTGATATTATAAATGAATGCATACTTGCTTTTTTTAGTTTAGAGTCAATAACCCTTCCAAAACCAAGCAATAAGATCATTTGAAAAGCTATAAATATAATAGCAAATAGTAATCTTTTATTTTTCATTACTATCACCCAACCTTTTTAAAACCACAATATTATAACCAATAACTACAATTCCAACTATTATAAATGAAATTCCTCTTATTATAAAATTAATTTCAAAATCAAATAGTTTTGTTATAACAATTATAGCAAGCATTAATATTCCATTTTCAAAAACTATTAAATCCTTTTCTTCACTACCTCTTTTTAAAGTTAACACTCCTATAGCTACGACCCATATATTGTAAAGAGCTACCATAGCTGCAACTGGAAGTATCATCTCTAATATTATCATAACCAGCAGACTACCCATAACCTTTACAACATTTTTATTATCTTCTTTGCTTAATAAATATATAACAAGAACAAAAATCATAATTAGAGAAATAAATGGTGTTAATTCTTTCAAATATCTAATTCCCGGATTAAGATATAATTTACCCATTAAGAATGAATAAGCAAATATCCCCGTCATAATCTTCATTATGTATGTAAATATATTCTGACTTGGCTGATAAAGAAACTTAGTTTTTAATATCATAGCAATTAAAACTAATCCAATTATAGTTGACCCTATCATTCCACTTCCAGTATCAAGACTATAGATTAATAAAGCAAAACTTGCAAACATTCCAACAATATTATCTTTTACAATTAATCTTATAAGTATGTATAGAGCACCTATTGTAAATAGTAACTCTCTTTGCCCTGGCACTACCATACTTGCAATAACAACTGCATATAATGGTAATATTAAACTATTTTTAGTTCTATCTCCTATATTTTTAAAAGCTATAAATAATCCCCCAAGATATAATACTAATATACTTATATATAATACCGAATAACTATTAAATAAATTTACTGTTAAATCACTCCCTGCATTTTCCATAAAAATCACGTACATTGTAGCAAGTGAAGTTATTGCAATTGGACAATTTCTACAGTTTTCTTTTTTATTAACCATTTCTTCTATCCAAAAAAGTACTGCCAAATACCCAAACATTAGTATATGAGCTAAACTTTCTTGATAATACATTGTTAATAAACCCAATAGCATTGTACTTGATATAACCCATGAAACATCCATTAAGTTATTAAACCAATTTCTCTTTTCAACTTTTAATTGTTTATATATATATGGCACTTGTAAAGCTATAAAAATAACTGGTGCCAATTTTATTTCTTGATACATATTTGCTGCATACATAATTCCAACAATGTTGTATAACACAAATAAAATCTTTGAGTCTAGCAAATATAACATTGGAGCAGATAAAGCTGCAAGCCATATTAAGTTAGCTCCAAACCCATAACTTATTCCTGTTGTTTGATACAAGATCATTATTAAAAGTTCTATTGCAAAAAAGTTGAAAACTCCAACACTCTCTTTCCACGCAGCTCCCTTTCCTTTATGTATAACCCAAAGCATTGTAGCATTACCTAATATAAGTGGCATATACCCTACAATTAACTTTGTAGTATAACTAAACTCTGACCAACTATGTCCAAATATTATAAACAATCCCAAGCTTATTACAAGTACTCCAAATAAGCTAAGTATTGTTAATAAAAAATTTTCACCAATTATCGACTTCTTAGAATCATAATATTCTTTTACTTTAATAGCATTATTATCATCAATTATTCCTTTTGATATAAGTTCTTGTATATCTTTTGGTATCTTTTTCATGCTCCCACTCCTATCCCTTTATATTAGCTATGACTATTTCTGGTCTATTAAATAACCTCTGAGGTACTAAGCTATCTCCAAGTCCCCTGCTTATTACAAGCTTAGTATTCCCCTCATCAATAAATCCTTCTGCATACTTTGGAAATATTTTTTGTCCTGGTGCAGCTAAAGCTCCTACTTTAGGTACTCTTACTTGTCCACCATGTGCATGACCTGAAAATACTATTTCATAATTATTTTTAATGTACTCTTCTGCAAATTCTGGTCTATGTGATAGAAGTATTTTAAATCCATCTTCTTTACTTAATACTTCTAATCTTTCTAAAAACTTTTCTTTTCCTTCTAAATCATGATCGTCAATACCAATTATTGATATATCTCCCACTTTCTTAGCTTTATTTCTTAAAACATGTACACCTTTTTCCTCTAAGAATTTTTCAAAGTTACCATATGAAATTGGACATGTATCGAATTCATGATTACCTGTTATAAAATATACTGGTGCTTTTTTTATAAGTACTTCTACTAAGTGTCTTGAATTTTTATCATATTTTTCATCGATTGTATCACCAGTTATAACAATTATATCAATCTCTATATCTCTAATCTTTTTTTCTAATCTCTTTTGAGCTTTTCCATATCTCTTATTATGAAAATCTGATATTTGCATTATTCTAAGCTCACCATGGTTTCCCGGATATTTATCATGAGAAATATCATATTCTGTTACTTTTATACTTTCATTTTGATGATGAAGCACTCCAATAAATGCTAATACTCCTATGATCATGTATACATTATCAATGCTAAATTTCAAATGTATAAATAAAGCAACTCCTATAAACACTAACCATTTAACTATATATTTAATTATTGTTCTTAACATATCTACCTCCTAATACTATAAGCGATAGCCATAGCTGATGAAAATGCAAATTGTAAGTTATATCCTCCAGTTTCACCATCTATATCTAATACTTCTCCAGCCATATAAAGACCTGCTATTATTTTCGATTCCATCGTTTTACTATTTACGCCCTCTACATCTATTCCTCCAGATGTAACCATAGCCTTATTGAATCCATCTAAACTAGTTACTTCAAATTCAAATTCTATCAAGTTACTTATAAGTCTATTAATTTCTTTTTTAGATAAATCTTTTTTATTAACGTCTATATCTGAAAGCTGGATTATTTTATCAATTAATCTCTCTGATATTTCATATCCTTTTAATACATTTTTTATGTTTTTACTACTTTCACTTATATCTTTTTTTACTTTAGCTCTAAAAACTTCTTCATTTTCATAATCTGAAACAATTGATATCTTTATTACATCACCTTTTAGTATTTCTCTTGAAATGTTTATTACTCCAGGACCTGAAATATTTTTATGTGTAAATAATATATCTCCTATATATTCCATAACTTTTTTGGTATCTCTAAAAATTTTAACTCTAGAATCTTTAATAGATATACCTGAAAGTTCTGTAAAACTATAGTCTTTAACATTAACTGATGTTAATGCTGGTTTATAATTAATAATTTTATGTCCTAAATTCTTTGCAAGTGAATATCCATCACCTTCTGAACCGGTAGTCGGATAACTCATTCCACCAGTTACTATAACTACATTTTTAGCTTCATACTCGCCCTTACTTGTTTTAATTGTAAACTTTTCATTCTTGTTTATTTCAATGACCTTTTCATTATAGTTTATATGAGCGCCATTTTTGTTACATTCTGATAACAGTAATTTAAGCACATCTTTAGACGAATCACTCTTAGGAAATACTTTGCCATTCTTGTCAGTATAAGTACTTAATCCTCTAGACGTGAAATAATCTATGAGCTTGTTATTATCAAATTTATATAAGCACTTTCTAACAAAAGATTTATTATTAAACCTCTCTACAAATCCTTTTATATCTTCTATATTAGTTAGGTTACATCTTCCAGCTCCACTCATTAAAATCTTTATTCCAGCTCTATCTTTTTTCTCTAATATCAGTACTTTTTTCCCTTTAATATTAGCTCCTAAAAAAAGTCCGCTAGCACCTGCACCTATTATTATTAAATCAAACATGTCTCATTCCTTTCATTGTCTATTATACATTATAGCTAAAAAAAATAAAAATAGTACTTTGAATTTGATAGTGTAAAATAGTATTGGGATTGTAGCAATAAAAAAGAAACCTCGATATAATGAAGTCGACAAAAACAATCACTAGGAGGTTCCTCATGGACATTATAACACAAAACTACCAACAATTACTATCAAATATTATCAAA